>JAQUCE010000004.1 GCA_028686345.1 Kiritimatiellia bacterium
CGCGACCCCCCTAGGGGGGTTAAGAGAGAGACCCAAGATTCGCTACGCTCACCTCGGGGCCCAAAACAACAAAAAAGCAACAAGGAAATGCAGAAAAAAAGTGACAACTTTAAATCAGGACTGGACAAGGTTGAGTTACTTCCATTTGCGGATGCGACGTTCGACCGGATTCTGCTGGTGGATGCCTTTCATCATCTTATCAATCAGCCTGTTGCGCTGCGTGAATTGCTGCGTGTTCTGAAACCTTGCGGGCGCTTGGTGATTGAGGAGCCGGATCTAAGGCGGGCGTTGATCAAGGTTGTCGCAGTGCTTGAAAAACTGATGCTGATGCGGAGCTATTTCAAGTTGCCCGAGGTTATGCTGGAGATGATCACAGACGCCGGCGGGCTGCCGGTGCTCGCCTGCACGGATTCTTTCCGGCTCTGGATTGTGGTTACCAAGAAAAATCCGGGGCGTAGAGCCTGCCTGTAACTTCAAATGGTTGAAGTTGTCTTTCATATGCTTTTTATCTTTAACTCGAACTTTATCGTAAACTTTATCGTAAACTTTGTCGCTCCGCGGTCGCGCTCCGCGGTCGCGCTCCGCGTACGTCGCTTCGCAGGGCGAATTGCAAGTCTTTTGAAAGCGTGTAGTAGCCGCTCTATGAGCGGCATTGCAGGGCTAGTTGGCAGCCTTTTGCAAGAGTTGTCGCACGTGTATTAGCCGCTCGATGAGCGGCATTACATTTTCATCACTTCCAAAAATATTTACCCGGCTAAAGTTTGGTGTTGACTTGAGTGTTTGGCACGGCTAACATAGTGCGCATTCAAGAAATTGAAGGAATTACCGAAAAACCAAACAATGCAGGGCTTTTATGAATTACACAAAATTGATTGCAGGTATCTCCTGCTTTCTAACCCTTTTGCAACTCCAAACTGTTTTTGCGCAGGAAGAGCAGGAAGAGCAGGAAGAGCAGGAAGAGCAGGAAGAGCAGGAAGTGCAGGAGGAGCCACCAAGGATTGCCTACAACGCCGGAACGTATTGGACTAGCAAATACATAACCGAAGGCCGGGACAACCTTGGCAGCGGCGGCATGTTTATTGCAGATGGAACAATTGATTTCTATGGGTTTACCGCCGGGGCGTGGTATGGCCTGGCAGATACGATCTCTTATGACGAACTTAAGATGTCCCTGGAATATGGGTTTGAATGGGGGCCGATGGAGTTGTCGGCCGGTTACACGCGGCTTGAGTTTTTTAAGGATGACACAGCTGATAATGAATTGATGGTCGGGGCTGAGTTGAATTGCATCCCCGGCGTGGTACCAGGGATTGAGTATGTCTATTCAACTGAGGCGGATGGCAGTTTTGTGGAGTTATCACTGGGCGTACCGATCAAATGTTCTAAATGCGGGCTGGTGTTGATCCCTTATATTCTCGAAGGGTTTGATTTTGGTTTTGCCTCCCCTGACTACAATGGATTCAATAACTTCCAAGTGGGGGTGGTTGCTGATTACGAACTCACGGAGCATCTCTGCCTGGTGGGCTCAGTTAACCATTCGTGGGCCAATCAGGATGTACGCAAAGATGGGGGCGGCGATGAAAGCTGGCTCTCAGTCGGCCTGATGGCAACATTTTAACGCAGCTCTCCGCCGCATCCGAATTTTGTTTGTAAAAGTGTTAGCCGCTCTATGCGATGTCAATTTAAAGCTCTACAGCGTGCTAGACTGCAATTCATGAGGTGTGGTATCATATTTTGATCAAGATTGGAGTGCCATGAGAATTAAAAAAATTTTGGTTATATTCGCAATCACGCTTAGCGTTGGCTTGTGTCAGACGAATGCGCAGATTGCGGAGCCTGTTCCCGCTGCCGGGATCGAGCTGCCTATGCAGAACTATCTGAGTGCGGCGGCCGGGATGGTTGAGCTTTTCGTGACCGTGCCAGAGGATTGGCCGTCAAAGGCGGAGCAGACGTTATTCCATGTTGGTGAGCAAGCGCACACGCATGTCACGCTGTTCTTTCGTAACGGCAACCTGATCGCCGTTTATAAAGCTGACAAGGAGCACCATGCCTCGATCATCGGCGCCGCAGCCCGGCAATGGCGTGCCGGGGAACAGCACCGAGTTCAGTTTCAATGGAGGGCTGAGGACGGCAAGGTCGCCTTTTACCTGCGTCTGGATGATCAGCTTGTGGGGGGCGCGCACGGTGCTCAGATCCAAGAGTGGCCAGCAGCCTTGTATCTGGGCCGGCGTGGTAATCGGCAGCCATGGCGCGGAAGTATTGACCGCGTTTCACTGCGCGCTGACCCGCCGCCGCTGCCGGAGTACCGGCCCGGCACCCGCACCATCAGTGTTGACGCGTCGCGCGTTGAAGGCCCTCTCTACAACTTCTGGTCAATCGCCAATTACACCAGCCAGGAGCAGTTCACTGATCCAAAATACCAGGCGCAGCAGAGAACCCTGCGCCCTGGTATGCGCTCGGTTAACTGTGTGCGTCTGTTGGGTGGGAGAAACGACCGGCGTAACCGCTGGTTTCTGGGAGCCGATGAAAAGGGGGCGCCTCGCTTCGATTTTACAGGTCTGATCGCCAGCCTCCAGGGGATCATAGAGGCTGGATACACACCGCGGATTGTGCTGGACAACGTGCCGCTGGAGATGTCGGGCGATGTCAAGATGGAGAAGTACGGCAACACCTCGCCGCCGCAAAAGTACGCTCTCTGGGAGGGCTATGTGGAGGGGGCGCTCCGTGCCATGGTCGCGGCTTTTGGTCAGGAGCGGGTTGCCGGCTGGCGCTTCAGGGTAGGCACTGAGCCGGATCTCTATCCAGGCCACTGGCAGGGTACGCAGGGTCAGTATGAGCACCACTATCTCCGCACCGTGGCCGCGGTGCAGCGAGTTATACCGAAACCGGAGATCGGGTTCGGAAATATTATAGATATAAAGCATGGCAAATGGGGGCTTGAGTTGGTGGATTTTGCTGCCACGAATAACTTGCCCATGAGCTTTTTATCCTCTTCGTGGTATGGGCGGGTTGGTGAGGACAGCACCGGATTTGAGCAGAATGTGAAGGCAATGCGCTCTCGGCTGAGCCAATATGAGCGGTTCAGGAAAGTTCCGCTGGAGATTGCAGAGTTCGGGATCTTACAGGATGAGTATAACCAGCGGCTTTGGAGCGGTGATGCCACAGAGTGGGGTGCGAGTTGGTATGCGGGGATCGCGGCCAAGGTATACGCTCTGAATGTGGCTGAGTTGCACCAATGGTCCACCACCACCTTAGGACTTCCACATCCGCGCACGCATATTCACACCCTGCTGGAGCCGTTGGTAGGGGGTCAGCGGCTGGCAGTGACTCTCTCTGACGTCACTTCGCAGGCGCACAGCGGCGCCATTGCTGCACAGCGTGGCGGCTCTATCTATGTTCTGCTTTACAATCACCGTCCTCTGCGCACTCCGAGCGTGCGGGAAACCGTGCACTTGAAGGTCAGCGACTCGCGCATGAAGTCACCGGAGCCCTGGCAGCTCTCGGAGTGGCGGGTGGATCGCGACCATGGGGTGTTTATCCACGCCTTGACTGAAGATTGCGGGCAGGCCGGGTTGACCCCGCTGCCAAATTCCGCTGTTCTGGGTGGTGATATCCACCGCCGCTGGGGCGCAGAGGGTATGGAAATATTGAGGGCGAATTTTAACCGCTACCAAAAGCTGGCCAGCTTGCCGCAAACTATCACTGGTCAGAATTTAACGGTCGAGAACGGGAGCGTTACCATGACCATTGAGATGCCTGGCCACAGTGTGCGTTTGCTGAAGCTCACGCCGGCCGGATCGTAAGCAATGGAATGGGCTTGCCACGGAGCAGGAGATTGTTTCATTGAAACAAAGGCTGTTGCCTGCGCTGCGCACCCGCACCAGTCAAACTGCGGCAGCCACAATCTTGTTGTTCTCATCCAGCCGGACAACTTTGGGCTTGTGAGTCAGAACCTCTTCTTCGTTGAGGGTGCACCAGGCCATGACAATCAATCGGTCGCCGATCTTGCCTTTGTAGGCGGCGGCTCCGTTTAGGCAGCAGATACCGCTGCCACGCTCGCCCACGATCGCATAGGTCTCAAGGCGCTCGCCGTTGCTCAGATTGGCGATCAGCAGCTTCTCGTAATTGACAATTCCAACGGCTTCCATCAGGTCCAGATCAATGGAGAGGCTGCCCTCATACTCTTTTTCTGCCTGTGTCACCCGAATATGATGTAATTTAGATTTTAATAATTTGCAATACATTCTAATAACCCTTTAAAAATCACCTATAAGAATATTATTTAATGGACCATTTGGCAAGAGCGCATTTTCGTAGATGTGCCAGAACATAGTGCCGGTTGCGCCTTTAAGCGGGATGGAATGGGAGGAATGGGAGATGAGAGGTATAGGATTGACGGGAAGTATGTTTGCTAATTCATCCTGTCGACTGCAAACGGCACGCGATGGTCAGGCACGCGGTATGGTCAGCCGCATAGCGACTGACCTACTCCCGCGCTTACCCCACTTGACAAGACGCGGAGCAGGAGGTCGTTCGCTATGCGGGCGACTGCAAACGGCACGCGAGTGGTCAGCGTATCAATATGATTGTTCCAAAGAGGGGTTTGGTGAAGGTATAGGTTCCGTTGATCACTGATCCTGTTCCTCTGATTCTGCCGATACGCTGGTGATGTCCGCCCAGATCCAGCGTCGTGCCGGCGGCAAGGTAAACAGCAGAGTTTGGCAGGGCATCCGCGCCGGAGAGCAGCAGGGTTCCGCCGCTTACGAAGGTGTCACCCTCGCAGGCGTTGTTGCTGGAGCTGATCTGCATGGTGCCGGCGCCGCTCTTGTTGAATCCTCCGTCACCGGAGAGCTGGCCTGAGAGGTTGATGGTATTTCCATTGCTGTTGAAGGTGATCGCTGTCTCGTTGGTGCCGTAGAGCGTTGCATTGACCGTGATCTGGATGTTGGTGACCGCATTGATCACGCCGCCACAGCCACCCAGTTCGACCAAGGTGCGAGAGGGGTTGTCGGTTGTGAGGGCATTGACTGCCGGGTTGATGCCGGGGTTGGCGGAGCCCAGGTTGAGCACGCCGCCGCAGATGGTGAGCCGTCCGTAACCGGTGTTGTCAGCACGCTCTTTGACTGTTATGCGTGTGGTGTTGACCTCGCCGCCGCTGATCTTGAACCACCCTTGGCCATCGGTGCCCATGCAGATGTCATTGGTCTTACAGGTCATCACGCCGCCGCTGATCTCCCAGGTAGTGCGCGCAGGGGGATAGTGACCCATGCGGAAACCGTTCTCTTCGGCGGTGTTGCCGGTTGCGGTAATGGTTCCACCGACTTGGTGGACAATGCTGGTGAAGCTGGCTCCTTCTTTACTGCCGTTGCCGCAGATAAAGGCGCGGGCAATCAGGGAGCAGCCGTCGGTGACTGTTAAGCGGGCTGTTATTTTGGCAGGGGCGACGACATAGTCCTGCAGCTCGGCCATGACAAACTCGCGGCTCAACAGGTTCAGGGTGGCGTTGTTGGTGAGTGTCAGGGATCCGTCACTGAGATTCCATTTGGGTGAGTTGGTGGAGTTGGAGTTGTTGAGGGTCATGGAGCCGCCATGGCGCACAATTATGTTGCCCCCGTTCACAAAGTTATTGGAGAGGGAGTAGCTCCCGGTGCGGTCATAGTAGAGGTGGCCGAAGACACTGATGTCGCCACTGCCCAGCCGGCCGGTTGTAGATGAGCCGTCGGGAAGACCAACCGACACTCTGCTGTTGGCACCGACAACGGTGGCACCTGCGTAAGAGTTGGTGTTGCCGGTGATATAGCACTCGCCTCCGTGGTTTTGGGCGATTCCTCCGGGCCCGTCAATATAACCGGAGACAAGTACCTTCCGCCTGCTGGCAGCGACAAAGTTCAAAGTGTTGCTGACGGTTATGTGGCCAGTGAAGTCAGCGGTCTTGTTTTCATCTCCCTGGCTGAGCGCGGCGTTCGCGCCAGTGCAGATAATGCGCTCGGAAATAGCCCGGTCGCCCCAGACATTGAGCGTGCCATTGTTCACAAAGGTGTTGTAGTCACTGCCGCCCAGCGCCTGCGCGTGCTGGATTGTGAACATCCCTTGGTTAATATGGATAGGGCTGCCATTCAGAGCGCGGGAGACAGCTATTTCAGCACCGCCTGTTTTTGTGAGGGTATGCCCGTTGCCAGTGTAAGTTCCAGAGCTGCTTAAGTCCCAACGCATCGGCGTACTAATGGTTGTGTCGCCGACCAGGGTCAAGTTTCTGAACCCGAAGTTGTATGTTCCGCTGGTTGCCGAGCTGAAAATGGCACCGCTGCCGTTAAAGCCCGCCCCGGAAACAATGATGTCATCAGCGCGGTTTGCAGGGTAGGAGCCGTTGAGGTCCAGCGCAGCGCCACTTTCAATAATAGTTTCGTTACCAGCGCCGGTAGCCCCCAGCGAGCCCACTGTCCGGTAGGCGAGCTTGAGAATACCTGTTTTCACGTGGGTGACCCCGGAGTAGGTGTTGGCAGCGTTGAACTCCAGGATGCCTGCCCCCTCTTTGGCCAGACCCGCTGATCCGCCCACCGTTACAGTGAGCTTGCCAGTGCAGCCAGCTGCCACGGTTGCGATGGCCGGGCTGACGAAGGTCAGTGACCCGTCCTTGTCGGCATCGGCAATTTCATAGCCGTTGGCCGAGAAGTTCAGAGAGTCAACTGTGACGTGATCGCCGAGTTCCACGGTCTCACCGGTGCCAGTGAAGTGGGCACTGTTACCGTTGACCCAGAGGAGCCGCTGTCCCAGTTGGCGTTGATCAGATTCCAGATGTTGTTGGGGCTGGTGTCATTCCAAAATTGATCTGCAGCCTGGGTGGATAACAGTGCCGAACTGGTTATCAACAGGGCACTGCAAAATACGAAATTACGAGGTTTCATCAATTCACTCCTTGCAAACATATACGATTTAAAATTAAACAACTCAAGCGTGGATAATAATAGATGGACTTTACCGTTATTGCAACAAGAAACTACAAAATTAAGCTTTTGTTTCGTAACATTTGTTGATGATACAAAATAAAACTACACCCGAATTGCTGAATTTAATAGAACCTGCTAGACGTTCGTGACTTAAACTTGATAAACTACGCTAGTTTTAATCAATCAGATTAGGAAACAAGTTGAGGTCGTGCAATGAACGAAAAAAGAGTCGACTGCAAAATAATGGGCTCCATTCTGCCGCTGCTCCTGTGCTGTCTGATGACGCTGGCCTCGGAAACTTTGCGGCCGCGCAACTTTGCATATGTATTGAATACGCAACTAAACGCGAGGCCAAGCAACATGCGTTGTTGGCAGCTGAGCAAAACAATCTGATTCTACTACTTACCGATCGTCACCTGAAAACGCTCGGAGAGGTTTAAAGCAGTGGCAGCGCAGCCAATTGGTTCGACAAGCGGGTGTGGTGTGGTGTGGTGTGGTGTGGTGTGGTGTATGGTGTTTTCATGGTTTAATAGTTGGGAAAGCGTATATACTGTAAACTGTAAACTGTAAACTGTAAGCTGTAAGCCGGAAATAAGGAAAGAGTATGGAGGAGAAAATGGTAGCACTCGTGATTGGCGCGCATCCGGATGACATTGAATTCATGATGGCTGGAACGGTACTGCTGCTGCAGCGTGCGGGGGTGGAAATTCATATCTGCAATCTGGCGAATGGTTGTTACGGCTCGCAGGTGTATGGCAAAGCTGAAGCGGCGCGCGTGCGCGCGTTGGAGGCGCAGGCGGCGGCACGTGTGGCCAGCGCAGTGTGGCATCCCTCGCTGTTTGATGACACCGCTATTTTTTACGATGCGCCATCGCTGGCCAAGGTGACGGCGATTGTGCGGCGCGTCTGTCCGGATATCGTGCTGACTCTCTCGCGCTATGATTACATGGAGGATCACGAGTACGCCTCACGCTTGGCCAGTTCGGCAACCTTTAACCGCTGCCTGACGAGTTATGTGAGTGATCCGCCGGAACCGTCGTTCAACAAGCCCGTGGCGGTGTACCACTCGTTGCCCCACTCGCTGATGGATATGCAGCGCACTCCGGTGAACCCGGAGTTTGTTTTTGATATCAGTGATGTTATGAGTCTCAAACGTGAGATGCTGGGCCAGCATCGCAGCCAAAAGGAGTGGCTGGATGCCACGCAAGGCATGGGTTCATACGTTGAGAGCATGGCGGAGATCGCACGCGAAGTTGGTGCGCGGTTCGGTGGTTGCACCTATGCTGAAGGGTGGCGGCGACACAACCACATGGGGTATTGCGATCCAACCTTTGCCCCCCTGCAAACTATTTTAAAGGATGTGCTGAAGATGGTTGGCGACGATAACGGATTACGATTAAAAACCAGCTCTTAAAAGTCGCCAATCAACATCGTCGCACAGCATCGTCGGTTGCAGCGGTAGGGCGCGGGGCCTCCACCGCGCCGCACGAACGACCTTGCGGCGCAAGCGTAAACTTTGTCGGAGTGGAATGAACGCGTTGCGTTTTTTTGAGGTGAAAAATCTTTGAGGTGAAAAATGGGTGTCCACCGCATAGCGGCGGACATACTGAAAGCAACACAGTATATCCGCCGCTATGCGGTGGATGGTTTGCGAAGTATATCCGCAACAAGCCCCCGACAGACAACTATTTGGAAAGAACAAATAATTGTTTTTTCTCGTCGACTAAGCGACTAAAGCCGCTCATAGAGCGGCTACTACACCGAACGACCACCCTTGCATTCCTCAGTGCAGCGCATGTGTAGTAATCGCTCTGCCAGTGCCATCGGTTGACGATGATGTGCGGTGACCAGCTGCTTTAGCGTGTCTTCGGTCATAATTAGAATTGCCGGGGGCTAACCGCAAAGCTTGTCATAGGCGCTGATGTGATGCTATCATAAACGCATTACTAATCAGGTAGGCAAGAGTCAGAAAAGGAGGTTTCTATGAAGGTGTGCAGGGTGAGATGCAAAGCTGTCGTATATGCTGTCGCCAGTTTGGGAATCTTGTTGATCAGCGGGGCTTTTGCGGCTGACAGCCATCTGGCTTTGACCTGTGACACCTTCTCTTACCAGATCAGCGCAACAGGCAGAAACATCGCCTTTATTGACTTGGCGCAGAAAAAAAATTATCTGAAGGCTTCCGAAGGGGAAAAAGCCTATTGCGCTTTTGTGACTAAAGGGGCGAAGAGATATCACCCCACATCGGCGATGTTTGACAACCGTGTGCTGCGCCTGGTCTTCGCCGAAGTGGGGGTGAGCGCCTCAGTACGGGTTAAAAATGAAAGGACACATCTTGTTGTCGAGGTGGAGGATGTGAGCGGCGCGCCGGATTCCTTTACCTTTGTCAATGTGCCGCTGACGCTTGAGGCCCTGCCGACCGAGCTGTTTGCAGCGTGTTCGCTCTCACTCAATCTGCACACACGGGTTGATCAGCTTCCGGCCCTGCATAACGCGCTTGAGGCCAGTTGCTATCAGCGATTCGGCTTCAAAGGTGCACGGGCCGCTGTGATCGGTGTTCCGCAAAAAGAGATCCTGCCGGTGATCCGCGAGATCATGCGGAAAGCTGCGCCCGAGCTCCCTCTCAGCGATCAGGGCGGCGCCTGGGCACTGGATGCCAAGGAGGGGTATGGCTCTTACCTCATGAACTTCGGCTCGCTGACCGAAGAAACGGTTGACGATTGGATCGCCAGCTGCCGGGAGATTGGTTTTAATCAGATCGACAACCACGGCGGCGGAGCTTTTTTCAACTTTGGAAGTTTCGAGCTTAACCGTCAAAAATTTCCTGAGGGCTGGCAGAGCTATAAAAAGGTGGTTGACAAACTGCACAAGGCAGGGATCTCCTCGATCCTGCACACATACACCTGCTATATTGACCAAAACTCTAAATATGTTACGCCGATTCCGCATCCGGACCTTGATCTGTCAGCCAAGTTCACGCTAGCCGCGCCTTTGAACGAAACAGCGACAGAGATTGTGGTGAAGGAGTCGACCAAGGAGGTTTCCACCAAAAAAGGCTACATGGAAACAAGTAATCAAACCTTGCGGATCGGCGATGAGATCATCGAATTCACCGACGTGACTCGCGAAGCGCCTTACACCTTCACTGGATGCAAGCGCGGCTTTCACGGGACTAAGATTGGCGTTCATCAGGCAGAGCAACAGGTTGGCATCCTCAAAACCTTCTGGAGCGGCAGGTACATACCGGAGCCGCATTCGCCCTTGTTTGACGAGGTGGCCCGGCGCACAGCGGAGATTGTCGACGAGTGTGGATTTGACGGCGTCTATCTCGACGCGATTGAGGGGCTGCAATACATGTGGGGCAAGGAGAACTACTGGTATTATGGCGATAAATTTGTATTTGAGGTGATGAAAAACCTCAAAAAACCGGTTGGACTAGAGTATGCGGGGATGATTCACCATTGGTGGCATTACCGCAGCCGTTATCAGGCTTGGGATTCGGCCTCGCGGGGGTACAAACGTTTTATGGATATTCATATCGCGGCCATGAAGGCTGGCGAGGAGTATCAGCATGGAAGTTGGGGAGGGTATTGGCCTGAGATCGAAAAATTCGCGGCCATGAAGGATTTCGGACTTTATCTGCCGCTTCAGCTGGGGTGGTGGCGATTCAATCCATGGAGATCTCCGAAACACGACACCATGTTCCGTGACGATATTGAATATGTCTGCTGCAAAATGATCGGCAATAACGCGGGGCTTGCTCTGAACGGAGTTGTTGACGCAAAGACGCAGGAGGCGCACCCGGTCTATCGCGACTTTATCGCGATGATTCGCCGGTACGAAGAGCTGCGTCATCAGGGGTATTTCAGCGAGGAGGTCTGCGCCCAGCTCCGCCAGCCTGGCAAGGAGTTTACTCTCTTTAAAACAGAGGACAACCAATGGAATTTCAAGCCGATTGTTTATAAAAAGCATAAGGTCGAAGGGGTTGCGCATTCAAGTGCCCGGTGGCAGTTTGACAACCAGTTTGCGGCCCAGAGGGTGAAGCTTCGGTTGGAGGCGCTGGTGTCAGCCGTTACCAATGACAATCCACAACAGGTCACTCTGCTTGATGCCGCAACGGTTGGCGAGTTCAAAAAGCTCAGGAGCGCGACCGGGGTTGAGTGCGCGCTGCGGCAGTCGGACGAGAAGGTGCCGGCAACCGGCGAACCCGTTGTTGAGTTGAGCGCGTTGAGCACCGGCGAATCTCCCCGTAAGGAGAGCTGGGGGTGTTTGGCGCAGGTGCGCGAGCCCGCGCTAAAGCTGGGTGACAAGCAGGCGCTGGGGGTTTGGATCAAGGGTGATGGCAACGGTGAGCTCCTCGATATCAAGCTCTGCAGCGGTGGGGCTGGGATGTGGCTGAATCAGAGCAGCCATTACATTGAGGTTGATTTTATTGGTTGGGAGTATTTCACGCTGATTGAACCGGAGTCAACACGGATTACGGATTACAAGTGGCCCGTGCTTTCAAAATACTATGTGTACGACAACCATAACGGTGTTGCGGATTACGGGAGCGTGAAAGAGGTGCAGATCTGGGTCAACAACCTGCCTGCCAACAAAAAGATAAGTTGCCTGATCGGGCCGCTCAAGGCACTTCCGACCGTGTTGGTCAAGGTGGAGCATCCCGCGATCACGATCAACGGCCAAACCATCACCTTCCCTGTTACGATGGAACCGGGCATGTACCTCGAGCTCGCATCAGCCACTGCGTGCAAACTCTACAGCCCGAGCGGCAAAGTGATCCAGGCGGTGATTCCGAGCGGCGATGTGCCGACCCTCAGGGGTGGCGCGAACGAGTTGTCTCTCTCTGCCAAGACAACAGATCAGAGCAACAGCCGGATGCAGGTGACGGTCTCTGCCGAAGGGGCGCCGCTTTGACCGCGTATTTACAGCAGGTAACATTAGGGTGAAACATATTTATGACTCTTAAGTTTTTACTCCGCACTGCACTGCTTATCGCAAGTGCGGGCGTGCTGCATTTAAATGCAGCCTTTGCACCGGTCATAACCGAGTTCATGGCCTCCAATGACTATTCGCTTGAGGATGAGGATAACAGCTCCTCTGACTGGATTGAAATATACAACCGCGGGGATATGGCAGGTGATCTTGAGGGGTGGTCCCTGACCGACTCTGACAAAAACCTGGCCAAGTGGGTTTTCCCTGCCACGCCACTGCCGGCCGGCGCATATCTGGTGGTTTTCGCATCCAATAAAGACCGTCGTGTCAGCGGACGTGAGCTGCACACAAATTTTAAACTTGGGGCGGAAGGTGAATATCTGGCCCTGGTTAAACCGGATCGAATAACAATTGCGAGCGAGTACTCACCTAAATACCCTATCCAGCTGACGGATATCTCCTATGGTCTGACCATGGCGAGAACCAAGAGCATGTTTGTCACAACCAACACAACGGCGCAGATATTGGTACCTGAAGACGACACCTTGGGGTTATCATGGACTCAGAGCGATTTTATCCCCATTGGTTGGAGCAGCGGCAGCTCCTCAATTGGCTTTGACAGAGGAGCGGTGCCGGTTGCCGGACTGGTCGCTCACTGGCCGCTTGATGAACAGCCGGGTGTGGTTGAGATAAGCGATGTCAGCGCGGGCGGCCACCACGGATCTGCCACAGCCGGTGTTACCCCGGGCGCGCCCGGTGCCGCAAACATGACCGCAACCGCAATCGCATTCAGCAGCGGCTCAATCGACGTGCCTTACAATGCGAAACTGAACCCGGCTGATTTTACAGTCGCAGTTTGGGCGCGTCCGACGACCGGGGGACGAGATTATCGTTCAGTTATAACATCACGGCGCAGTTCATCAGGTTCCTATGAGGGCTATATCATCTACCTTGATCCATCCAACAGGTGGCAGTTCTGGACAGGGTCAGGCAGTGCTTGGAGGCAGCAGGATGGCCCTAACGCGGTCATGGATCAGTGGACTCACATCGCAATAACATTTGACTCTGCAACAAAAACCAAAGCCATCCACATTAATGGCACCTTGTTTGCCAGTGTGACGAACCAGGGTTATGTTGCCAACAGCACGCAGCCGCTGCACATCGGCAGCGGCGGTGATGCTGGTACCCAATATTATTTCTATGGTGCGATTGATGATGTTGCCTTGTTCAACATCGCACTGGATTCCACGGCCATTCAGGATATTATGAGCAGCAGTGTCCCGGAATCCGGATTAATCGATTACCGCGAGATCATTCAGAATGATCTGGAAACAGCCATGTATGCGATCAACAGCTCGGTGTACATGCGCATTCCATTCATCGCAACCAACATTTCCGCGCTTGAGAGCATGACTTTAAAGATGAAGTATGATGACGGTTTTATCGCCTATCTGAACGGAACATTGGTGGCATCACGCAACGCGCCGACCACACCGCAATACAACTCTCAAGCAACCGAGCGCAACCATGATATCGGAGCTGTGCTCTTTGAGGAGTTTAATATCTCCAGCTCTTTACCTGCCCTGCAGAGCGGCGAGAACGTGCTTGCGATACATGGGCTTAATTTCAGCCCGGCCAATGAAGATTTCCTGATTGTTCCGGAGCTGAGCGTTTCAACCGCACCAACTCTTGATCTTGCGCAGAGCGGCTACTTTCTTGATCCAACCCCCGGGGCCGAAAATGCGAGATCCGCCAGTACGCTCGCTCCGATGATCCCCGCCAGCGGACACGCCCCCTATGAGCCCCTTTCGACCCAGAGCCTGGTTGTAACCGCTAAGGTCGCGCAGACATTTTATCCGATCAGCTCCGTGACCCTGCACTACAGAGCAATGTACAACCCTGAGTCAACCCTGGTAATGCTCGACAACGGAACCGGGGGAGATGCAGTGGCCGGGGATGGAGTGTACAGCGCAACTATCCCAGCAGGAACAGCGGCGGCCGGCGAGATGCTGCGCTACTACATCACGGCTGAAGACTCCACAGCCAACACAATGCGCGCCCCGCGCATCACCGACACCGAGGGCTCTGCGCAGTCGCCCGAGTATTTTGGAGCGCGGATACAGAGTCCGTCCGTCACGAGCCAGCTTCCCATCTTCTACTGGTGGACTCAGAACCGCTCCGCCAGCCACACACGGGCCGGTACCCGTTGTTCGGTCTATTACAACGGAGAGTTTTATGACAATGTCTTTGTGCGCCAACGCGGCGGCTACACCAACAACGGCTCTCAAAAATTTGTCTTTGATAAAAGCCATCGCCTCTACGTAAACGAAAAACTGGGGCGCGTGCGCGAGATTAATATGAACGCCCAGGGGGTTGATGCCTCCTATATTCGCCAGCCTCTCGCCTTCCAGCTCTTTGCAGAGTCCGGCACACCGGCCTGTGAAGCCTTTCTGACATTGATGCGTGTTAACGGCGGAGTTGACCGTGTCGGCGTATTGATTGAACAAGTGGATGATAATTTTCTTAAACGGAACAACCTTGATCAAGCCAGCGCCCTCTACAAATGCGTCCAGAAATCCAATTACAACGCCTGCCTCAGCGAGCAGCCTGATGGCATTGAAAAGAAATTACCGGAAGATGATAATGATTTCTCTGATCTTCAGGCTCTGATCAATGGGCTGGCGCTTGTCGGAGAAAATGAGCGGCGCGCCTTTCTCTTTGATAACTTTAATGTGCCTGAGGTTGTCAGCTACCTGGCAGTGCGCGCCGTAATCCAGGACGTTGATGATATTCGCAAAAACTTCTACATCTGCCGCGACACCAATGACGCTGGCGAGTGGCGCATTTTTCCGTGGGACAAAGATCTCACCTTTGGCAAGCCAGGAGATGCTGGCATCTATGCGACGCACCCGTTTCTTGGAGATTTTAATCATAAAAAACCAAACGCGAATCAGTGGAGCATGTTGCTCGAGATGCTCTATACACAGCCAGAGTTCCTTGATATGTATCGCCGTCGCACACGAACCATAATGGATACATATCTGCTCCCCCCTGGAACACCTGCCGGCGAGTCGTGGCTGGAGCAGCGGGCCGCGGCGCTCTTCGCTCCTGCCGTCATTGAGCAAGGGCCATCATTATCAGAGTACAACGCCGTGATAAACTACTTTACGGCCAAGCGCGCCAACCTCTATGTCGACCACCACGCGAGCAAACTGCCCGCCGATGTGGCTGGCATTCCGGATCAGCAACCAGTGGATGCTGCAATCGTGTTCGGCAATTATGAGGTCAGCCCTGCCTCCGGCAACCAAGCAGAAGAGTATATCGAGCTGCTCAACACAAATGTGTTCTCAGTGGATATCTCAGGGTGGTCTATCAGGGGCGGCGTAGTGCTGACATTCGCCCCGGGCACCGTGATCCCCGCAGGCAAAACCCTCTATGCCTCCCCATCGGTCAAAGCGTTTAGAGAGCGAAGTTTGTCACCTAAGGGCGGAGAGGGATTGTTTGTTGTCGGTGGTTACAGCGGACATCTCTCAGAACTCGGTGAAAGCCTCACCCTGGCTGACAAAGCCGGCAGGATTATTGACACCTTGAGTTACAGCGGCTCCCCCTCTGCTGCTCAGCAGAACCTGCGCATCACTGAGGTGATGTACCATCCCAGATTGGACGAATTCGGCGACATCTCCGAACGGGACTTTGAATTCATTGAGATTAAAAATATTGGCTCTACTGCCCAGGATTTGACTGGCGTACACTTCAGCGATGGCATTGAGTACACCTTTGATTCAGGCGTTCTGGCCCCTGGCAGCCTGGTTGTTGTGGCCCGCACCCCATCTGTTTTCGCAACACGCTACAACACAAACTCCATTCACGTTGTTGGTCCATACAACGGAGTTCTCTCGAATGGAGGCGAAAAAATCACGCTCAAGGACTCCCTGCAACAGACCATTGCCTCATTCACATACAGTGATGGCCGCGGCTGGCCCCTGGCCGCTGATGGTGCTGGTCACAGCCTTGTGCCGACTGTTGACGGCGGTATCAAGGGCGCGCAACTGGACTACCCCGGCAGCTGGCGTGCCAGCACCTATCGCGATGGATCGCCGGGAGCTGATGACCCGCAGCCATTTAACACCCTGTTTATCAACGAGATTGCAGCTAACACCACTTATTCAAACCCGGCGCGACCTGAGTATAACTCTAATGATTGGCTTGAGCTTTTTAATGCCGGCAACGCTGGGCTCCCGCTGGAGCACTGGTACCTCTCCGATGATTGCGCTCAGTTGAAAAAATGGGCTATCCCCTCTGCGCTATCATTGTCTGGCGGGGAGTGGATCGTATTTGATGAGGTCACCGGATTCAACAGCCCGCTCAACTCAGGCTTTGCTCTCAAGAAAACGGGCGAGCAGGTTTTTCTCTCCTATCTGCCCGGCACAGAGGCGGATCATGTGGCTGATGCCGTGCGATTCGAAGCGCAGGCCGCTAACACAACCTTCAGCCGCTACGCTGATGGCACCCCCGGCTGGTTCTCAACCGCTCCCACCCCCGCGGCGGCCAATCAGCGCCATGAACCCTGCGTTGTGATCAGCCGAATTATGTATCATCCAGCACCTGCGCCCAACAGCAGCGACAACAACACTGCCGATGAATACGTTGAGCTGCTCAATCCAACAGAGTTTAACGTGCCGCTGTGGAACGACGCAGGAACATGGTCGATTGGCGGTACCATCACTTTGACACTCCCGCCGGCCACAACCATTCCGGCCAAGGAGCGGATTATCCTTGTCTCATTCAATCCGCAAACCAACCTCGTGGCACGCAGCGCCTTCATTGCCGCCCACGGGATGACCAATCTCTCTGTCACACTGATAGGTCCGTTCGCAGGCGCGCTTGACAACAAGGTCGGCAGGGTCACCCTGGCGCAGCCATTGGCATCCGACACCCCCGGAGCTGATCCGTCATGGGTCACAGTTGATGAGGTCATTTACTTCAACGCAGCTCCCTGGCCTGCTGGCGCAGATGGCACCGGAGCATCGATTGAGAGAATACTTGCTGACCGCAGTGGCAGCGATCCAGCTAATTGGAGGGTGGGTGGCAATTTGCCTGACATGCGGGATATGGATCTTGATGGACTACCCGACCTGTGGGAGCTGGCCTGGTTTGGGGGAACGCATGCGTCACCATACAAAGATGACGATGCCAACAACATCTCCAATCTCGATGAGTACATTGCGGGAACAATTCCCACTGATCCAACCAGTCGTTTTGAAGTACAGATCAATCACACCGCAGGAACACCCGCGCTTGAGTTCACCGCGCTCGCGGCATCTGGCGCCGGATATGAGGGTCTTACCCGGCTGTACACACTTGAAAGCGCCACTTCTCTGCGTAACCCCGCCTGGCAGCCGGTGTCAGGCTACATCATGATCATAGGCGCAGATCAGATCATCAGATATAACACTTTCACACACAGCACAGAGTTCTTCCGTGCCCGCGCCTGGCTGGCGGATTAGTACCTCTCTTCTTAAATCCTATCATGTTTGCGAAAGAAAGAACTTCCATCTTTTCTATGAAACGCATAGCGTTGTTGACTAAACCAGCGGGGCATATCCCACAACTCCTCAAGGAGTGAGATAACTTTTGCATATCACATAGGCACAGTTTGGTTCCGGCTTCGCTGGTTTAGGGGATAGGGGATAGGGTCACTGGGCAAAGACGTGCCAGACTTAGTCGCTTAGGCGACTAAAAAAACAATTAATTGTTCTTTCCAAAAAGTTGTCTATCGCAGTCTGTAGCGCCCTTGCGCCTGGCGCGCGACTTGCTAGCTCTGCCCATTACCCTTAAATAAGTGCGGACAAAACAAGTCACACCGTGTACTTTAGCGGCATGAAAAAGCAAAACCAGATTAAGCGAACATTGTCGCAACCCGAAAGCATAGAATACATTCAAAGCCTCTTGAACCGCTGAAGGGTGTACCCGGTCAGGTCGGAGAGATCTCTGAGTTGACTTTGGTGGTAGTGCGTACTACCGACCAGATGCGGATATGGAATGAGATGATGATCTGCGAACATCCGCAGGGAGCCGCTCCTCTGATGGGGCGTCAGCTGCGTTATCTGATCGGTTCCGAATATGGGTGGCTTGGCGGGTTGGGATTTGCGGCAGCGGCTCTCAATTTGGAAGATCGTGATAAGTGGATCGGCTGGGACAGGGAGCAGCGTCGGGAGTATCTGCAAATGGTGGTGGGGATGAGCCGTTTTCTAATAAGACCAAGTGTACAGTGCAAGAATCTGGCTTCAAAGGCGCTTAGCATGAGCATGGAGCTTATGCCCGATGATTTTGAGCGTCAGTACAACTACCGGCCATGGCTGGTCGAAAGTTTTGTGGATACCAGTCGTTATTCAGGAACATGTTACCGGGCGGCGAACTGGATACCGGTGGGAAAAACAAAAGGCCGCGGAAGACAGGAGCGTTTTCAAAAAGCGTCACTGAGTATTAAGGAAATTTATGTATACCCGCTTGACAATGATTTTCGAAAACGAATGGGACTGGATTCAGATGCGGGCCTGGGCGCATTGGGGCCTACAGACGGCTTAGACGCGGACAACTGGGCGGAAAACGAGTTCGGCGGTGCATCTCTGGGTGATGACAGACTGAATAAGAGGCTTGTGAGTGTGGCTGCGGCTAAAGCGGATAATCCCGGGCGCGCCTTCAGCGGTGTGGCGGCAGGCAACTGGCCCGCAGTTAAGGCTTATTACAGAATGATTGATCAGCCGGATGACTCACACTCTACTTTCGCCGGAGAATACCAAGGCCATTGAGTGGTTTCTGCTGACCACGGTCAATATCACTTCTAGGAAGAGAAACCCCGGATCTCCCCGCAGAGGTACTTTTCTCCGACATAGAATTACAGACCTTGCGTGCGTACTCTAAAAAAAGGTTGTGAGCCCCCGAAATTGTTGGGTGACACAGTGGAACTTGCGGCAAAGATCGGTGGATATCTTGATCGAGAAAACGACCCGCCTCCCGGCCACCAAGTGCTCTGGCAGGGATATACTGAGTTTCAGTTTATGTGTATGGGAGTTGCGTTGCTGGAGGACACATGATATTGTGCAGTTCTAAATTAAGGGTAAAGGGCAGGGCTAGATCCGCGCAAGGCGCGGAGTGTTAAAGTGCGCGAGTTAAATAGACGGAGCCTTTTGTGCAAGAGCAACGTAGCTCCGATTTCCAATCGGACATCTCCGGTTGGAAACCGGACCTACTGAGGTCGGCTACGCCGTTGGTTGACGGTGGCGACGACGATACTGGCGGACGAGCCCACGCATGATGCCAATCGTCGGTCAACATCATCGCACAGCTTCGTCAACTGATTACGAATTATTTCATCTGCATTCGCTTGACATCCTCACGCAGTAATCTTATCATTAATAACATTCTGAGTGAACTTGAATTAATTTTGGCATATTTGTCTGAGGCAAATACAGTTGGGCGGATTTGAAAAAAATAAGCGGGAGGAATTGATGAAAAGGCGAATGTTTTTGAAAGGATCAGCAGTGGCGGGAGTAACAACATTGTGCGGCAGCGGGGCAGCCAAAGCAGCGGAGAGCTGGATGCCTAAATTAAAAGCACCGGAGCAGCAGGCTAAGCTTAACCTCTGCTTGCAGTGGGGCGGTATCCCCGGCAGCGAAATGACACAGAAGTTGGATTTTCTTGAGGCCAATGGGTTCAGTGCTGTGGAGATTCCCTCCGGCAATTGGCCGATTGAGAATTGCGAGGCCATGATTCAGGCCATGAAGGGTCGTAAGCTGTTCCTTGCAACCGCCTGCGGACCGAGCGATTTTTCCTATGCTGAGCCTGAGAAGCGCGAGGCAGAGGTGCAGAAGTTCCTGCCTGTTCTTGAGGCGCTCGGTAAAATGAAATCGGTAGGATTGATCATCTGTCCCGCACGCGGCAAGCTGAGTGAGCCTGGCCGCTTGAGCGCTAAGGAGTTGCGCAAGGACTTTGTTGAGAATACTGGTCGCCGTCTGGCAGAGCACGCGCACAAACACGGCACATCGATTGTGCTTGAGCCGTTGCGCCGTAATGAGACCCCCTTCCTGCGTCAGGTGGCCGATGGTGCCGCGATTGCACGCGATACTGGGCCCGGATGCACGGTGATGGGTGATTTTTGGCATATGCAGTTGGAGGAGACCAGCTTTATGGGCGCGTTTATCAGTGCCGGTAAATTGCTCACACATGTGCATATTGCGGGCTTGAAAGAGCGTATTATCCCTGGTGTGCACGCCGAGGCGGATAACTATGTGGATGGATTCAAGGGGCTGAAGCTGCTTGGCTACCAGGGGGCAGTGAGCTTTGAGGGCGGCTGGCCCAAGAATCCCGCTGATCCTAAGAAGGGGCTCCCGGAGGAGGAGCGCATCCGGCTGATCCGCAATATGGTGAAACTGCTCCAAGAGCAGTGGGCCATGGCTTGATGGGAAGAAGTTCTAGAGTTCTAGAGTTCTAAAGTTCTAAAGTGAAGATACCGCTGGACAGATAACTTTTCAGGCAAGAACAAGTAATTATTTTTCTCGCCGCCTAAGCGGCTAAAGTGTACAAAAAAGGAGAGTAAACATAATGAATCGTCGTTCATTTATTAAAAATTCAGCTGTTTTTTCAGCTATGGCGGCCGCTGCGCCGTCAATTGTCAGTGCGCAAGGTTCGGCCCGTGAGTTTAAGGTGGGTTTGATCGGTGCAGGCGGGCGCGGTAATGGCGCAACCAAGGATTTGATGGAGGCCGCCAAGAATTTGGGGCACAGCGTTAAGGTTGTCGCTGTTGCTGATTTCTTTGAAGATAAGGCCAAAAAATCCGCTGCCAGCTTCGGCTGTCCCGAGAATAGGGCTTTTGGCGGGGCAAAGGGCTACCACCAGGTACTGGCAACTGATTGTGATGTCGTTGTTCTGGCCGCTCCCCCTTGCTTCCGTCCGCAACACTTTGAAGCAGCTGTCAAGGCTGGCAAAAATGTGTTCGCTGAAAAGCCGGTGGCTGTTGATGGCGCGGGTGTGCGCCAGTTCATTGCCGCCGCCGCTGAGGCTAAAGCCAAAAAGCTGGCGGTTGTGGCTGGAACCCAGCGCCGCCATCAGGGCGTCTATCTGCAGAAAGCCAAGTTGCTTGAGTCCGGTAAAATCGGGCAGATCACCGGTGGCGCGGTTTACTGGAATATGGGTGCCCTTTGGGTGCGCGACCGCCGTCCGGATGACACCAACGCCGGTTATCTGGCCAACAACTGGGTCAACTGGATTGAGATCTCCGGTGACCACATTGTTGAGCAGCATGTGCATCAGCTCGACGTGGTGAACTGGTACCTGGGGCGTATCCCGGTCAAGGCCACCGCGATCGGTGCGCGTCACCGCCGCCGTTCCGGCAACCAGTATGATTGCTTCAGCGTTGACTTTGATTATGGCGATGGGGTGCATATTCACAGTATGTGCCGCCAGATCTCCGGCACGTCAAATAATGTCAGTGAGCATTTCCGCACACACAACTGTGAGTTTATGGGCGGTGCACGGGAGGTCAAGCTGCTGGACGGCACAAAGCTGGAGTTGGAGGATTGCGGGCACACCGGCAACCCCTATGTACATGAGCACGAAAACCTGCTCAAGAGCATCGTGAGCGGTGATGTGCTGAACGAAGGTGAGCAGGTGGCGCTCTCCTGCGCCACAGCGATCCTCGGACGT
This sequence comes from Kiritimatiellia bacterium, assembly GCA_028686345.1. GTDB lineage: Bacteria > Verrucomicrobiota > Kiritimatiellia > RFP12 > UBA1067 > M55B167. The sequence continues at coordinate 21,585 of JAQUCE010000004.1, forward strand.
ATCGCCGCTTACACCGGACAGACAGTGCTGATGTCCAAGTTCCTGGAACCCAAGGGTAATGATCCGGATTATTATAAGCAGAGTTGTGTTCCCTCAGCAGCTGACTTCGAGAAGGATGGCGATGTGACGCTACCTCCTGAGAATGTCGCCCCGGTGCCGGGCAAATAAATACTCAGCGGGCAAGGCCCGTGCGGTAGTTTGAAGACAAAGGGGTGAAGTGCAAACTTCACCCCTTTTTTGACTCCTTCAGCTCACTCAATCCGCACATCGGCGAACTGAATGGTTTGGATTTTGTCGCCTAGGTGGCAGGTCAGCAGCGCGCCCTCCGCCGCATAATCTTTTTTGGGGATACCGGTGATCTCAACTCTTTTCCACTCGTCACCACACTCAATCTTTTGGTATCCAATCCTGATAAACGGGGCGGTTGCGCTCTGGAAAACGGCATGAATAACACCTGTGCCGCTGCTGCGGCAGTAGAAGCTGAGCTTGTATTGCGTACCCTGTTTGAGTTCAATGGCAATCGGACGTTTGTAGGCTGCCTGAGAGCGTTGCGCTGGTTTTTTATGTACAGTGACCTCATGGGCGCTCTTAAAACGATCATGTGATTCAGGGACAACCCTGCAAGTGCAAAACTCACCCTGCCCGTTGAGCCGGATGCCTTTCATGCCATTTTCAACCTTGCTTTCGTCCTCGAAAACGAAAAGCCCGGTGTGCTGCGCCACGTCGGTTGCTTTGAACTCATTTTCAAACTCACGCACAATTGCAGCGTGTTCCTGTGAAGCTGCCAGATTGACGGTTTCCATCGGGTCGTTCTCGTAGTCATAGAGTTCAGTGGCTACCAGCAAGCCTGCGCGTTCACCCTTGCGGTAGTCCATCTGGAGCCATTTGACGTAGCGGTGACGCTTGTCGCGCAGAGTGTAACCCATGGCCGGCATGCCGTTCACGGTACGCGGGTATTGCGAGAGGATGGCACTGCGCATAGAGGCCGCCGGCTCCCGCAGCAGGGGTGTCAGGTCGAGGCCCTGAACACACTCAGGCAGGGGCAGGCCGGCCAAGGCGCAGAGGGTTGGGAAGATGTCGATATGCCCGGTGGGGCTGGCGCAGCGCTGCCCGCCTTTCAAGCCGGGGGCCGCTATGATCAAGGGAGAACGCACGGCCTGCTCGTAGTTGGTGTGCTTGCACCACTGACCATGGTCACCGATGTGCCAGCCGTGGTCACCCCACAGGCAGATAATGGTGTTTTCCGCAATTCCCAGCCTCTCGACTTTATCAAGCAGGCGCCCGATTTGCGCATCCACATAGGAGACGCAGGCTCGATAGCCGTGAATCAGCTGCTTTTGCTGGTCAACGCTCAGGCCGCCCTCCGCGGTTGTTGGCATGTCGCTGTAGGAGCGTAGTTCGCCATAGTTGCGGTTGTAGGCGAACTCCGGGCTGTGCTGTGCCATGTCCTGGAAGGGATGAACCTGGATCTCCTCGCGCTTGTACATGTCCCAGTATTTTCTGGGTGCAACAAAGGGCAGATGCGGTTTGAGATACCCCACCGAGAGGAAGAACGGCTTGTCGCCGAGGGCGAGTTTATCGAGCAGAGCGCAAGCCGCGTCGGTCATCGCGCCGTCATAGTAGGCCGCATCCGGGAGATCGGTGTCAAGGCACTCGGTAGCAGGCGCTGTCATGGGCCCGCCGACTTTGGTCATGGCAATCTTACGGGCGCCGCCGCTGCGGAATTTCTGCCCGCGAACGTCCTTCTGCCCGAGCGCGTAAGCGCGCTGTGTCTCCGGGTGGAGATAGCCCCCGGTTGGCAGACCGTATTTTGTGGGGGTCAGCGTAATTGCCTGTGAGTTATAGCGTATCGACCAGGAGGGGGCATCGTACTTGCCGTCTGTGCACCCCGGGTTGTGGTAGGTTTTGCCAATTCCGGTTGTCTCATAGCCCTGCTGGATCAGGTATTGCGGCAGGGTCAGAATATCGGGGTTGACGCTGCGCATCGGCGTATCCAGATCCCAGACTCCGGTGCTGTCTGGATAGCGGCTGGTCATTAGGCTGGCCCGCGTTGGGCCGCAGACCGCCTGCTGGCAGGCATTGTTCAGAAAGGTGGTACCCTTTTGCGCAAGGCGGTCGAGGTTGGGCGTAATGATCTGCGGGTGGCCGTAGCACCCCATCAGTGGCTTTAGATCATCAACTGGAATCATCAGGATATTGGGACGTTTTTTACGATCCTGGGCATTGGCAGGTGGTATGTTCAAAAGTGTAAAGGCCCCACAGGCGCTGAGGGTGCCGGCGAGAAAGCTTCTTCTGTTGATCATGGTTTGCTCCATAAGTAACTGTCACAGAGTATAAATAACCCCGATATTGCGCGAAGTTTATAGTGCCGCGGCGCTAAAGTCAAGCGCAAGTGTGTTGTCTTCTAGCAAAAAAATGGGTGTTAAGTAAATTGGGCAGCGTGCTGGTTTTGAATATGATCGGATGCCTGGCAATAATCCACCGCATAGCGGCGGATATACTTCGCAGCCATCCACCGCATAGCGGCGGATATACTTCGCAGCCATCCACCGCATAGCGGCGGATATACTTCGCAGCCATCCACCGCATAGCGGCGGATATACTGTGTTGTTTTCAGTATGTCCGCCGCTATGCGGTGGACACCCATTTTTCACCTCTAAGATTTTTCACCTCAAAAGCAACGCAGCGCGTTTATTCCACTCCGACAAAGTTAACGACAAAGTTTGCGCTTGCGCTGAAAGGTCGTTCGCGTGGCGCGGTGGAGGCCGAGCCCTGCCGCTGCGTCCGACGATACTGTGCGACGATGTTGACCGACGATGTTGACCGACGATTGGGATCATGCGCGGGCTCGTCCACCAGCATCGTCGCCGCCACCGTCAATCGAAGGCGCGGTCGACCGTCTGTAGGTCCGGTTTCCAACCGGACATGTCCGATTGGAAATCGGAGCTACGCCGCACACGGCAGGGCTAGGCAATAAGTCTTGCACAGCAGCGTTTGTTACTAAGGCAGCGGGTGTCTAACCACTAATTTTTCAGTGAACGCGAAGACCTCGCGCGCACTGATAAACTCAACTTGGTTGCCTGCCTGTGCGTAGCACGCAGACAGGCGGCGACTAGCTGCTTTAGTCGTGTGAAGTTTTTGTGTTACCAGTGACTTTCTTCTTGGTCAGCAAATCTGTGTGCGTGAAGGTTTTCACGTTAAAGAGCCCTTTGTCAGTGAGTTTTAGCTCAGGGATCACAGGCAGGGCCATGAACGAGAGTGTCATGAAGGGTGCTTTGAGCGGAGAGCCCAGGATTTTTGCCAGGCGGTCGCAGTCAGAGTACTGCCGTGCCACCGCTTCAACCGGTTCGGGTGAGATCAACCCGGCCAGCGGCAGCGGCAGTACGGCAATCACCTTGGCATTGTCGCTGGTCACGGCTAAGCCTCCCTGATGCGCGATGACCTCGTTGATGGCAGTTATAATCGCAATATCTGATGCGCCGGCCGCGATGATGTTGTGTGAGTCGTGCGTTACACTGGAGGCAATGGCCCCGCGTTTAATACCCAAGCCAGTGATAAACGCCACGGCGGGTTTGGCTGGGTGATAGCGGTTATAAACAACCAGTTTTATGATATCCTTTTCAATGTCGCTTACAATTAAACCATCTTTGATTTTAGGTTCAGCGACCAGCCGGTTGGTGATGAGGGTGCCCTCATTGACCTTGATCACATTGATTCGGTATCCGGTTTTAGCCGGGATCTGTAGCGCCTTCCAGGAGATAGGGGTGGCATGAAAATTATTTTTAATCTCCGGCACTCCCAGCGGAAGGGAGGAAATTCCATTTTTAACAACACATTCGCCTTTAATCCATACCTCCAGCGGGCGGAAGGTGTTGAAGTTATCCACCAGTATAAAATCCGCTGGATCGTTCAACTGCAGCAGCCCGACCGGAAGGTTGTAGTGTTGCACCGGGTTGACACAGGCCGCCTGAATAATGGAGTGGATTGAGATGCCCTTTCTATATGCGGTGGCGGCCATTGTGTTGATATGACCGGTGAGCAGATCATCGGGGTGCTTATCATCGCTGCAGAACATACAGCTCTCCGGGTGGCGCGCAATCAGCGGCAGCAGGTGTTCGTAGTGCCCTGCGGCCGACCCGTGGCGCAGCATGATGGTCATGCCGCAGTTGATCTTCTCCGCAGCTTCGGCAAAGCTGAGGCTTTCATGATCAGTGGTGATGCCTGCCGCAATATATTTTTTAAGATCCTTCCCGCCTAACCCGGGAGCGTGCCCGTCAATGGGTTTATTCAGATCGCGCGCGGCTTGCAGTTTTTCGAGCACATCCGGGGCACCCCGGATTACACCGGGGAAATCCATCATCTCCGCCAGATGCGTGACCTCTTTTTTTTTCAACAGTGTGCGGATATCCTCGATGTCCAGCTCCGCGCCGGCGGTCTCGAAAGGGGTGGAAGGCACGCAGGAGGGTGCCCCGAAGCCAAAGACAAACGGCGTTTGTTTTGCCATCCGAATCATCAGCCTGACACCCTCAATGCCGAGCACATTGGCGATCTCGTGGGGATCAGCGACAGCGGCGACGGTGCCGTGCCGACTGGCCGCATTGGCAAACGCGGCGGGGGTCAGCATTGAACTTTCAATATGCACATGCGCGTCAATAAAACCTGGAATAATAAACACCGGGTCCGGATTGCTGTCAGGAATGATCTCTGCGATTCTGCCGTTTTTGGAGATAAAAACTATTGCGCCATAGCTGATCTTGCGAATGGGATCAAAGAGCGTGCCGGAAACTGATTTTTTCATGGCCTTATCATAGCGTTTATTGCGCGTGAGTGACACCTCAAAAACGAATTGTTCTTTCAGAAAAGTTGTCGATCGAGTGATAACTCGCCGCCTTTGACGAACAACCACCCGGTGTTCGCTAATTGTTTCGTAGAAGCAACCCTACACCTCTGGGCGCGCCTTTCACGAGCCTCTTACAAAATGCCGCTCGTAGAGCGGCTCCTACACCGAACGGCAATCCTTGCGTTCCGCAGTGCAGCGCATGTGTAGTAGCCGCTCTATGTCGCGGCAGCCCATCTTTTGTAGTCGCCCGCATAGCGAACGACTTCCTTGTTCCGCGCCGTGCGCGGATCGCACCGCGTCACCCCCTTACCTTATCCAGCCTGCTGTTGCGGGCGTAGATCATCAGATCAACGAAAATCAACGTTGCGTTGAGAACATAGAGCCAGACCACGCCGTCAATTTCGCTCTGCCACCAGAGTTTATGGGTCAACCCGGAGATATAACCGAGGAGCACCACCAGCAGAAAAAAAAGACTTTTACCTTTGCTGGTGCGCGATCGCCATGATTTGATGATCGAAAGTGGCCAGGCCAGGCCAAAACACAGGAGCATGATAGCTTCAAAAATCGGGAATTTCATAGACGGCCCTTGATGGGAGATGTGAGTGACGGGAGATGTGAAGTGCACTATTCTCTCAGCTCCCGTCGCGAAACACAAGTGTAATGAGTGGCGTATGTTTTGCAAAAAGCCGCTTTAAATCCCGTTGAATGATCGATCAATGTGTTCCGTTTCCATGTCTTGCTTGAGGGTAAATGTCAGGAGTAGCGTCAGCAGAATGGATGTCGTGAGTGCGATAACAATCGGATCAATGAAAGGGATCACCTTGCTGCTTTTGAAAAGAAATTCCACTTCGAACAACCCCCTGCATATTCCGAGTGCAGTCGCTGTTTTAAAGTGCACAAAAACCATCCAGAACAGGCTCACCATAAATCCCGCGGTCATGCCAGTTGAAGCGGCCCTGCATGATATGCGCCTGGAGTAAAGTGCGCCAGTGTACATCGGTAGAAACGATGCTGCGCAGAGTCCGAAGAAGATCGCTGTTGCCTGGGCAATGGCCCCGCTCCAGATTTGCGGTAGATAGTAGGCCAGGCTGAAGGTCACAATAAATGCCAGAAGCACGCCAATGCGGTTGATCAGCACCTGCTGGCTCTCGGATCTATCCTTGGTGTTGATTAAATCATGGCCGAATGCGGTTGATATGGCATGGAACTGCGAGCTGAGCGTTGACATTCCCGCTGCAATCAGCACAATCATAAAAATCGCGCCGAACCACTCCGGTAGATAGGTGTTCAAGAAAAGAGGGATAATGTTATCCAGCCCACCTGCGGCAGCGGCTGCGATCTGACCGGAGTCTCTGAAAAAAAAGACATTGGAGAGTGCCCCGACAGTGAATGCGACACCAGTCATCATCAGAACAAATGCCCCGCCAATTGGTACCGCGCGGTTGAGTTCGCGGTTGCTTCTGACAGTCATAAACTTGACGGCGAGCTGCGGCTGCGCCAGGACACCAATGCCCACGCCCATGACCAGCGATGTCACCACAACCAGCCAGTTGATCGACATAAATCCGGGCATGGCGGTCCAGCCATTGAATTGCGGCGGCATTTTGAAGGCTTTGAGCTGCTCCGCCACCCCTGGCTGGTTGATCAAATCGGTCAGGCTGGCGTGCGCACCTGATATGCCGCCAAGCTTAATGTAAACAAAGGCTACCAGGTACAGCATGGCAAAAAACATCAGCCCGCCCTGAAAAGCGTCGGAGTACATGATCCCTTTGAGTCCGCCAAAAAACACATAGAGCGCCACAATCACCGAGATAAAAAACAGGGCTGTGACGTACGGGATATCCAAGGCCACCTGGAAGTACATGGCAGCACCAATCATCACAGCCGCCGCATAGACAGGCATGAAAAGAAAGATCACCGAGCCAGCAAATTTTTGAATTTTTGCTGACTGGTACCGTTTGGCGAGAAACTCAGGAAAGGTGTGGGCACCCAGATTGTGGCCCATCTTCCTGGTGCGCTTGCCGTAAATAACAAAGGAGACGAAAACACCGACCGCAATGGTCAGGAAGGTCAGCCAGAGCAGGCTCATTCCAAAGAACGCCGCCGCCCCTCCGAAACCCACGATTGCGGAGGTGCTGATGAAAGCAGCTCCATAGGAGAGCGCCATGATAAAGGGGTGAATTTGGCCACCGCCGATCAGGAAGTCCTTGGAGTTTTTAGTTCCTTTGAACCCAAGAAAGGCCAAGTAGGAGAGAATGGCAATATAGATGATTGTGACAATAAATTTTTGCGGCAATTTGCGGATCAGTTATCCTTACGGGTCGATTCCGATCCACGAACAAGCAACAAAACTTATCACATAGGATTTGTTCTTGCGATAACAGCCATGCTCAGGAACTGCTACCTTTATTTCCATGAACAGCAGGATGATTATGACTCACTTCAGCTTTAACCGAGGCGGTCGCTGCTGATATTAAACTGGCTTTTCGCATGCTAATGGGGCGTTTGTGACGCTAAAAGAAAAAACAATTAATTGCTCTTTCCAAAAAGTTGTCTATTTGTGAAATCGTCTAGCTCTAGTTTAGTAGTCGCCCTATGAGCGACATATGCCGCTCGTAAAGCGACATCGGGTGACGATGCTGTGCGACGATGTGGTGGACGATTGGGATCATGCGTGAAATCAAAAATCCAAAATCAAAAATCAAAAATCCGCGCCCGGCGCGGATCTAGGCTCTTTTAAGTTTTTCATGTCTATGTTCAGTGGTCTGACTTCCCGTCACTATCCCTGGCACTGCGGGCAGATATGCGTGCCACGCTGCCCGACGACCAAGCGCTGGATCGTTGTGCCACAGGCAGGGCAGGGCTCGCCATCGCGGCGGAAGACTTTTAGCTGATCAGCGTTGCGCCCGCGATGACCGGCCACGCTGTAGAAATTGCTCTCGCCATTTCCCAGTGTGGTGCCGCTGTTTTTGATTCCACGCTTCAACACAGTGCGGATCGCCCGATGCAACCCATCTGCCTCGGCGTGGGTGATGGTGCGCGAGTTGCGCTCCGGGTGAATACGGGCCTGCCACAGTGCTTCATCCACATAAATGTTGCCCAGACCCGCGATAAAACTCTGATCAAGTAGCAACGGCTTGATTGCGCGCGATTTCCCGCTCAGCGCAGCCTGCAGCCAAGCTTTTGTAAACTCCCGCTCCAGAGGCTCAGGTCCCAAGGCCGCCACATTGGGCGGCACCTCTGCCGACATTGTTATCCGCCCGAATTTACGCGTGTCATTGAAAACCAGCTGCCTCCCACTGTTTAAGGTAAAAACAACATGGTCGTGTTTGCCAGCTTGAAACTCTTTGGGATGCATCTGGAGCTTGCCGGTCATCCGCAGATGAATATAGATGCGATTTTCGTTGCAGAGGTGAATGATAATATATTTGCCCCGCCGCTGGACGAGCTTGATAGTTTTCCCTCTGACTGCTTCGGTGAAAGCCTCCGGGGTTGAGCCGTCAATTGTACGCGGCCATTTGATTGTTACAGCTTTGATGCGGCAACCGCAAATCCCGCTCTGGTTCAGATCTCTGACAACGGTCTCGACTTCAGGTAGTTCAGGCATAAAAAAGAAGGGATTAGGGATTAGGGGTTGGGGCGCAGGGTGCCATGGCGCGGCGCATGGCACCGGTTTCAAGTGTTTCAGCCGCGCCCATGTTGTTCATGACCGTGATTGAAATCAGCGGCTATTCTCTCAGATTCTGTCGCGAGACACAAGCGGAATGAACGAAATCAGTGCCTGTCCCTAAAACGAAATCAGTGCCTGTCCCTAAGAAAGTCCCTAAGAAAATCATAACCCTAATCAACCAACGTGGTCTATTTTGACTACTTGGCTAGTGACATTTTATCGACCAGAGGTCGAAGTTACAGGCAAGCAGCACCTAAAACGCCAGAGCTTCAAGGATCAGGGTGGACCACTCCATCACCTGTGCGAATTGATCCAGCCCAAAGGATTCATTCGGACAGTGAATCTTATCCTCTTCGCGCCCGAATCCCACCAGCAGCGGCGCGGCGCCGGTGACCTTTTGCAGGGTGGCCACCACCGGGATGGAGGCCCCCTCCCACCTGAATACCGGCGGTCGGTCATCCATCTCCAGTAAAACATCCTCAGCCAGTTTGAAGATCGGTGAGCTGATTGGCAACCGGAACCCAGGGGCGCCAGTGACTATCTCTGAGAAGGAGATCTGAAACCCGGGGGGGCAGTGCGCCTCTAAATGAGTTTTTAGTGCTGACAGAGTGCGCTCAATATTCTGGTCAGGGACCAGGCGCATACTCAGTTTGGCAGTTGCGCTCGAGGGAATAACGGTTTTGGTGCCATGGCCGCAGTGGCCGGAAAAAAGCCCGTTAACCTCGATCGTGGGGTGGAAACCTGCCCGCAATGCTGGTTCGAGCGCGCGCTCACCCCCCAGTGGCAGGCAGCCGATCTCTTTCTGATACTCCCTCTCACTCTGCTGTGAACTGAGCGACAGCTCAATCTCCTCTTTTGACGGCAGCACAACCTCGTCGCTGAAACCTGCAACTGCAATGCGCCCGCTTTCATGGTGTAAGGTTGCCAACAACTTTGCCATGCCGATCGCCGGATTGGGCGCAACCCCTCCATGCACCCCTGAATGCAGATCATAATCCGCCCCTTTGAGTGTAACCGTCAAATTCTGAATCCCCCGCAGCGAAGCGATGATGGCTGGCCTGCCGTCAGCCGCGCAGCTGGTGTCGCTGACCAGCAGCACATCTGCCCGCAGCTTTTTCGCTATCGCGGGAGCCAGTTCCATCAACCCCGAGCTGCCGGACTCCTCCTGCCCCTCCACAATGATCTTGATGTTCGGCAGGGGTTTGCCAGCCTCAATCAAAGCTTTGATGCCCAGCAGAAATGCGAACATCTGACCTTTGTTGTCTTGTGCGCCGCGGGCGTAGACCCGGCCATCGATCAACGTGGGCTCATAAGGGGGGGTGTTCCACGCTTCCGCTGGATCAGCGGGCTGCACATCATAGTGGCCGTAGAACAGAACCGTAGTGGACGCGCCGGTGGCGGGACGCTCAGCAATCACGATTGGCACTGGGAGCCCACTCTCCGGTGTGATTATTTCCACCGCGAAACCCATGGCTTTGAGAGATTTTTTGAGGATCGCCGCCGCACGTGCGCAATCACCGAGGTGGTTCTGGTCGGCGCCCAGTGTGGGCAGCCTCAGCAGGGTGTACCACTCTTCGAGAATCGTCGCCCTGTTTTCATTAAAGTATGTCAGTGCAAATGATGTTTTGCTCATGATAATCTCCTAATTCTAATTCTAATCTCAATCTTTATCAAGGTCGGCAACACCTTTGGTCAGCAATTCTAATTATGACCGTGCACCTGTTCAGAAAGCACGCTAAAGTGTGAACTACATACGGTTTCCGGGGTATGTAGTTCACGCTTTAGCGTGTCTTCGGCCATAATTAGAATTGCTGCGCCTTTGGTTGACAATAGCGGCGACGATGCTGGTGGACGATTTTCCAATCGTAATCCGTCATGGTAGCCGTTATCTCCGACCGAAGAACAACAGATACCACAAAAAAACCGCTAATCCCAAATAGAGATAGCGGTATAAAAATGGAGGTGCGAAGCGGAATTGAACCGCTGTGGGAGGTTTTGCAGACCTCAGCCTAACCACTCGGCCATCGCACCTTGTTGATTATTTCTTGATCAAAGCGCGCACACGCTCTTTAAGACGCTTTTTGTATGCCTCTTTGCGCTGACGCTTCACTATTTTTTTTAGTTGTTGTCCCATAAGACCTCGAACTATATCAAATTCAGCACTTGGTTGTCAACCGTTGGCAGTGAAAAAAATATTTTTTATGCTTTTTTTGTGATTGGGCCGGGCGCGGAATTCTAACAACGCATTTAACGTTGCAATCCAGCTGCGTATTATGATTAACTATTGCACTTCAATGAAGAGTGATAAAGAACAAGAGAGTGCAATTGCTTGCGCGGGTCGCTTTGAGGTGCTTAAAGAGGATCGTCACACAGGGGCCCGCGTCGGGCGTCTGTGGACTGCGCATGGTGTGATCGACACACCGGTTTTCATGCCGGTTGGCACGCAAGCCTCGGTTAAGGCGCTTGAGCCGCGCGACCTGAAGGAGCTCGGGGCGTCGATTATCCTGGGCAACACCTACCACCTGCTCCTGCGCCCCGGCATGGAGATTATGGAGGCCATGGGCGGCCTGCATAAGTTTATGGCCTGGGATAGGCCGATCCTGACCGACAGCGGCGGGTTTCAGGTTTTCAGTTTGACCAACCTGCGCAAGATCCGCGATGACGGGGTGGAGTTCAGATCGCATATTGATGGTTCCAAGTTTTTTTTAGGTCCAAGGGAGGCCATGGCCGTGCAGCGCATCCTTGGCTCTGATATTGCCATGGCTTTTGATGAGTGCATGCCCTACCCCTGCGACGCGCAGTATGCCACCCGCTCGGTTGATAAGACTTTGGCCTGGGCCGCAGAGTGTCTGATTCAGCCGCGTGCCGCTGGCCAGCTCTATTTTGGTATTGTGCAGGGAGGCGAGTTCACCGCGTTGCGCGAAAGATGCGCCCGCGAGTTGACAGCCATGGGCTTTGACGGCTATGCGGTAGGCGGAGTCAGTGTTGGCGAGCCCGAGGATATTATGCTCCAGGGGGTCGCGGATGGCATCAGGTTTCTGCCGGCGGATCGCCCACGCTATGTGATGGGTCTGGGCGATATGTTCCAGATGGTGGAGTCGGTTGCCTGCGGGACAGATATGTTTGACTGTGTGATTCCCACTCGCGTGGCCCGGCATGGCACCGCCTATACGCGACAGGGAGCCTACCCTTTGAAAGGGGCCTCGTATAAGATGGATAGCCGACCAGTGGAGGAAGGGTGCGACTGTTACTGCTGCAGCAACTTCTCGCGGGCGTATGTCAGGCACCTTTTGAATGTGCGGGAGATTCAGGGAGTCAGATTGCTGACCATCCACAATATGCACTGCTACCTGGCGTTCATGCGCGAAATGCGCGCGGCAATTGCCAACGACTGCTTTAGCGAGTGGCGTCGCGAGTGTGCCGCAGTGTTGCGCCCGAATGGTTTGAAGTCAAGAGCCGCTGCAACGACGCATGTGCCGGAGGAGCCATTGCAACCGAGCAGTTTTTGAGATTTAAAGTTGGCTTTACGAGCCGCAGTAAGATATTCCAGCAATAGGAGATGAAAAATTGTTGGTTTTAGTTAGTGAACACGCGCTTCACGCCGCGTGACAACCTGGTAAGGAAAAATTATGAGTACTCTGATTATATTGGCACAGGCTGGAGCACAGGGCGGGATTGGTACCATGTTGGTTCCCATGGCACTGGTCTTCGGTATCTTTTATTTTATGATGATCCGCCCCCAGCAGCGTAAGGAAAAAGAGCGGCTGCGCATGATCGCCGAGCTGCGCGCAGGGCAGAAGGTCATCTTTGCCGGCGGCCTGACAGGCACCATCGCTGAGGCCAAAGACTCAACCTTTATGGTGGAGATCGCCCCTAAAGTTGTGATTGAAGTGGCCCGCGGCGCGATCAGTCAGGTGCTGCAGGATGGCGATGCAATTAAAATCGAGCAGACCCGTTAAAAAATTTGTAATTCCTTAGTGAAATACCTCTGTGTTGTATGATATAATTCACATTTAATATACACGGTTTGTCGTGCTTAAAGTTGGAGCTGAAAAATATTATGAGTAGAAATGATCTTTGGAAGTGGATGACACTTGCTGTCTTGGCTGTTTTGTCGGTATACGTAATTTTTCCTCCAGGGGAAAAAATACGCCTTGGATTGGACCTCTCCGGCGGAACTAGTTTTACTGTGGCCATTGATGAGGCCCGGCTTGCGAGCAATATCAGAGCTGGCAGCCCTGAGCTGAAAGACAGCGAGGTTGCCAACCAGGTTGCCTCAATTATGAAGGATGCCGATGCCCGCGCCATCCAGGTGATCCGCAATCGGATTGACGGACTGGGCGTGAATGAGCCTGTGATTCAAGGTGGCAAGAACCACCGCATCACTGTTCAGCTTCCCGGCATTGATGACGAACAACGCGCCGCAGCTGAGCAGAGTCTGCAAAGCGCCGCCTTCCTCGAGTTTAAGCTGGTCCATAAAAGCAGCTCGGAGTTTGTGGATAAGATGTTTGCCACCGGCCGATTGCCCGAAGGTTTTGTCTACGGAGATGATAGACGCTCGTTCAAGCGCACTGAGAATTATACAGCTCTTTTAAAAGACCCTGATTATCGTCAGCGCCTCTCCATGTTTGAAACCCCTGATCCGCGTTATGCGTTTATGCTGCAGCCCGAGATCGGCACCGGTGGTGTCACGGTTTACAGACCTGATTATGTGCTGCGTAAAGCGGAGATGACCGGCGATGCCCTCGACCGCGCCGGAGTTGAGATGGATCCAATGACCGGGCGTGTGCACATTACCCTTAGTTTTAAAGCCGCGGGCGCGGCCCAGTTTGCCAAGCTGACCAAGGATTACGCACCGCGCGGCGCACGCAACAAAAACAGCGACGTGGGGCGCCGTCTGGCGATTGTGCTGGATGACAACCTCTACTCCGCGCCTGTGATTAATTCAGAGATCCCCAATGGCAAAGCGGTGATTGAAGGTTCGTTCTCCTGGTCAGAGGCCTCGGTCCTGCGCAATATCCTCAATGCAGGCTCGCTGCCAGCCCCTATGAAGATCCTTGAAAAACGCGCGGTTGAGTCTACACTGGGCAAGGATGCGATTCGCAGCGGTATCAACGCCGCTGTTGTCGCGACGATTATGGTGGCTCTGTTTATGCTGATCTACTACTCCTACTGCGGCTTGATCGCCAATGTGGCCTTGATCCTTGATCTGCTGCTGCTGCCCGCCGGCCTGGTGATTGCCTCCAATATTCTGGGGGTCTTTGTCAAGGATGCCGCGATTGCCGGCAAAGCGACCGACCTGCCGGTTCTGACCATGCCCGGTATTGCCGGTATTGTGCTGACGCTCGGCATGGCGGTTGACGCCAATGTGCTGATCTTTGAGCGTATCCGCGAGGAGTTCGCACTCGGTAAATCAGCGCGCGCCGCTGTTGATGCCGGCTATGACCGCGCGTTTCTGGCCATCTTCGACTCCAATGTAACCACGCTGCTGACCGCCTCAATCCTCTTTATCTTCGGTGCCGGCCCGATCCGCGGTTTTGCGATCACGCTCTCCGCTGGCATTATCATCAGTATGTTCACCGCTCTGGTGGTAACCCGTTTGATCTTTAATATGACCGTTCCGGTTGGGCGCGTAAAACCCTATCGAATGCTGGCGCTGATTAAAGATACAAATTTTGACTTCACGAATGCGGGTAAAAAAGCGATTATCGCCTCCACCGGAATAATTGTTGTCACACTTGCTCTCTTCTTCGGGCGGGCATTCAAAAACCCCGCCTCTGTCCTGGCTGTTGATTTCACCGGTGGATCGGAGATGACATTCACATATGATCAGCGAGCTGATATCGGCGAGGTTCGCAAGGTAGTGGGCGGGATTGTCAAAGACGCTGTTATTCAATACCAGTCAACCCTGGATGGCAGCGGCAATCTGCTGCAGGTGAAAACCGGTTCAATCCAGATCGACAATGTCAACTCATCCAAGCTGATCGCAGCCGCTCTGGTCCAGGAGCTGCCTGAGAGTCAGTTCAAGCTGGCCAGTGAGGACGGCGTGGGCTCTGAGATCGGTAAAGACCTGAAAAAGGCCGCCCGCAATGCTGTGATCTTCTCCCTGATCGGCATCCTGGCCTATGTCTCTATCCGCTTTGAGTTTGGTTTTGCACTGGGCGGTGTGGTTGCGCTGGCGCATGACGCCTTTATCACCATCGGGCTGTTCAGCCTGATGGGCCGCCAATTCAGCTTGACGATTGTCGCGGCAGTGCTGACCATTGTGGGTTATTCGATTAACGATACGATTGTGATCTTTGACCGTATTCGTGAGGACCTGCGCAAAGATCCCACAACTGACTTTAAGACGCTCTGCAACACCGCGATTAACGCCACACTCTCGCGCACAGTGCTCACCTCGGTCACAACCTTGATTGTGTTGATTGTGCTGTTTATCTTTGGTGGCGGCGCGATCAACGACTTTGCGCTGGCCATGATCATCGGCGTTGTTGCCGGCACCTACTCGACCATCTTTATCGCCACCCCGGTGATGTTGGCCTGGTACCAGGGGCGTCGCCCCTCTTTCGCCACGGTGAAGAAGCGCTGATTGGCTGTCAATTATTTGCGAAAGGCGCGTCCGAGGGTGCAGCGTTGGCGGCACTTGTCCGGCACAGTTCCGCTTGCGTCTTGCAAGTCCCTCGGCAGGCATGTCTCCGGCAACTCGTGCAGCACTCGGCTGACACTTCCCAGACAGGACTACCTAAGATACGAGCCGTCATTGATGTCAATACATGTTCCATTAATATAATCTGGCGACTCGGTTGCCAGCCAGACAATGGCGGTGGCCACCTCTTCGGGCTTGGCAAAGCGCCCGGTGAAGACAATCTGCTTGATGAACGTTTTACGCGCTTCCGGAATTACATGTAGCATATCGGTTTCAACTGGCCCAGGGGCGACTGCATTGATCACAATGCCCTTTGGGCCCAGAAGTTTGGCAAAGCTCTTGGTTACATTGATCAGCCCTGCTTTGGTGATGCCATACCAGAGATCGGGGTGACCAATATGCCCTGCAACTGAGGCTACGTTCACGATCCGTCCGCAACCTTGGCTGACCATATACTGGGAGACCTCGCGGATTAAAGCTACTGGAGCCTCAATGTTTAGTCGCAGGATGCTGTTTTTTTTATCCGCCGGATATTGGTCAAATGGGAGGGAGTGCATCACACCTGCATTGTTAATCAGGATATCTATCCCGCCCAGCTCTGCGATCAACTCGGGAATGGCCTCTACCTGGGTCAAATCAAAGCTCTTTTTAATCAGATTGGTTACGTCTGGGAGATCGCACCCCTCGAAATTGCGTGCCACTGCAATCACCCTGCAACCCATGGCTAGGAAATTGCGCGTTACCTCCAGGCCAATACCCTTGTTGCCTCCTGTTACTAAAACTGTTTTATTTAAATTCATGTTTTCCTTTATAATGAGTTTGCAAATATCCAGAAAATACAATTGTTATAGCCATAGTTTCTAAACTAAACACTGGACACAATAGTTTTGTGTAGCTTTTTGGCTACACAAAGATCGCCCCAATCGCTGTATTTCATGGGTTGTGGTCCACCGCATCTTTGTTGTGAACAAAAAAGGTTTTTGTGGTTTTGCAAAACTTCCTTTACAAAATCAGCACTGCCGATTACACCGCCGTCTGAAAAATACCTGACTTTACAACGTAGCACCTCACACAGTGATAGCTTTCCATCATTTTCAACCACTTTTTGCACTGCCGCACTTGATAATCCAGCCTTTGTCACCACGCCTGTCAAAGGGTTAGTCTGCACTTCACCCTGCAGATAGAGAATTTTCCTGTACTCCGACAAAACCTGATCTTCGGATATGTCACGATCTACAAACAACTTGCACAGGTTTTTACGGGACTCACGGATATTCGCCACTGCCTCGCCATAGCCTGACCACCGGTAATCCTTAGGGTCATTGGCTTTACCTGCCCGCACAGGGTTCAGATCAATATAGGCTGCGACAGGTTGCAGCGCATCAGTGCTTTCCTCGATCAATACGCTTTTATAACGTCCCCACCAGGCTGGACCTTCATGTTTGCTGTTTGCATTATAAAACACAGTGAAACGCTGTTTGAACGTTTTCATAAACTCAGAGAGGTCATACATTCTAGCCCTATAGGCATCTAACTGCTCTTTAATCCGGCTCTCCTGCCCCTGTTCAATCCACGCCTGCCATTGCTTTTCGAACTGGTCGTATTTCTCTTTTCCGTAAAGCATCCGAACACGCCACTTAACCTCATCATCATCAACTGGTTGTACTTCAGGGACATGCAACAGGATATGAAAATGATTATCCATAAAAGCAAAGGTGCGTACCTGGCAACTACTGAACCCCTCTAACTTCCGCATCAGATCAGAGAGATAGTCTTTCTCGGAGTTGCCAAGGATAAACCTGCTCTCAAGCGTTCTACTCATCACATGATAGGTGGTGGCTGTTTTAGGCTTCAGTCTGGCAGTTCGCATAACAGTCCTCCTTTAGTGTTGAGCGTAATATATCTGTTTTGCCTTTAAAAGTAAATCAAATAGTGACTGGCTAATTTTGCTTGACCTAAAGTCAACAGCAAGGCTAACAGGGGCTAACAGGGACTGTCCCTTTTATTGGTTTTGCACGGGCTAACAGGGACTGTCCCTTTTATTGGTTTTGCACGACCTAAGGGGCTAACAGGGACTGTCCCTTTTACTGGTTTTGCACGACCTAAAGTAAATAGAAGAGCAAACAGGGACTGTCCCTTTTGACGAGAGTAAACAGGGAGTAAACAGGGACTGTCCCTTTTGTTGCCTTTTGCTGATTTTACTTGACCGAAATGGGGGAAGCGGGCATTATTTCGGGCTATGACAAGAGATGGGCATATCAGGTTGCTTTCGACGCATGTTGCCAATAAAGTGGCGGCCGGGGAGGTGGTTGAGCGGCCAGCGTCGGTGGTGAAAGAGCTGCTGGAAAACGCGCTGGATGCGGGGGCTACGCGTATTGACGTGAATATCACGGCTGGTGGCCGCAAGTTGATCGAGGTGCGGGATAACGGCAGCGGAATGAACCGTAATGACGCTTTGATGAGTATTGAGCGTCAGGCCACCAGTAAGATCCGGGATGTGGGCGATATTGAACGGATTACTACCCTGGGCTTCCGCGGCGAGGCGATTCCGTCGATTGCCTCAGTCAGCCGCTTTAAACTCAGGACGCGAACAGGGGAGAGCGACTCAGGGACAGAGCTTTCGATTGTGGGTGGCTCCTTGCAGGATGTACGCGATGCGGGTGTGCCGGTGGGAACCTCGATTGAGGCGCGCGATCTTTTTTTCAATATTCCGGCGCGCCGTAAATTTTTGCGGGCCTATCAAACCGAGCAGATTCATATCAAGGGTGTTTTTGTTCTGAATGCGCTGGCCCACCCGGAAACAGGTTTCAGTTTGGCTTGCGATGGACGTGAGCAGTACCGCTTGCCGCCCGGGGCGAGTCTTGATGAGCGGATCTGCGAGTTGTTCGGGGTTGAATATTTTGAGAGTCTGCGTCGGGTGGACAAGCAGATGCTGGGGGTGCATGTGCACGGGTTTGCCGGGGTGCCGCGGCAGGGCGGGGGCGAGCGGCAGCAACAGTATTTTTTTGTAAATAAAAGACCGGCATCTGCGGCGGTGATAAGCTATGCGGTTAAACAGGCCTATGCAGCCGGCGATAGCGAGAGCCGCGCGGCACTGATTCTGTTTATTGACACTGACCCGGGCAAGGTGGATGTGAATGTGCATCCAGCCAAACGCGAAGTACGCTTTAATCGTGCCGTTGATGTGCGCGAAGCGATTATCTGTGCTTTGAGAGAGGCGCTGGGCATCAGGCATGTGCCGCACCCGGCGGTTGAGCCAGAGCGCAGGGGAGGTACAACGGGCGTCTCGCCGATTTCGTTGCGGGCACTTGATCCAGCCGCCGCGGGGGCGGCGCGCGGTTTGCCGGAGCCTTGTCCGGCACCGATGCGTGATGCGCCCCGGGGGCCGGGTGAGGTGTCGGGCAGCGGCGCGGTTGCGGGCTATCCGTTGCAGCCGCAGGGTATCCCGGCGGGCGCTGGTTTGCCAATACCCGCCGCGCCGGTTGATGAGAGCGCCAGTTTGATCGAGCTGCCTGAGGAGGGTTCTCCCTGGAAGTGGTGTCGCGTGGCCGGCCACTTAAAAGAGCGTTATATTTTGTTGGAAACTGACAGCGGTTATGTTATTCTTGATCCCTGTGCAGCACGAGAGAGGATTCTGTATGAGAAGCTGCTCGCACACAAGCAGGGTGAACGGACGGCTTCGCAGCAGCTTTTGATCCCGGAGGCAGTCAAGCTTTCGCCAGCGGATGCTGACAGGCTTCGCCGGAACTTGAAGTTTATTGATCAAATGGGCTTTCGTGTGGTAGATTTTGGCGATGATCATTTCATGGTGGAGGCTTTGCCGAGTGTGCTGGGTGAGATCTGCTGCCGTGAGTTGTTATTGAATATTGTTCACGATATTGAGCATGCCGGCAAACGTCGCGGATCAGAGCAATGGATCGAAGAGGTGATCGCGCGTTCCCTCTCGCACACGGGATCCGCACGGCAAACGAAGCACAGTGCTGACGAGGCGGAAAAGCTGGTCAAAAACTTGGCTGCCACAAGAATGCCGTACACCTGTCCAAGGGGTAAGCCAACTATGATTTTCGCGTCTTTTAGAGAATTAGAGAGAAAGTTCGGGCGATGATTACGCGGAGATGCACAAAAAAAGTGAAGAAACACTCCCAAAAGAGAAGTTTTCTGGCGAAAACAGAGGGTTATTTAAAAGAAATGTCAGTTTTTTGATATTCGTTGTTGCATTATGCCCCGTTCGGCATTAAATTATCCATACTAAATGCCATCTTTATTGGCGCGAATGCTATTACATGATAGGAGTCACAATATGAAACAGAGTAAAGCTGGTCGTTACCATGTATTTTTAATAGTGATTATTTCGCTTCTTTTCACCGGGGGGGAGCTTTATGGTCAGGTCAGAAGGCTGAGCACGTTAGGCGCGACAACGAAGAAGGTGGACAATGTCATCAGGATTGAGCGTATGCCGCCACCCAATAAGACCGCTGTGATCAGAACCCCGGAATATAATGTTCAAGTGCAAAACACCATGCCCAAAGTCGCCCGCAAACCGCGTGAGTGGGCGTTGTTTGAAGTCAAATACTCCACCTCCGCCAAATGGACGGATGAGTTGACCTTTAACTATCATGTGATGACCAAGGGTGTGGATGATGATGGCAACGAAATTTTCAACTATTACACGACAACAGTGCGCTATATTGATATTCCAAAGGGCGACCACATGAGTTGCGTGGCCATTCCGCCCAGTCAGGTTGAGCGCTATGGGTCGCCGGTTGCAGTGGCTTTGGAGATTGTTGATCAGGATGGAGAGATCTGTGACAGTAAAACAGAGAAGACCATTCCGCTGCCCGATGAGTGGTGGAAGAGCCCGGCGGTGCTGGATAATGAGAAGCTCAAGAGGCGTGTTGGCATGATTGACCGCTCTAAAACACCGTTCGCCCTGATCAATATTGATGACTATGAGGTGGTGCAATAGTGTTCTCATCTGACCGAATATTAACGCTGAATGTTGGCGCGGGCAAGATAACGCTTGCCGAATTTGTGGTTAAAAGCGGGCGTCAGCCCGAACTCCTGCGGTATGGCATGAGTTTGGCCGGGAGCACGCCTGAGGGCGAGCCGGCACCGCCGCTTTCCGATGCTATTCGCTCCATTATGCGGAGCAACGGCATTCGCCCGGCACCGCTGATGGTCGCACTCTCAGGACAAGTGGTTTTCCCGCGTTTCGTACGTCTGCCGGCTGTTGGCGCTGACAAGCTGCTGCAGATGGTGGAATACGAGGTGGAGCAGAATGTTCCCTTCCCGATGGATGAGATCGTCTGGAATCACCAATACATTGGTGACGACAGCTCGGGCGAACAGAGTGCGATGATCGTAGCGGCCAAGATAGAAAATGTGCGTGAGGTGACCGACCATCTGACAATGGCCGGGCTTGAGCCTGAGGTCGTTGATGTCGCGCCCATGGCACTTTATAACTGCCTGCGCTACAACTACGCAGAGCTGGATGGCTGCTCGATTTTACTTGATATCGGTGCACGGTCAACCAATCTGATCTTCCTTGAGGACGACAAGATTTACAGTCGTTGCATCCCTGTGGCGGGCAATGCGATCACCCAGGATATTGCCAAAGGGTTCGGGATTACCTTTGACGAGGCTGAGGCTTTGAAGCGGGAGAAGGGTTACGTCTCGCTCGGCGGCGTTTATATCTCTGAGAATCAGCAGCAAGAGCGCATCTCCAAGATTATCCGCAATGTTGTGACGCGTCTGCATGCCGAGATCAACCGCTCGGTCAATTTTTATCGTAGCCAGCAGGGCGGCAGTGCTCCTGTGAGGTTGTTTTTAACCGGCGGCTCCGCCGCGATCCCGCAATTGGATAATTTTTTCCGTCAGAAGCTGAGCGTTGAGGTGGATTATTTGAATCCATTTATCAATGTTGGTATCAGCCGCAAGCTGGATGCAGAGCAGGTGGGGGTAGATGCGTTTATGCTCGCGGAGAGCGTTGGTCTTGCTTTAAGGCGCTCTTTAGAGTGTCCGATTGAGATCAATCTCATGCCGCCGGAGATTATCAGGCACAAATCCTTTAAGAAGCGGGTTCCGTTTTTTGTGCTGGCCGCTGCTGGACTCCTGATGAGTCTGGGGATTTGGGCAATCTACGAAAAGAAGATGGCGGAGCTTTACACAGCGCAAGGTGAGAAGGTTGCGGATGCCTTGGTGAGAACGCAGGCCATGCAAAAACAGCTTGCCAGGGTTGAGGGCGAGCTGGCTGTTGTGCAGCAGAAGGCAGATGCCTTGAAGAATTTAATCTTGATGCGTTCGGTCTCTTTGAAGAGAATCAGTGCCATCCGGCAGAGTTTGTATGACGGCATGTGGGTTATCGCGCTCTCTGATGTTAAAGACAGTGCAGGCAATGTGGTTGCCACTCGAATTGTCGGAAGAGGCTGGGCGGATAAGCTGAAAGAGATTGAAGAGAAGGCCCGGGCCGCTGGACGCAATGCCACTGCGACAGAGGAGTTGCGCGACCGTTTGAAGGCGCAGACTGTGTTTGGCAAAAGTGGCGGCGACGTTAAAATTACAGGAGTCAAGGATATCGGCGCTTATATGATTGAATTTACGATAGAGGCTGCGTGCGCGATGGCTTCCGCTAACAAGGAGTCAGAAACATTATGAAACGCAACAAAATCATATTGACCGTGTCTCTGGCAATCACCGTGATCATCTGCGCTTTTGTCGGCTGGTTACTGGTTACCACGGCACTTGAGAAAAAAGCGGCCTATGATCAACGCAACAGCGCGTTTGAAGGGTTAACCCGTATCTACAATGCCAAGGTTTTCCCTGACAACGGGAATATTGCGCGCACGAAAGAGAACCAGGCGGAGCTGGAAGGGTGGCTCACGAGTGTCTCTAACCTGTTGCACAAGGGTGATCTGCCGCATGAGGAGTTGACACCTGCCGCCTTCAAGCAGCGCTTGCAATCCGCGGTGCGCAAGCTCTCGGCTGAGCCTGGCATGAAAAGAGGCAAGATCGTGCTGCCAAACTTCCACTTTGGATTTGACCAGTATCTGGGAGAGTCGGACAGCCTGCCGATTTCAGCGCATGTGCCGCGATTGAATGCGCAACTGTGTATTATTGAAAGAATTTGCAACGAGCTTCATGCAGCCAAGGTGCACTCAATTGAATCAATCACGCGTGAGAATTTTGAGAGTGCGGACGCGCAGGTGCAGGCGCGTCCTGAGAGCCAGGGCGGTCGGCGCCGGCGCTCACCTTCCGGGCCTAGCGAGAGTGAAGAGGCCGCAGTGGAGGAGTCTGCGAGCGAGTACTTTGAGAAGCAGCGCTTCACATTTGAATTTATTGCCTCGCAGACCTCATTTGTCGAGGCGTTGAACAAACTGGCCTCGACTGAGATGTTTATTGTGGTGGCTGAGACAAGCTTTGTGAAAACCGGCGATCCGCTTCAGCGTTTGATCGGCGGCGGGGGCTCCAAGACGGAGTCTGAGAACGTGGAGAAAAAAGATCCAGCTACCATGACGCATGTGGAGCGGATGATAACCAATCCAGACATTGACCCACCGATCAAGGTGACTCTGGTCATAGATGTGTATTCATTTAAGGGAGTGTGACAGGAACCATGAAATCAATTAATGAACTTCCTTTTTTGCGCCAGTATGACAAACTGATGGCGGTAATTGTTCTGATCGGGCTTGTAATATCATTGTCCTATCTAACCAATGCCGGGGTCGCCCGTAAAAGCCTCGAGATCGACTACATCAAACAGCTCGAGCGGCTGCAGCCCTCCGGCAAACCACTTCAGGCCATTGCCATGGCGGAATACGACAGCGCAGTGAGTTTGGCGAAGAACCCGCCGCTTGTGACCTTGCCGCCTGCCGGCGGGGCGGGCTTTGTGACGCCGGAGCGCCGGGTTACCTGTGTTGAGGCGGGGTGCCTGAAGCCTATTCCTTATGAGGCGACTAATTGCCCCTTCTGCGGAACTGCTCAGCCGGTACCCAAAGACAAGGATCCTGAGCTGGACAGCGACGGTGACGGCATCAGTGATCGACTGGAGCTGGAGCTGGGACTGAACCCCAATGATCCGAGCGATGCCGCGGCTGATGCGGATGGCGACGGGTTCACCAACCTCGAGGAAATTTTGGCAGGGACTGACATTCACGACCCGAAATCGCACCCGCCGCTGATGAATCTTTTGCGGGTGAAGTCTGTGCAAAGTCTGAAGATTCCATTCATATTCAGTGGATTGAACACAATGCCGGACGGCATGCAGATGGTATTTAACACCGTTGCCCCGCGCAAAACGTACTGGGTCAAAGATGGGGAGCAGATCGGTGACTCCGGCTGGAGGGCGATAAAAGCCGAACAAAAGTTTGCGGAGCGTGAAAATCCGAATATGCCGGGAATCAAGCAAAAGGTAGAGGTTTCGACGGTTGTTGTCAAACGAGAGTCTGATAACAAGGAAGTGACGATGAAAATCAATGAAGGGCGAAAAGACACAGATGTTGAAGCGACACTTGTGCTGCGACCTGACCAAAGCGAATATGCGGCGGTCGAGGGTGGCAGCTTCAAAGTTCGCGAAGAAATATACCGTGTAATTTCAATCGACAAAGAGGCGTCGTCCGTGGTTGTGGAATACGAATCAACAGGTAAACAAAAAGTTATTACTAAGCTTGATTAATTTTCCAAGAAGAGGTATATTTATGTCTCTTTTTAAGAAATAACAGGTTGTTTCTTCCCCTAATACAGGAGTATCTCCTTATGATGTACAGATTAAAGTGTTTGTTAGTGTTAAGCGTCATCGCTTGCGGTGCTACAATGAATCTCAAAGCGCAGGATGATCTTGAGGCTTTGTTACAGGATTTGGGGGGACAACCCGCCAAAGAACCTGAAGTCGCGGCTCCCGTGGCGGAACCAGCTCCGGTCGTTGAAGCGGCGCAAGAGGGTGTGCCTGCTCCGAACCCGGCGGTGCCGGCTCTGGAAGCGGCGCAGAACCCTGCTGACGCGGACGCGGAGCAGGCAGCGATTGTCTCAGAACTGCTGACGCTGGAGAAGATCCGCCGGCAGTCGCAAGACAACCACGGGTTCAGCTTGCTGGAGGCGGCTCGCAAGGCCTTTGCGCAGGGTGATTTCGCAACAGCCACGGAGCAGTACAAGCAGGCATTGGTTTTCATTGCCGCGCGTCCTGCCACTGAGGCTGCGATCAACGAGGCGCGCGAGGGTATAAAGGAATCCTATTATCAGGACGCCTTGAAGGCTGTTAAGACCAAGGAATATGATAAAGCGCTGCCTCTGGCATCTAAAGCCAAGGAGAGCGGACATCCTAAGGCGCAGCGTTTGATTGATGAGCTGACAACTACCGATCCTGGGTCAAGAGACACGGATGTCTCTGAAATCGTGCACCGCATCAATGAAAAAGAGTATAAAACCGACCAGTCCGAGATCCGTCGCCGACTGCGCCGGGCACGCCAGTTCTACTCCACAGGCGAGTATGACAAGGCGCAGGAGGAGTGTGATCTGGTGTTGCGCGACTATCCCGACAATATTGATGCAATGAATATGCGTCAAATGGTTGCGGATCGCAGCAAGGGAGTGGCGGATATAGAGTTTGAAGCAACCCGCGCCCTGATGATCCGGGATGTGCGTCGAACTTGGACCCCTGACCGCTATGCCATTGAGAGCCCTCAGCTGCCAGGCGCTGCCGAGCGCGTTGGCGCTAAAGCCAAAATCCCGGGCGGTATCACAGGCACCAAGACCTCGGAGCAGGTTGTCGCGAAAAAACTGCGGGATATTGTAATCCCTGAGGTGACCTTCCGTCCGCCCGCCACGATTATTGACGCGGTTGATTTCTTTAAGCAGGCCAGTCGTGAATACGATGATCCCGAGATCCCGGCTGATCAAAGGGGTGTCAACCTTGTGCTTAAATTGCCATCCTCCAGCGCCCCGGCTTCCGCAGGTGTGCCCTCTGATCCGTTCGCGGCGCCGGAAGCTGTCTCAAGCGGCGGCAGCGGTGTACCTATGATACCGGCCATGAGCGCGCGCTTTATCAATTTGTATGACGCGCTGAAGCTGGTCTGTGATGTTACAGGTATGAAATTCCGAATTCGCGGCAACATTGTGATGATTGTGCCTTTGAACGATCCTGATGACGAATTGATCTCCCGCTCCTACAATGTGGTGGCAACGATCACTGACCGTGTGGGCGCCGCGCAAAGCGAGCTTAGCAGCGGACGCAGCAGCGGCGAATCCACCTTTATGACCACCTCGGATATGGGTGGAACGCAGGATTGGAAAGCGTTTTTTGCTGAAATGGGCGTTGTCTGGCCGGATGGCTCGTCAATCTCCTATATGTCTACGATCGGTAAACTGCGTGTGACCAACACCGAAGAGCAGCTCGCCATATTTGAGCAGGTGCTGGAGGATCTGAACGTTACGCCGCGCCTGATTGAGATCGAGGCCCGCTTCGTGGAGGTCAACCAGAATGATCTTAACTCTCTGGGCTTTGAGTGGCTGTTGAACAGTGACTTCAGCTTTGATGCCGGTTTTGTCGGCGACGCGCTTGATTTTAGAAAGCACAGCAACCAGATGGTGCCCGCTTATGACAATGCCGGCAATGCGCTCTTTGATGCTGCCGGCGAACCGCTGCTGCGCTATGCGCCCTACATGGGGCCGGGCAGCCTCCAGCAGGGCTTCTACACCGACCCGCTCGGCAACCCGCACACTGTTCCGCTGAGCGGCATGCCAGGCAGCGTGGCGCAGAGAGGGCATAACGCCAGCGTCAATGCGATTGATGGAAACAACTTCAGCACTGGTAACCGCTACCTCAGCACCCTGGGCAATCCGGTTGCGCCTGATGGGACGGTTAATGATAAGTTTATGCAGATCAACGCTTTCCTTGGCAATGCGGATGTCTCCATGATACTGCACATGCTCAGCCAGCGCTCTGACTCTGATTTGCTCTCAGCCCCCAAGGTTGTGACTAAGTCCGGCCAGGAGGCTATTATGAAGGTTGTAACAGAGTATATCTATCCAACTGAGTTTCAGGTGACGATGTCTCAGCAAGGCACCACTGGCGGCAGTACCACCACAGGCGGCGGCACTGGTGAGCCGCTGGCGATCGTGGAACCGCAGAACTTTGAGATGCGCGAGGTGGGCGTGATCCTGCAGGTCGTGCCGGAGGTTTCGGCTGAGGGTCAGATGATCAACCTGATGCTCAACCCTCAGGTTGTTTCAGAGCCGGTCTGGAAGAACTATGGAACAAAGATTCCCAAGCTGGTGCCACGCACAGTCTTTGATCAGGTGCTGGGGATTATGGTGACTAACTCGGAGATTGAATACACGGAGTTGCCCATGGAGCAGCCTTTCTTTCCTGTCAGGTCAGTCTCGACCCAGCTCTCGATCTACAACGGAGCGACGGTTGTGATGGGTGGTCTGATCAACGAGCAGCGCACGACGATTGAAGACAAGGTGCCCTTCCTGGGTGACATACCTTACCTTGGGAGATTGTTCCGCAGCCGCTCTGAGAAGTCCGACAAACGCAATCTGCTGGTATTTGTGACAGCGCGCCTGGTGGATCCAGCGGGAAGGTTTGTGAAAATGAGCGGCGACAGCGACTCTCCGATTATGGGTGGAGGATCACCTGCGCTGGCGCCGATGGACATGGGTACGGGCGCTGACATGCCGTCACCCTTCTAATTCAACTGCTGAGAGGTTGGAGGTCGAAGAGAAGCCGGGCGCGCGGATGCGTCGTGCTGAAACAATGACGGCAACGCAACCAGCCAATCTAAAATTAAAACAGCTGGCCACCGCCTGCCTGCGCACAACGCACAGGCAGGCAGGCGGCTGAGGTTATGACGGCTATGCGTGCTCATTGATGGTTTGCTGTCGAGCCTTTACTGCTCCAGGGCGGGTTATTGAGAGGTGGCCCGAAAGTGATAATGGAGCAGTGCAAGCAAGTTGCTTGCAGAAAACATTTTCATTCAACATGTTTTTAAGGAGCAACATGTTTGTTCTGCCCTTCGGTAAGGGCCTGGAAAGATTGACAAGTTTGCGGCACAGAGACAAAACACAGCGAAACTCCCTCTGGCCAATCTGACCACCAACGCAATAAAAGCGGATTTACGGAATTTAGCACTGGTAATCCGCACCGTAATACTCTATGCTTTAAATTGTTTAGCGGATCTCGACCCTTTTGCGGTCTAAAATTTTCATGCACGGCTGTAAATCTGACTCCATCCAGTGATGGGCCGAAAAGCTTTTTCGCTCACAGGCGAAACGTTCAACACCCTGAGTACAGCGCCGTTAGCGGCATAGCCGCTGCATGGGTTATGATCTTAATCTCACTTCAAGCACACTTGCGGGTTTGACGCACCGCGCAGGAATCAACTTTGTTTCAACATAGAACCAACCATGTGTTTATGGTACGAATTGTAATAACAGGTGGAATTGCCTGTGGAAAAACCCTTTTCTGCACCTATTTAAGCGAGCTTGGTTTTGATGTTTTGGATTGTGATTTTGTTGTTCACACACTGGAGTCATCAGGAGGAGCCGCTGTCGCGCCAATTAAACGTGCGTTTGGCGAAGAGGTGATTCTCAGAGATGGTTCAGTGGATCGAAAAAAACTGGGTGAGATTGTTTTTAATGATCGAAAACAGCGTGAGCGATTGAACGCGATCATCCATCCCCTGGTGGAAGAGAGTGTGGAGCAATGGCTGCTTAACACGCATACAGGGATTCCCGTGGTTGTCATCCCTCTGCTTTTTGAATTGGGCTGGGAGCACAGATACGAATGTATCGTAACACTGGTAAGTGAGCGACAACTGCAGATCAACAGACTTGTGAACACTCGGGGGCTAACTGTGCAGGAGGCTGAAATACGTCTGGCAGCGCAAATGTCCGCATCGGAAAAAGCACTGCGATCCGATATAGTGGTTATCAATAATGGTAGCGCGGAGGCGCTTCGTAAAGAGGCGCAAAGAGTGAGCCGCCTTCTAAAAAAGAGGTACGAATGAGTACAGAAGAGAACAATGTGGATTTAGAAAACAAGGAAAAGGAGCCGGTCGAAAGCACGCGGGAGAGTTCCGCGACCCCGGCACCTGCCAAATGGAAGCGCTATGCGCCGGGAGCAGCAACTGTCACGGTTGCCCGACCCTCGTCAGCTGATCGTAAAGCCGGCGACAAGGGTGGGCGTAGCCACAGTGTTGCCAGGCCTAAGCTGGCCGTGGCAGGAGCCGCTCCGGCCGCGGCGCGTGCAGCTGCCAAAACAGGCGGACGCAAAAAAGGGGAGGCCGATAAAAAGCGCCATTCGCCCCCGCGTCATCACAACGAGAGCACGCCGTCATCGGATAGTCGCCATAAGCCAACGCACACCGAGCATCCGGAGGCAGGCCAGACACAGGTGGAGGCCGAAGATTTGCCGGATCTCTTTTTAGCACAGCTGCAGAATAAGAGTGTTGCGGAGCTGCATGAGATGCTGCCCCATACCGAGATTGAAGAGCTTGCGTCCTTACGTAAGCACCAGATCATCTTTGAGATTATACGCAGTTACCTGCGCCGCAGTGGAACTGTTATCACCAGCGGAGTGCTGGAGATTCTTCCGGACGGGTATGGGTTTTTGCGTTCACCGCGCAGTAATTATCTACAATGTCCTGAGGATGTCTACGTCTCTCCCTCACAGGTGCGCCGTTTTGGTTTACGGACCGGTGATGTGCTTGAGGGCGGGGTGCGGGAGCCGAAAGACAAGGACAAGTTCTTCGCCTTGGCGAAAGTTGATAGTATTAACGGTAAAACCATGGACGCTGCGCGGCGTACCGTGCACTTCGAGAATCTCATTCCACTGTTTCCTGACCGGCGCATCCGGCTGGAGACCGCTCCCACTGAGGTCT
Source organism: Kiritimatiellia bacterium (assembly GCA_028686345.1). Lineage (GTDB taxonomy): Bacteria > Verrucomicrobiota > Kiritimatiellia > RFP12 > UBA1067 > M55B167. The sequence continues at coordinate 50,615 of JAQUCE010000004.1, forward strand.
CCATGCGCATTATGGATATCTTTACGCCGATCGGCTTTGGCCAGCGCGGTCTGATTGTGGCACCGCCTCGGACTGGAAAAACCGTTCTGCTGCAAAAAGTCGCCAATGCGATTTCAGCCAACCATCCCGATGCCGAGCTGATCATTCTGTTGATTGACGAGCGTCCGGAAGAGGTGACAGACATGCAGCGCAACACAAAAGCGCAGGTTCTGAGCTCCACCTTTGATGAGGCGCCTGAGCGCCATGTGCAGGTGGCTGAGATGGTGATTGAGGTTGCCAAACGGCTGGTTGAAAATGGCCGTGATGTGGTGATTCTGCTGGATAGTATTACACGGTTAGCGCGCGCCTACAATACGGTGCAGCCCAACTCCGGCAGGATTCTTTCCGGCGGTGTGGATGCCAACGCCCTGCATAAGCCGAAACGCTTTTTTGGCGCAGCCCGCAATATTGAGCATGGCGGGAGCCTGACCATTATTGCGACCGCTCTGGTCGAAACCGGCAGCCGCATGGATGATGTGATCTTTGAGGAGTTTAAGGGTACCGGCAATATGGAGCTTTGTCTGGATCGCTCGCTGGTTGACAAGCGCGTCTTCCCGGCCATTAACATGGAGAAATCCGGCACACGCAAAGAGGAGTTGCTGCTTTATCCTGAGGAGCTTAGCCGCACATGGACACTGCGCAGGGCTTTGAGCGGTATCCAGCCGGTTGAAGCGATGGAGATGATTGTCAAGCGAATCAAAAAGACGCAGAGCAATGCGGAGTTTCTGGTTGGCATCAAGGAGTCCTGAGACTCAGAATTCAGATCTTAAAGTGCGGAGCATATTAAGCGCGTTAACAGGCGCACAGCCGCCGCACTCTCAAAGGTTCCATAAAGCTGTATAAAGAAAGTAAAAATAGACGTGAGTTTACGCTCAAACCCTGATAAACTATATTCTCATTTTTTCCAGGTTAGAAGCGAAAGGATTTTTGATGAAGGTTGAAAAACAAAATATAGGCGGCTGTAGATGGAATTTGATTATTAATGCAGATCCGAAAGAGTGCGAGGCTGATTATAAGAAGGTTTTGAAAACCTTTAATGACGCAGGGCGAATCAGCGGCTTTCGAAAGGGCAAAGCTCCAATCGAGATTATTAAAAAGAATTTTCAGCGTGAAATTATTCAAGAGACAGAGAAGCGACTTTTCCGCACCATCTACCAAAAGGCGGTCGATGAGGAAAACCTCAAGGTGGTGGCTGCTCTGGAGGTTAAGGATGTTATTTTCTCGCCTGAAACCGGCATTGTTTTCACCGCCGTGGTTGATCTGGAACCAAAGTTTTCGCTGCCGAAATACAGGAAAATTCCCATTGATCCCCGAGAGGTGGCGGTTACAGAGGAGGAGCTGGATCACTATATGGAGCGTATGCGCGCGGCTTTCGCCAAGTTTGAGGAGACAAGCGCAGAGTATGAAATTCAGAAAAATGATCTGGTTTGCATGGACTTTGCCGGAAGTGTCGGCGGCCAGCCGCTGAAAGAGATTGACCCGGCAGCAGAGGCGATTTCCAGCAAGAGTGATTTCTGGGTACAGGTCGATGAGAGTCAGTTTTTGCCGGAGGTTATCAACGCCGCGGTCGGGCTAACATCCGGCGCTGAAACAGCCGTGGAATTTAAGCTGCCCAAGGCAATGCCGATGGAGGCGCTGAGAGGCAAAAAAGTGCGTTATGAGCTGAAAATCAAGGCTGTGCGTAAACGGGTTGTTCCCGCTGACGCGGAGCTTTGTGCGCAACTTAAGGTGGAGTCACTTGAGGAGTTCCGGCAGGATGCGCGCAGCAAAATGGCCGAAGTCGCCAATCAGGAGGAGCAGTACCGTCGTAAACAGGCCGTGACCGAATACCTGCTGAACAAAGCAACATTTGAAGTGCCGGAGTCGGAGATGAAAGAGGCTGTCAATAATATCCTGGAGCAAATGAAGCGTGAAGCTCAGCAGCGCGGGGTTAAGAGCGAAGAGCTGGCTGCTCAGCGCGATGAGATTCTGCAGAGTGCCACTGCTTCGGCCACGAATCAGGTGCGGTTTAAATATATAATCCGCGAGATTGCCCGCGCAGAGGGGATTGAGGCCTCGGACGAGGAGGTGGACGAGAAGATTCAGAGCATGACCAGCGAGTACAAAATGGATGCCGAGGAACTCCGCAAGCGGCTCTTTGAGGGCGGTCACCAGGATGTTCTTAAGGAGCAGGTTGTCTTTGATAAAACAATGGAGCTGCTGATTGCAGAGGGTAAGTAAACTGACGCAGATTGTTCGGCCAGTGCCGTGACGCGCCCTGAGCGCGGGACGGCTGCGTGATCGCGACAAAGGAGAGTTAAATGAATTTTGAACAGGAAAGATCATCGATGTTGATTCCAATGGTGGTTGAACAGACCGGGCGCGGCGAGCGTTCTTATGATATTTATTCAAGGCTACTGCAGGATAGGATCATTTTTATCGGAACCGGCGTACACGATGCGCTCAGCAATCTGATCATCGCGCAGCTTCTTTTTTTGCAGTCACAGGACTCCAAAAAGGATATCTCGGTTTACATCAACTCGCCAGGCGGATCCGTGACTGCCGGGCTGGCTATCTATGACACAATGCAGTTTCTGCAGTGTGACATAGCCACCTACTGCGTTGGTCAGGCAGCCAGTATGGGCGCGATTTTGCTGTCAGCCGGAACCAAAGGCAAGCGTTACGCTCTGCCCAATGCCCGCATTATGATCCACCAGCCGTGGGGAGGCGCGGAGGGCAAAGCCTCGGATATTCAGATTGCGGCGGAGGAAATACTGCGACTTAAAGTGCGCTTGAATGAGATACTGGCCTTTCACACCGGTAAAAATGTTAAAACAATCACCAACGACACTGAGCGCGATTTCTTTATGTCTTCCGAGCAGGCGAAAACCTATGGTCTGGTGGATGAAGTGTTGACCAAGCAGAGTGTCTGACCAAGGAGAAAGATTTTATGGGAGCTTCTAAAAAAGGGATAACCTGCTCGTTTTGCGGCAAGAACGAGAGGGATGGAGCAATGGTTATACCGGGCCCGCAGGCTAATATCTGTGAGTTTTGCGTTGAGATATGCCACGAAATTGTCAAGGAGGAGAACAGCGCCGACAGTGCGCCAGCCGAGAAGTTGAATTTAAAGGTGCCCGCGCCCTTTGAGATCAAAGAGTTTCTTGATCAATACATCATTGGCCATGACACCACGAAAAAGGTGCTGGCAGTTGCTGTTCACAACCACTATAAACGGCTGCAGCAAAACACTGAAAAATACGACAGTGAAGTGTATGGCGAGTTTAAGGACGTTGAGATTGAAAAGAGCAATATTCTCCTGATCGGTCCTACCGGATGCGGGAAAACGCTCTTTGCCAAGAGTTTGGCCAAGATGCTGGATGTGCCTTTCGCAATTGCCGATGCCACCACCGTGACCGAGGCCGGCTATGTGGGCGAGGATGTGGAGAATATCCTGCTCTATCTGCTGCAAGCGGCTGATATGGATGTGCGTAAAGCGGAGCGTGGTATTATTTATATTGATGAGATTGATAAGGCCGCCCGTAAAACAGAGAATGTCTCTGTGACGCGCGATGTCTCCGGCGAGGGCGTGCAGCAGGCGCTGCTGAAAATTTTGGAGGGAACGGTTGCGCATATTCCGCCCAAAGGCGGACGCAAGCATCCGCAGCAGGAGAATATCGCCATGCGCACCCATGATATTCTCTTTATCTGCGGCGGCGCCTTTGTGGGGCTGGATGCCTATGTGGCGCAGCGTCAGGGACGCAAGGCGATCGGATATACAGCTGACAAGGAGTCAGCCGCTTCCAACGCGGCGAGTAAAACCCTGGTGCCGGCGAATTCGGTCCAGCCTGAGGATTTAATCCGGTACGGGTTGATTCCGGAGTTTGTTGGGCGACTGCCGGTGGTTTCGTCGCTGGCTGAGTTGACCGAGGCGGATCTGGCGCGCATTCTGGTTGAGCCGAATAACTGCCTGGTGCGCCAGTATCAAAAGCTGCTTGCCATGGAGGGTATTAAGCTGAGCTTCACCCAACAGGCGCTGCAGACCATCGCCGGTGTCTCCATGAAACGCAAATCCGGCGCCCGCGGCCTACGCGCTGTGATGGAGGCCTTTATGATGGATATTATGTACAATGCTCCCAGCTCAAAAAGCAAAACGCTCCGGATCACCGACAAAATGGTCCAAGATGCGATCAGTGCTTAGTTGCGGCAGCGCGGCGACAGTGCTGCGCAAAAACGGAGCTCTGATTTGCAATCAAGACCTCCGGTTGGAAACCGGAGCCACGGGGGTTCAGCCCGCCTTCGGTTGACGATAGCGGCGGCGACGATGGTGGTTGATGATTTTCAAGGGCGGAGTTTTTAATCGTAATCCGCTAGTGTCGCACATCATCGTCAACCGATGTCGCTCATAGAGCGACTGCTACACTAAAGCAGCTAGCCGCTGCAACTAAAAGAGTTTGTGTGATGTGCGAAAGGCTTTCGGCCTCACTGAAAAGTTGATGGTTAAGAGCCCGCTGCTTTAGTAATAAACGCTGCGCGTTCGATAAACAAATTTTTGCAAACAACCTCTGAACTTGGACAACGCGCCCATGGCCCGCGCCCTACAGTTTCAACCATTTCAGCCGGACATTTTGGTGTTTGCATCCTGTGAGCGTGACTTGGTATAATCATGGTTTCAGGATAATGCCAAAACTAGCGGAAAAGCGGGTGATATATGAGAACTCTGTGTAAATTAATGGTCTTTAGCGGCTTGGCGGCGCTTTTTTTATCCGCAGGTAGATGCGCTGCCTTTGACCAGTATATGGTGATTGATATTTCCGCAGGTTATAGCGGGCCATACCCTGTGGCACATTACGCGACACTGCCTTTGGCAGTCACGGACAACTCCTGTAAAACCGATAAGATCGTGCTGAAAAGGGTTGCACCCGGAACCTTTATGATGGGCTCAGCAACGAATGAGGTCGGGCGGCTAAACAACGAAGATCCGCATCAGGTCACGCTCTCGCAGGACTACTATCTCAGTGTTTATGCGATCACTGAGTATCAGTGGAATAAAGTAACAGGCCTTGGGGCGGAAATCTCTAAAAAACCCATTCGCAATGTTCTTTATGTGGCACAGATCGAGGATCAGTTTTTAGCGCAATTGAACCTCAACACCGAACTGGGGGCGTTGTTGCTGGATCTTCCCACTGAGGCGCAGTGGGAGTACGCCTGCCGGGCCGGAACAACGACCCCCTATAGTTTTGGCTCCAATCCGAATAACCTTCAGCATTACGCCTGGTATCAGGACTATGACAACAACCTGCATGAAGTCGGGCTGAGAGTGCCCAACGACTGGGGCTTTTATGATATGCACGGCAATGTCGAAGAGTTTTGCCGTGATGCCTATGTGGCGCGGCTGGGAACAAACTCGGTGACTGATCCTTTTGTCAGCAGCGGAACCGGTGACCATGTCACCAAAGGGGGTGCGTACTCTCGTCCTGCCGCCGAGTGCCGCAGCGCCTATCGCAACTCAATGGTGGCTGGCGGCAATCCTCTGGTTGGCTTCAGACTCAGCCTCACATTGCCCCGCCTCTATGACCTGACAGTGGTCAACGGCAGTGGTAGCGGCAGCTACACCAATGCGCATGTGCAGCAGATTATCGCTGATCTGCCCGCGGTATGGAGTGCCTTTGACAAATGGGTCGGCGGTGGCAGCGCAGTCGACGATGTGTATGCGCCCACCACAACCGTTACGCTGGCCGGCGCGGATCTGACTCTTACTGCAACCTACAAAACCGTGGCTTACAGTATTACCGTGTCGAACGGCACCGCCGCTGTTTACAACGCCACCAATGGCCAGAGCGTCGCGATTTATGCCAACCCTCCAGCCGCGACCAATATCTTCTACCGTTGGGAGGGCGATGTCGCCACAGTCGCCAACATCTCATTGCCAACTACGACCGTCACAATTGCCGGCGCGAGTGTCAGCCTGGCTGCCACCTATCGCCATGCGCCCTACTGGCTGAGTGTGACCAACGGTGCCGAGGTCGCTACCAGCCGGCACTTTGCCGGAGAGGTGGTGTCCATTCAGGCACCGGCTCCAGCTGCGCACCATACCTTTCTGTGGGTGGGCGATACTGCCACACTCGCCAACCGCCAGGCCTGGGAGACAACCCTGGTGATGCCCGCACGCGATGTCGGGTTGCGAGCTACCTACCCTGATAAACTTTACACCCTGAGTGTGACAGATGGTTCCGGCAGCGGCAGCTACACGCATGGAACGCGGGTTGCGGTCTCGGCTGGCGCGGCTCCTTCAACGCTGCATCTCTTTGACGCATGGGGGGGAGATGTGGCTGGGCTTGACTCTGCTGATGTTACCTCAACCTTCTACACCATTGCGGGCAGCGATGCCGCGATCTCGCCGCGTTATAAGCCCGTGGCCGCGACAGAGGGCAAGTATCTGGTGGTTAAGCTGCTGTCAGACGGCACGGCATCTGATTTCATCTACATGGACGCGCCTCCCTCAGGCGGATGGGATACTTCGCATAAGAGCAGTCACATGGCCTTTAAACGGGTCATGCACGGTGTTTTTGAAATGGGCAGGGATGACAGCGGAGCTGTGCAATACGAAGATATCCACACTGTCACTCTGACCGAATCCTTTTATATCGGCGTCTACGAGGTTACGCAGCGGCAGTGGCAGCACGTGACGGGTACCAATCCCTCTGGTTACACCGGTGCGGGGCGCGACTATCACCCGGTTGAGAATATCACCTACGAGCAGATCCGCGGCGCTCTCAAGGGCAACCAGTGGCCTGCCACAGCGAATGTTGACACCAACTCTTTTGTGGGTAAGCTGCGTTTAAAATTGAGCAGTGACGGATTTGACCTGCCAACTGAGGCGCAGTGGGAGTATGCCTGCCGCGCCGGCACAACCGGAAGCTGGTACAGCCCCGATCTGCTCAATATCGCGGTTTATGGAGTGAACAGCAGCAATCGCACCTGGGCGGTGGGTTCGAAAATACCCAACAGTTGGGGGCTCTATGATATGCACGGCAATGTGCAGGAGTGGTGTCTGGACTGGTTCACCGGCACGGGGCTTGGAACAGCGCCGCAGACAGACCCGCCCGGCGCAGCGGCGCCTGACCAGACTTACAAGCGGGCCGTACGCGGCGGTCATTACGACAACATTATGAATCCGGCGTACATTAAATCCGGTGTTCGTGCCGGTCAGTTAAAGACAACCATATCCCAGCACACCGGTTTCCGCATGATCAAGGCCGCCGGGGTTCCGCGCCAGCTGACCGTTATCGACAGCAAGGTCAACAGCGGCGGGATCTTCTACTACCGGGCGCAGGTCGCGATCTCGGCAGTTGATAAACCCGGGCTGGCCTTTGATCACTGGTCGGTTACCCCTGCCACGCTCTATCCTGGCGCACGCTTTAACGCGCAGGCCCGCGACACCATCATCACCATGCCGAATCAGGCCATCACGATCAAGGCGGAGTACAGATAGGCAGAGAGGATTGTTAGTTTTGTTAAAAGCAGTAATTTTTTTATTTTTGTTGGCCTGGGCCGGGGAGCTGTATGCCGCGCGCCCTTCGTCCAGAAATTTTAAGTCACTCGCGCAGCGGGAGGCGGAAGCAAAAGCAGCTGAGCAGGGGGAAGCCGCGATGGCAGATGGCGGCCATATCAAGCGCGCGGTCGAAACAATCAAGTTTCTCGGTCCTAAGCAGGGGTGGGGGTTTGTGGCCAGAGAGTCAGCCTACTACTCGTTAGCAGGCAAGAACAGCGGCGTGGTGCGGGCCGGGGATCTTTTTAAATACAGTGATGTCAAAGAGAGCTCAAAAAATGACATGCTGGTTGCCGTGATACGCGGGGCAAGCGGGTGGGGTGCGCCTTGTCTGCTGCCGTGCGATGCGGTCGCCGCATATGAGGGCGATCCTGAGCAGGTTGACATTCAAATTGTGGGTAATCTGCGGGCCTATTTTCTGACTAAAGGTAAGCTCGAGAGCCGCCAAGAGGATCTGCTGCAGCAGGAGTATCAGAAAAACCCGCACTATCGCGCCTATCAGCAGGCGGCCCAAGAGTATAATGCGAGCCTTGAAACCGCGCTGCAAATGGAGCAAGAGGCAAGCACATTGACGGGCATAGATAAAGTCAGGGCAGATGAGGCACTGCGCGAGTTTAAGTACAATCAGGTGGAGCTGCAGCACCGCTTGAATGGCGTGGCGCAGCAGTACCGCTTGTGGAAGGCAAGGAATCCAGTTGAGCCCGCCGAAATACGCGATCCACAGCTTGATGAATTGCGGCGCGAGCTTGCGGCAATCAAGAGTAAAGTCGCGGATCTGGTGCCAAAAGATTTCAGGGATTAAATCAAGATTAGTTGCTGTTCTCAAGGTAGCGTACAACCGTACTGAATGAGGCAGCGCAAAGTTGTCTTGAGCTTACTCTGTCAGTACCTCCGCAATATTTGTGGCGACATCGAAATTAACATCCAATGCTTTGAAATGGGCCTTGCCGCACTCGATTTTCCGGTTCTCTGATTCGCGCCGCTTATCCCGGTCATGGGTGCTCTTGGTTTCACGTACCAGATATAACTTCTCACCCTGTTCTGTCACAACCGCCCAGTCTGGATTATAAGGGCCGACTGGTGTCGGTATCTTGAACCAGCGCGGCAATTTGCAGTAAAACTTGACGCTTTCATTTGTGTCCAGCCTCTCGGCCACCGCCCGCTCCACCTCTGAATCAAACGGGATATAATCGTAAAGCGTGCGGTCATCGCTGCTCTGAACTTGGTAAAGGCGCGTCAGATACTCCTGAGCTTCGTCCTCTTCAAATAATCGCATCTGATAACAATCATCGATCTGCTCATATTTTATGCCGTCAACCACCATTTCGTGGAGCGCGCGGTTGATTAGTCCAGCAGTTGCGGTCATAAATGCCTGAGGGTTGACAGCAAACTCGCCCAGACGCCCCGAGCTGGTAAAGATCTCCACCAGCGTACTGCGGGTCAGCTCTGTCTCGCGCTGCACAAAGGCCAGCAGATCCGGCAGCAGCATATGCGTTTTGGCTGACTCGCTCCGGGTGTCGACCTCCCGCACACTCTCCACCCCGGCGTCGCTGATACCAACCTCGGTTTTTACGGTGAGAATCTGAACCGCTTTGATCGTCTCCATCTGCTTGATTTTGCTGACCGCCCTTGCAATCAGATCTTCACTCTGAAACTCAACACAATAGCGGGTCTTCTTGTTGATTCGCTCCCAGAGCACCTTAAAATATTCATTCAGTTCAATGCATTTGCGGTTCAGCTGCAAGGTCGGCTTCTCAGCGGCATTTTTAACCATGCGGTTTTTAAAGATGTAACGCTTGATCACATCGGTAATCTCCGCCCGCAGCGGAGTGAGATCTGCAGGCACCTTTAACTTAAAACCCTTCGCTTCAGGGTTGAACGCGGAGGTAATATCCCCCTTTGAATCAAGGTAACCACGCTCGACCAGAACATTCCAAATGGCTTCGGATGCGCCCTGTCCAATCGGCACAGCGCTCTGTAAATCAATCAGCTTGGCAAAAGCGATCGGCTTAACCCGGCCAAAGCGGAAATCGCCGCCCTGGTCCCGCTCTATCTCGCTTTGCAGCCCTTTGGCATAATCCTCAAATGATTCGCTGGCAATCACAGTTAACCGGTTGATGTTGGTGTCGTAGATACGATACAGCTCACGGTTGACAGGCAGGCGCAGACCGCGTCCGAGTGTTTGGCGCCGCTCCCGGTCGCTTCCCATCTCACGCAGCGTGCAGATTTGGAAAACATTCGGGTTGTCCCATCCCTCTTTTAATGCTGAATGGCTGAAAATAAACCGCAGCGGCTCATCCATTGCAAGCAGTCGCTGCTTGTCCCGCATGATCTTCTCGTAGGTCTCTTCATCACCCTTGGTTGAGCCTGATGAATCCTTCAGCGCAACCACCTTGCCTTTTTTGCGGTCAGCGGAAAAATAGCCGTCATGCACTTCATCCGCCGAATACGGAATCAGATCACGGTAGAGCGGTTTCTGCGTCAACTCCTGATAGGCCTCCCTGAACCATAGGGCAATCTTACCATCCCTGCGGTTGCCCTCGTCATCGTACATCCGGTAGTTCGAGACTTTATCAATAAAGAACAGCGAGAGAACCTTAATTCCCTGGCCCTTGAATTTACGTTCTTTCTTCAGATGCTCTTCCACTGTCTGGCGCACCTGTGCTTTGAGGATCTCATCTCCCATACCACCCTGTTCCTCACCAACCATCAAACTTTGGCCATTAGAAAACTCAACATGCTCAAGCCCGGATTCCGCGGAGATCCCTGAAACCACATAGCCCTCATAACAGCCAAGGTTCGTCAACGTGGCAATGTCGGTGTCCTGTTTCAAGATGACGCACTTGCTGCGTGGCACTCCCTTTTTTGTTTCGTGGATGGTCGCCTTGGCATGCGGCGTTTTTGAGTTGGCCGCATAACCAACGCTGTCCAGCCGGATGTAAGTATCATTGAAGTTATCGCCTGCCCTGATAGAGGCCACCTCAATCTGCTTAACCAGATTCATCTCATAGGCGCGAATTGGATCGAGCTGATACAGCAGGTTGTAAGGGTTGATGTGTGTGGCCGAATAGCGCAGGCAGAGCTGCGGATGCAGGGTGTTGATTGCCCGCCGCGCCTTGGCGGTGTTATCCACGCTCTGCGGCTCGTCAATAATCAGAATCGGATTGGTTTCCTGAACATACTGAATCCACCGATAACCATTCGACTGATCATCGTCGCGATGAATCACATTCAATTTCTTAATCTGCGCCTCAGTCAAAGCGTGATAATCATCCCCGTCACCAACATCACGCTGGAACGCCTGGATATTGATGATCATGAGCTGGATGTTGCTGTTGCGGGCAAAGTCTTTCAGTGCGTGCACATCTTTGGAGTTATAGACGAACGACTCAAAGGGCACGTTATTGTAGAGGCTCTTAAAATGCTCCTTCATTTGTTTGATCGACGAGATCACCCCTTCGCGCACTGCCACCGAAGGCACCACAATAATGAACTTTTTTAGCCCGTACCTTTCGTTTAACTCAAAAATTGTGCGCAGATAAACATAGGTCTTACCAGTGCCGGTCTCCATCTCAATCGAAAAATTAGGGAACGCATAAATGTCGCGCTTGGTTTCATCTTTTTTATCAGGATAATGCACCAGCGCTTCCGAGAGCGGAATCATATTTTCAAGCTGTACTGCATGCAGATTATCCAGCATCTGTTTGCCCCCCAGCAGGGGTTTATCGCCCGTAAGGAGCAGCGTGTTCGCCACCCCCAGCTCCGTCTGCTGCGTGCCCATAAACTCGCCGGTGCTGAAAGAAAGTTCAAAGTCACCCTGATTCGGAGGAGCTCCCTTAAATAGATTCAGAACTGCGTCAATGGCTTCACGTTGAAACTCAAGATCGGATTCGTATTTAAAATTTGTTTTATTCACTTCAGCCATATTCACGCTCCTTAAGCCTCTTCATTACATCTTTTTCCGCTTAGCCGAAGAGAAAAAACTCTTTCCAACACTTTGTCTGTCGAGCTGTGTCTAATGTAGATCCGGTTTCCAACCGGACTGTCCGGTTGGAAATCGGACCTACGTTGCTCCCGCTGCTTGATTAGGCTTGTGATCAGGGGGGAGGGGATCGTCAACCAGTATCGTCGCCGCAATCGTCAACCGAGCAAAGCTTACGACCTGACTTGCGCGAGCCGATTGTTCGAGCGGCGCGGTCACGGCCTGCGACTTACAGCTTCGACCCGACTATAACTCGGAGTCGGGGTCTGAATCGGTATCAGTATCGAATGCGGGTGAAAAGTCGCTTGCGGGATGAGTTCCACCTTTAGTACTCATGCGGGATCGTCCGTGTTAGTACCAGAGTCTTTCAACTGCGCCTTCAGCTGCTCAATTAGCTTAAAAGCGTCTTCCTTCAGCCGACGCTCCTCATGCTCTCTTTTAAGCGACTCTTCCTTCATGCGACGCTCCTCTTCCTTCATGCGACGCTCCTCTTCCTTCATGCGACGCTCCTCATTCAAAGCTGAAGCCATTACCGCACGTAAAGCATCTGTCTCCTCCTCGACCGCAGTGGCGATGACATTTTTCATATCGCGGTAGTATTTCAAACTTTGCTCGTAGGCCTGGCGTTCAACAGGCTTCAGCTTTGCTATCTCAGCCGCCTTGAAAAAGCTCAGAAATACCTCGTCCCTGAACCCATCGGGCACATTTTTCAACTGAGTCAGGTTCTTTAGCGCAAAAAGCCACTTATCCTGGTGCGAGACCAACTCCGATAACTTCTTGTTGAACTTAGGCATTGCAATATAGATGAAACTCAATTTATCATGAAATACCTTGTGCGTCTCAATGTCAGTCAACTTGACATTGTATAAATATTTGTCCGGGGTATCTTTGTCCTCATCAAACTCGAAATCCAGAATCCCGATGGTATATACAGCCTTTAAACGGAAATCCCACTCGCCCTTGGCCGCCTGCTCCTGAATCGGGAAGGTGGAGTAAAAAAGGCTTCGATCCTTAAAGTACTTCTGCTTAGCTTTCTGCAGCTCGATAACAAATTTTTCGCCGCTTTCACTTTCGCAATAGAGGTCAAAGATCGCCTTGCGATCCAGCTCTGAAACTCCGAGGTGTTCTGTATTCCTGAAGCGTAACTCTTTAATCGGTGCCTCAAGACCATCTAAGAGGGAGTTAAGAAAGTCAATTAAACACGCTTTTGTGGGCTCGGAGCCAAAGAGTCGTTTGAAGCCAAAATCCGTAAAAAAATTGATATAACGCTCTGTCAGTATTTCGCTCATAAATCACCTCATATAACTGCGCAAATCCTACCATATTTTCACGGCATGCACAAGCCTCCCCTACACTGTCCTGAAGATGATTCTTGTCTCTTTGTCCTTCGACTCATTCAGCGCACTGAAGGTCTGGACCGTGTTGGCCTTGAGCTGATCATTGCCTTTAAAGCCGCGGTCAAGGCAGATGAACTGCTGCGGCAACCTCTCCGCCACAGCATCGATCAATCCGCGGGTGATCTCATCCTCCAGACAAATAAACAGCGCCCCGCCGGCAATGGAGTAAACCGTTTTACCAGCCAGTGCCAAAACCTCCATGCGGGTGGAGGGCATATACCCTGCTTTCAGCAGGATCTCATAGAGGATCGACTCCGATGTCGCGGTTTCATCAATATGAAAGAGATGACCCTGCAACGCCTCCTTGATCTGCGCCTCACTCGCATCAGCCGGCAGCGGCTGCCACACCTTGAAATTGGATTTATCCAGCTTCAGCACCTTGAAGCCCAGATCCTGCTTTTGAACCACGGAGGCCACTGAAGGCACGGAATCGACCTCCTGATGAAACAACGGATTTTCCCTCTTATCCTTTTCCGCATCCTGCAAGTTTTTATCTTTAATCTGCTTGATCAACCGCCGGATACGCTCCTTGCCGATATCCGCAATCGTCTTGTAGCCTGCCTTGGCCGCCTCGCTCTTTTCATCGCACGGCTCAGGCAGCTGCACCATAATGAATTTACGGTTGCCGCTATCCGCACTGTTTAAATCAAGCACAGCGTGAGCGGTTGCACACGAGCCGGAGAAAAAATCGAGGATGATATCGTTCTTTGAAGCACTAATCGCCAATATCTTTTTTATCAGTCGAACTGGCTTAGGTGTGCTGAAAATCTTTTTGCCCAATAATTTTCCAGTTTCCTTCTGGCCTTCATCGTTATGCCCAACTTCAGTAAATGGCCACCATGTAGAAGGAACAACACCATCTTGTATTTCGGACAGAAAACGCTTCAATCTGGGCTTCGCATACGACTGATCAGGACCCCAATATAACCGATTTTCTGCGACCATTATTTCATTGTTCTCTTTTGAATATCTCCACACAGCATCTTTTTCTGGCCACACATCTTCTCCGGTCCGGGGGTGCTTTATTGGATACCAGAGAGTCGGTCGTTCAACATTAGATTTATTGCTTACATAATTATCAGAGCTCCATAATCCTCGAGGGTCATTATCAAGATTCTGATATCGGTTTAATTGTTTTTTCGTTCGAGGGAGCAACAAGCGAGCGAATGCGACTGTCTTTTGATACACAAGAATATAATCATGCATAGCCGCTATCCCTGGATCATCATTCGATACAGCATATTTTTTCTGCCAAATAATATTAGCAACGAAATTCTCCTCCCCGAACACCTCATCGCAGAGTTTTCGCAGATTAGAGAGCTCATTGTCATCAATGGAGATAAAGATAACGCCATCATCGCGGAGCAGGTTGCGGGCGAGGTAGAGGCGCGGATACATCATGTTGAGCCACTTGGTATGAAAGCGTCCTCCATCGCGGCTGTTCTTATTTGATTCGATGCGGCGACCCTGATCATCAAGCAGCCCGGCGTACGAGAGATAGGTGTCAAGCGATTCAGAGAAGTTATCGGGGTAGATAAATTCGTTGCCAGTGTTGTAGGGCGGGTCGATATAGATCATCTTGACCTGGCCGTGGTAGCTCTTCTGCAGCAGTTTGAGCACCTCCAGGTTGTCGCCCTCGATAAAGAGATTTTCCGTGGTGTCGAAATTGACTGACTCTTCGCGGCAAGGTTTGAGGGTAGCCAGCGAGCGCTCTTGCAGCACCTTGAGGGAGTCGCTCTTGCCTGGCCACTCCATGCCGTAGCGTTCGCGACGTCGTTCAAACAGCTCGGTAAAGGATCCCAGTTCAGCTTTCAGCCGCTCAAAATCAACGGCCTGCACCAACTCCCCATTGTCATTGACAATTTCGGTGACCACGCCGGGAAAGAGCTGTTTCAACTCAATTCGCTTCAATGCCGTAACATCCTGTGATCTTCCGTCCAATTTTCTCGGTTCAGTCATTATTTAACCCTCTTATAAACGTAATAATTTGGAACAATTATAACCTTTGCTGAGGATTTGTAAAACTCATTATTTTGCTGTCTTTGGCCGCAAAAAGGCGCATAATACGCAAAATTTATGAAGCAACCTTTTTGCGACTTTTGCGCTTTTTGCGCTTTTTTGCGGCTAAAAAAACTGCATTTACGGCAGAATAATGGCACGGGCCTGCCGTATAAAGAATGTTTTACACACATCCCAGTCAAATGGAACAAGCATATGCGGCATGGGTTCTTTCTCCGCATCATCGAAATAAGTTAGACTTTTGAGGATGTGATAGGTGTTAATACGGCTGGCACCATATTTACGCGGCAGCATATCGAAATACTCTTCCAGTGTTGCACCGCTTTGGAGAATAATATAGAGATCGGCAAAATCCTTGCGGCTGCCACGACTGGATATCGCCGCCAGCTTCATCAGAGCAATCTCCGCTATTGACGCTATGGAAAAGAAACGATATGGCCGGGAATCAAATATGAACGGATCTCTAACACGGAAGAAGGAGAGCTTCGTATCCTGAATTAAAACGGTTAAAGTATGTTCGAACTCCTGTAATGTTTCATAAGGCCCATGCCTATCCAGAACTTTATGAAGATCCCGCAAATCAATCGAGTCAGTGCGAAAAAAATCAAGATCTTCGGAGATCCGGTGTCCGAGAAGAAAAGCCAATCCGGTTCCACCCGCCAACGTCCAGTTGGCAAGAAGAGGAGATGAATCGCCTTCCAGGTCATTCAGCAGTTCCAAGCTGTGTTGCGGGAGTACTTTTTCGTGCATTTAACACCCTCTATGATGAGTATCTGCTTCCAAAGACTGCGCGTTTGTGGTGAAAGGCGTTCGGCCGATGCGACAGCTTTTAAAAATTTATCACGCCCCATTGCCGCACGCAGCAGGTCAATATCCTCGAGCTTCCCGAATTCAAGCACACGTTCCACCACCCAGACAGGATGGAGATCAAAATCCTCAACACTGAGTTTGCTATCCCAGAAAAGCCTCCCGAGTCTGGCGACCATCTCATCCGCCCCGACCACCTGAACGCTGCGCCTTTTCTTAGGCTGAATTGATATAGTTTCTTTCCTATTCATGCCAGTAGGATACATGATAATAGCTGATTTTTCAACTCGAAAACAGTTCCCTTAAAATACGCCTTTTTGCGGCTAAAAAACCTGCATCTCATTGCTTTTATATTTAGCCGCAAAAAGGCGCATAATACGCAAAATTTATGAAGCTGATTTCAATCCTCGTCGGAGCCATAGCGCCCCCACATGATTTGAACCGCTTTCAGATGAGGGGCAATTTCGTGGGCCTGCCAGGTAAAATCGCGGGCCTTGTCATAATTTTCACAGTATTCATGGTAATGCACCTGAGCAATAATCCAGGCAGCCATGGCATCCGGGTGGGTCTCTTCGATATCAGGGGTTGAAGAGATCAACTCCTTAGCCTCCTCGCTTTGATCCAGATCCAGAAGGGTTTGCAGCAGTTGCATTCAACATGGCTTCGCAGTAAGCTACAGAAAACGTACTGTTTTTCCAGATCTCAAAATCATTTTTCATATAATTATCGATGATCTCAAAAGGGCAGATTTCATTGGGCAGAAGATATGGCCAATCCTTGCAGACAGTATGCGGTTTTGTCCCTTTACGCAGGTGCTTCAGGTAACTTTGTGCCTTAAAGTGCTTGTGAAAATTACGCGGAACTTTCCGAAGATCATTGATGGCCCTTTCCATCTCTCCTAAGTTAGCGGCCGCGGTACCCGTGTAGAAACAGACGCTTGTGTCATTGCCATACTCTGTTCCATCCGCAAAGAGAAGAATATCCTTATGACGTTTAAAGCGTGCAAGCACTTCACAGACTTTGGTGCAGGTGTCCGCACTCACGATTTCAGAGTTCAGCGCCTCTTTGAGATGGCGTCTGGCACTGATCTCGTCACCCTTGACATGGTAGAATGATGCGAGCGAAGCAAGCCCGAAAACGTTTGGAACCGGGCAGAGTTCCAGGTTTTCGTTTAACACCTTTATCGCTTCATCCAGCTTGCCGGTATTAAACAGGCATAGCGCGAGATTGTTGGCAGCTGGGCTAAACCCCGGCACTTCAACTAGCAATCGCTCAAACAGAGATATAGCATCCTTGCAGCCTCCTCTATTCACCAGCTGCACCCCCTGCCTGAGAAGCTGAAAGGCTTTCTCTGAAAACTCCTCGCTAAGATCGGTGAAAGTAGTGGGCAACGGGCTCTTTGCCAGAGGAACCCCAATGTTCGATAAAGCCGCATCCCGCTTCTGATAGCAGCAAAACTTATATTTTTTACCACTGCCGCAGGGGCAGGGTTCATATGGATTGATATTGTTCTTCATCTTTCGCCTTGTTATCTCTTGAAAATTTTTCGCTGTTTGATTTTACGCGCACCTCTTTGATTGCTAGCTCATTAATATATATTTTCTGTGATGCTATTGCAAGAATCAACGGCGCATTAAACATGACCTTGCCATACTCTGCATAATGAGTTAATCTTTATCGCTAAATTTGCAATTAAATTAGGATTTAGACAACTCATGGAAAAAGACTACAGTAACTATCTTGAAACCACCCCGGATGCGGAGGGTAATTTCGGTGAATACGGCGGTTCCTTCATCGCCCCCGAACTAGTTGGGCCGATGAAGGAGATCAACGACGCTTACCTTAAAATCAGCAAAACACATCGCTTTATCCAGGAGCTCCGCTCCATCTACAAGCATTATCAGGGACGTCCTACGCCCGTATATCACGCCGAACGACTCTCCGAACTTTGCGGCGGTGCCCAGATCTACATGAAGCGGGAAGATCTCAACCATAGCGGCGCGCATAAGCTCAACCACTGCATGGGTGAAGGTCTGTTGGCCAAATACATGGGCAAGAAAAAACTGATCGCCGAAACCGGCGCGGGGCAACACGGTGTGGCGCTCGCAACAGCAGCGGCCTACTTCGGTCTTGAATGTGAAATCTATATGGGCGAAGTTGATATTGCCAAGCAATACCCTAATGTCATACGCATGAAGCTGCTGGGTGCCAAGGTTATCCCGGTTACCCACGGACTCAAAACTCTCAAAGAGGCAGTTGATTCGGCATTCGAGGCCTACCTCAAAGATCCTGTCGCTTCCATCTATTGCATCGGCTCTGTGCTCGGCCCGCACCCTTTTCCCATGATGGTGCGCGACTTCCAGCGCGTTGTCGGCATCGAAGCCCGAGACCAGTTCAAGGAGATGACCGGACACCTGCCCGACATCGTAACCGCCTGCGTTGGCGGCGGCAGCAATGCCATCGGCCTCTTCGCCGCCTTTCTGAATGATCCCTGCGAAATTTGGGGTGTTGAACCGCTTGGGCGCGGCTCTAACACAGGGGAACATGCGGCAACCCTCACCTACGGAATGCCCGGCATCATTCACGGCTTCAAGTGCTACCTGCTGCAGGACGATAAGGGCGAGCCATCTCCGGTCTACTCCATTGCCAGCGGCCTTGACTATCCCGGTGCCGGTCCTGAGCACTGCCATCTCAAGGACTGCGGACGTATTCAATACACAACTGCTGATGATAAAGAGTGTCTCGACGCATTCTATAAGCTCAGCCGCCAGGAAGGCATTATCCCCGCCCTTGAGAGTGCGCACGCCGTGGCCTTTGCCATGAAGAAAGCCAAAGAGATGCAGCATGGCACAATCCTGCTTAACCTCTCCGGACGCGGCGACAAAGACCTCGACTTTATTGTCGATAACTACGGCTACGGCGAGCCGACACCGTAAGAGGCTAAGGCCGCGCCTGGCGCGGAGTGGAGAAGTTCTAGAGTTCTAAAGTTCTAGAGTGAAAAGGGCGCGCTTTGACGAGTGGGCACCGTAGCTCCGATTTCCAATCGGACTGTCCGGTTGGAAACCGGAGCTACGAGAGGTCGGCTTCGCCTTCAACCACGAACAAAAATGAATGAGAGTAGAACAGCACATGAACAAACTGATACAAAAATTATCGAATCTCTTCCCATCCAAAATATTTGATTGTTTAGGCTGCGCAAACAAAAAAACAGCTGCCCTGTTTCTCCTCTCGCTGCCTGCAATGGCCTGGGCTGAGACATCCTCTTCCAAATGGCGGCAATATGCCGAGGCTCTCAAAGCCGAGCCTGGTTTGCTCCGCTTTTACTCCATGAAAACAGAGGGCAGCTCCTATCCCGACCTGGCAGGCAGCAACGCGCAGCTCACGTGGAGTGCGTCGGATGGTGTTGTTTCCAAGGTGGTGCCAGGGCGCATTGAAGGGTCGCAGGTGCCGGAGCTCGACGCTGGCTCCTTTCGCGCGCCGGAGATTACCGCTATCAGCAACCGATTAACGCTCTCGATCTGGGTTAAGCCCGAGGCCGCGGGAGTGAAACAGAACGACGGGCGGGTGAACGGGATGATTGCCTCCAGCGGCAGCGGCTACTATGACGGCTGGCGTTTGGCTATCTACGATATGACCAACCTGAAGCCTTCGTTTGAAATCGGACGTGGTGAAAACTCGGTTCATGTA
The DNA here is from genome assembly GCA_028686345.1 of Kiritimatiellia bacterium. Lineage (GTDB taxonomy): Bacteria > Verrucomicrobiota > Kiritimatiellia > RFP12 > UBA1067 > M55B167. The sequence goes on from JAQUCE010000004.1 coordinate 70,074, forward strand.
GTTGCCAGGGACTCTCTGAGCCGCGGTTGCTGGAACCACCTTGCCGCTACATGGGATGGCGCGGTGATGAAGATCTATGTCAACGGCATGCTCTCGGGGCGCTCTGATTTTACCGGGCCAAGCCAGCCTGCCAAAGGCGGATTCAGTGTTGGCTACAGCGGTTACGGGGTGGGGTCGCTGAGGATGGCGGTCGACGAAGTCGCGGTTTTCAATGTAGCACTTTCAGCAGCCAAAGTGGCGGCCCTCTCCTTGATTGAGGTTGGATTCCAAGCCGAAGTCGAAGCCACGCTGGAGCGGGTTGAGCAATTACAACAGGCAGGCCAAAGTCAGGAGGCAGCCGGCGCACTGCGGAAATTAGCAGCAGGCAGCGGGCAGCTGCCGGCACTGGCCTGCTGGGCTGAGATGGCGGCACTGGAAGTTGGTGCCAAAGGGCAGAGTCGGGCAAATTGGGTCAATCAGTGTGTCGAGCTTTATGAGCGGCCGGCGACACCCGCGCACCTGCGGGCTAAGCTCCTCGTCCACCTGCTGAACAGCTGTCGCAATGGAGGCCCCACGCCGCCCTCCCGCATCCTTGAGGCGCTGCCGGCGGCGATGGATCTATCAGAGGAGGATCAATTTGCCTGCGGGGTGGCGCTGGTCCGCAGTTACGCGATGGAACGCAAGCTTGAGCAGGCAACCCGGGCTTTTGAACATCTGGTTAAGGTCAGCGTGAATGATCTAGAGAAGTCGCGCAACCTGCGCTTTACATTTGCCCAAATCCTCCGCGAGGCTGACCAGAACGCAGAGGCCGAGGAGCATTATGCGGCAATCATCGAGGACGTGAAACAACCGGTTGCCGCGCGCTCGATCGCAGGGCTGGCTCTGGCGCGGACGTTGCTGGCGCAGAGCAAATACGATACCGCGGACAAAGCTTTTCGAGCGGTCACCACGGCTGAAGGCGTTGCCGGGCATCATGTCTATGAAGCAGAGGCCGGCATTGCTGTTTGCGAGAATCTGAAAGCAGGCAAAGCCGCCCGTGACCCTGAGGGGAGCCGTGACCGGCCGGCAGCGCTCCCTGCATCGCCGGTGGTTTTCTTTGTTGCTCCGAATGGCTCGGATACAAATCCAGGCACCCGCAAAGCGCCGTTCGCCACCCTCATGCAGGCGCGTGATGCTATCCGCGCCTTAAAGAAAACTGCCGGCGGTTTAGCAGTCGGCGGTGTGACAGTCTATCTGAGGGGCGGGCGCTATACAATGGATAAGCCCTTTGAGTTGACGAGCGCGGATTCGGGTCAATACAACGCTCCAGTAGTTTACGCGGCTTATCGAAAGGAGACTCCGATCTTTGACGGTGGCTTTGCAGTTAAAAAATTCAGTAAGGTGCGCGATCCGGAGACCCTCGCCCGGCTGCCCGAGGAAGCCCGTGGCAAGGTCTATTGCGCTGACCTGAGGGCGCAGGGTTTTAAAGATTTTACACCACAGCAAGGGTATGGCTTTGGAGCCCGCAGCGAGAGAATCCGCGCGGTTTATGCTGATCAGCGCTTGATGCCGGTAGCGCGCTGGCCCAACAGCACGCGCATTCCAATTGCTGAGCTGCTGCCGGATAATGAGCTCGCCTTTAAGGTCGAGAGTGACCGGCTCGCACGCTGGAGCATGGCGCAGGAGATCATGGTTGACGGGTTTTGGTACTATCTATGGGCCGGGCTGGCGGTGCCGGTTGCGAGTGTTGACCCTGCCGCCGGCGTGATCACGCTCGCTAATAAGCCGAACTACGGCTTGAAGGCCGGGCGCCCTTTCTTTGTTATGAATCTATTGGAGGAGATTGACCAGCCTGGCGAGTGGTATATCGACACTGCCAGCGGCCTGCTGTATATCTGGCTTCAGAAACACCCCTGGTTCACCAAAGTGGTTGTCTCCGAACGCCAGAGGCCCTTTATCAAAGCCGATGGAGTTCAGGATCTGATCATACAGGGCCTTACATTTCAGTATGGACAAGATCGTGCCGCGGCGTTTAACCATTGCGTTAATCTGAACATTACCGGCTGCCGGTTTCATGGCTTCGGGGGAACACCGCTGATGGTACTGAATGCGGCCAACGCTAAAATATACGGAAATCAACTCGACACGCTTGGGCACGGCGGCATGCGTGTCACTGGCGGCAAACGTAAAAACTTAACCTCCGGTGGCATTGTGATCGAGAACAACGAGGTTGGTCACTTCGGTCTCTCTGCCAAAACCTATGTGCCAGCCATCCTGCTGGAAGGGGTGGGGGCAAAGGTGCGGCACAACTGGTTTCATCATGCACCTTCCAGCGCGCTGCGCATTGAGGGCAACGACCATCTGGTCGAGTATAACCTCGGCGAATTTCTGGTGCAGGAGTCGGATGATCAGGGGGCGATCGACATGTGGGGCAACGCCTCCTACCGCGGCTGCGTGATGCGCTACAATCACTGGCGCGATGTGGGTGCCGGTGACGCGCCATGCGGGCAGGCGGGCATCCGTTTTGACGATGCCATCTCCGGCATGGTTGTCTATGGCAATATCTTTGAGCGCACCTCGAACGGTAATTTTGGCGGAGTGCAGATTCACGGCGGTCAGATGAATATCATTGATAACAATATCTTTATCGACTGTAAACACGCGGTCAGCTTCTCACCCTGGAGCCAGGAGCGATTCAGCAAATACATTAGCGAAGAGACCAAGGCCAAACTCTACACTGAGGTCAATATTGCACTGCCGCCTTACAGCAACCGTTATCCTTCGCTGCAGGCGCTTGCAGATAGAGACAAATGCAACTACAACAGCATCTGGCGTAATGTTATTGTCGGTGCTGACACCCCGTATCGGAACGCGCCCAAAGGTATTGATTTTATTGACAACCAGAGTGTTGGTGGGTCTGCGTCGGGTGCATTGCCCGGCAAAAACAGCACCTTCTGTGAGCTGCCGATTGCAGAGATTGGTCTCTACGCAGATCCTGCCTGTGCCTGGGGCAAGTAAGGATAGGCGGGACTGTGATGGCGTAAAATCACATTTTGGGAGTAAAAATGAAAATTGAAATGAAGATGTCACGACGTGCGTGGTTGGCAACAACCCTGTCGACTGTTGCCGCATGGCCGATTGCGGGTCGAGGAGTTGATGCTAAACCCATTGAGGGCAGCAATGCTGAGCGCGGGTCTTTCGCGCTTGATACAAACCGTGTACGTTTTTTTTCGCCCTCTGTGCAGTCAAAGCTGACTCTCCTGGTTGCGGGCGACACACATCTTTTTCTGGACGATGCGCGTGGGGCACCTTTCACGCAATATAGCGGGCGCATGGCTAAGGCCTACAACCAGACGCGGCACTTTAAAACCGGGGCTGTGACCAATCCGCAGGCGTGCTTTGAGCAGACCCTGGCAGAGGCAAAAAAAAGAAGTGCGGATCTGCTGGTGCTGGTAGGCGACATCTTTAGTTTTCCCTCCGAGGCTGCGATCGAATGGGCGCACCGGAAGCTTCAGGAGTCGGGCGTATTGTTTCTTTATGTTGCAGGCAATCACGATTGGCACTACGAGGGCATGGCCGGAACAGGGGCAGCCTTGCGGGCTGAGTGGACGGCTAAGAGGTTGCTGCCGTTATATCAGGGCCGAAATCCGCTGATGGCCTCCGTGGAGGTCAAGGGGATACGCTTTGTGGTAATCGACAATTCGACCAATGAGATACTGCCGGAGCAGCTGGATTTCTGGCGTGCGCAAGTGGCGGGCGGCACCCCCATGGTGCTGCTGATGCACATCCCGCTCTATGCGCCAGGGCGTGGAATTAATTTCGGCTGCGGCCATCCGCAGTGGGGGGCGCAGAGTGATAAAAACTGGGAGATCGAGCGTCGGCTAAAGTGGCCGGAGAGCGGGCATACAGTAACGACTCTGGCGTTTTGCCACGAGGTGTTTGCCGCACCCAACCTGCTGGGCGTTTTTGCCGGCCACACCCACAAACAATCGCTCGACTGTGTCAACGGTGTGCCGCAGTTTGTCACAGAGGCTAACGCCACTGGCGGATACCTAGATGTCGAGTTTCAATCAACAGAGGAGAAGCGATGAGAAAAATATTTTGGATGGTCATGCTGGCAGTTAGCGGGTGGTCGGTTTTAGGCGCGGAACCCGACAACCTGGTCAGGAATCCCGGGTTTGAGGAGCGCGATAACACCGGCGCGACAGTTGCCTGGAGCGAACGTAAGCCGGTCTATCGTTTCCTTGATGGGTGCGGACGGAATGGCAGCCGGGGATTGGCCTTTGAAAACAGCGACCCTGATTTCTACTCGTTCCCCGCACAAGCACTGGAGTTCAAGGCAGGCGCGTGCTATGAGTTCGAGGTCTGGGTGCGGAGCGAGGGGCTGCACGGCGAAGAGTCAGGGGCTTCGATCTGCATGGAGTGGAGCGATGCGGCTGGTAAATACCTTGGCGGTGGATATGCGGAAGGGGTGCGCGAAACCGGCGATGGATGGGTGCTGATAAAAGGGGCCACCCGTCCAATTCCTGAAAACGCGCATAGTGTCAGGGTTGCGCCCTATGTCCGACGCGGCATGACCGGTAAAGCCTGGTTCGACGATCTGCGGGTTACACGCTACTATCCGCCGGCTGTGTCGACTGTCAGTGCCTCCTGCTACCGCCATACTGCGGCTGCCGGGCAGGTGACATTCTCGGCATCATTACACTTACGCGACTCGGGCTTGAAGCCCGCTCAAGTTGCGGGAGCTTTTGTTTTTGAGGATAGCCGCGGGCGTGAGGTCAAGCGGCTGAAGCCCGCGCTGCTGGATGAACAGCGCGGCTGTGTTACGCTGGAGGTTGCCGAGTTGCCGGTTGGCGAGTACAAGGTCTCCTTTGTGCTTACCGCCGCCGACGGCACCGCCAGGGGCGCGGGCTCCACCAGCTTCCGGCGTGTTGCGCAGCTGCCGGAGCGCCGGGTGCATATTGATTCCCATCGCCGTCTGATTGCTGATGGTCAGCCCTTTTTCCCATTGGGCATGTATTGGTCTCAAGTGAAAGAGCCGCAGCTTGGGGTTTACGCGCAAGCTCCGTTCAACTGTCTGATGCCGTACGGCAGCCCCGCCACCAACCAGATGGATGCCTGCCACGCCTATGGACTGAAGGTGATCTACTCGATCAAGGATATTTACCACGGTACGCAGTGGGCACCGCCGCAGATCAAGAGTGCCGCAGACGAGCGTGAGTGGATCAAGCGCACCGTCTCCTTGCATCGCAACCACCCTGCCTTGCTGGCGTGGTACCTCAATGATGAGCTGCCTTTGACCATGGTTGACCGACTGGCCGCGCGGCAGCGGCTGATGGAGGAGCTTGATCCTGACCATCCAACCTGGGTGGTGCTTTATCAATACACTCAGGTTGGAGACTATCTCGACACCTTCGACGTAATCGGAACAGACCCCTATCCCATACCTGACAAGCCTGCCGGGATGGCGCTGGAGTGGACGCGCGTCACGCGTGATCAGAGTCACGGGTCGCGCGCCATCTGGCAGGTACCGCAGGTGTTTGACTGGGGTGGATACAGGAAGGGCGAGGCGCGCGAGAAGACGCGGCCGCCGACCTTGCCTGAGATGCGCACCATGGCCTGGCAGTGCATTGCGGCTGGCGCGAATGGGCTGGTCTTTTACTCGTTCTTTGATCTGCACAAGATGAACGAGCGTGATCCGTTTGACAAGCGTTGGGCGGATGTGTGTGCCATGGCCGCGGAGATCAAAGGCTTGATCCCTGTCTTGCTTTCGGTGGAGCCGACACCGGTGATTGTTGTGGATGCGCCGGATGCAGTCGAGACGCGCCTTTGGAAACACGCCGGCGCGCTCTATCTGCTAGTAGTTAATGGTTCGGAAGAGAGAGTCACGGCGGAGATCAAGGTGGAGGGAGCATACAAGAGCGTGGAGTCGCAATTCGGTCCACAGCCAGTGAGCAAGGGTGATCAAGGGTTGAGATTCACGCTGCCGCCGCTGGAGCCGGTTATGGTGCGTTTGGAAGAGTAGCGGGGGAGAGTCGCAGGAAGAGCCGTTTTTTCGGGGTGCGCCCCGCGGTCGGCTTGCCTGTAACTCGGCCATTTTGTCGCAGTTTCGTGTTTGTAACTCGGGGTCGGTATCGAAAGGCGCACGAGGTCGACCCCGACTCCGATTCAACGGATCGTCATTCGCGTGCCACCGCAGTCGCCTGCATAGCGGACGACCTCCTTGCTTCGCGCCGTATCTCACACCTTGCCAAGCGGGAAAAAGCTTGCGACCAGAGTTGCGCTATACTTTCGCTTTGCCGGCGGGGTCACGGCCCCCGCCCTACAGCTTCGGCCTGCCAGCTACTCGACTGACGCGCGCCTGCTGTTTGACATGCAGGCTTCATCACAGTGGAAACGTGTAGGGTTGGCTCTCAGAGCCAAACAAAGATGATGAAACCCCATGGCCTGCCTTTGACGAACAATTGCCCGGCATCCGCCAATTGCTTCTGAGAAGCAACCCTACACCCCGGGACGCGCCTTTCACGTGCCTGCTGCAGTATGCCGCTCGTAGAGCGGCTACTACACCGAACAACAACCCTTGCACTTCGGGGTGCAGCGCATGTGTAACAGTCGCTCTACGGGCGACATCGGTTGACGATGCTGTGCGACGATGCTGGTGGACGACTGGGGGCATGCGTGAATCGTCCACCAGCATCGTCGTCGCTATCGTAAACCGAAGGTGCGGCTGACTATTCTGCGTGGCTGATCACTCGCGTGTTGTCCGCAGTCGCCCGCATAGCGGACGACCTCCTTGCTTCGCGCCGTGTCTCACACCTTGTCAAGCGGAAAAAAGCTTGCGACCAGAGTTGCGCTATACATTCGCTTTGCGGCGGGGTCACGGCCCCCGCCCTACAGCTTGCGACCAGAGTTGCGCTATACATTCGCTTTGCGGCGGGGTCACGGCCCCCGCCCTACAGCTTGCGGCCAGAGTTGTGCTATACATTCGCTTTGCGGCGGGGTCACGGCCCCCGCCCTACAGCTTCGGCCTGCCAGCTACTCGGCTGACGCGCGCCTTGTGGAGCGGGCTAAGCGCGGGAGGGGGTGCGCTGTGTTGTTTTTAAGGTAAAATATGGTGCTCCCCTGGGAACCTTGAAACATTACAGCTTGTCTTTGCAGGATGAAAACTTTGAGGGTAGAAAAACAGAGGGGTAAAAAATTTGTTGCAGTGTTTTTCGACTCGTCTACGCCAAAGGCTACACCGTGGCACAGCCGGATAAGGCTGCTCTACTTCACTGTTACTTTCAATTACATTTAAATCCAAAAAAAAAGACACGGCTCAAAGCCGTGTCTTTTTTTCAATTAATATCAGATCACTTGTTAGCCGATCTTGCGGCGCAGACCAAGGGCTGCTAAGCCGATTGCCAACAAAGCCATGCTTGTCGGTTCAGGCACCACATCTAAGATACCTGTGAGATCATGTGTCACGGTCGGGTCTGGGTTTCCAAACGTTGTTCCGAGCTCGACTATTGAGCCACGTACCGTAGTACCTGCGCTTAGATATGCAGAGGGCACGAACCACTCCAGTGTGGTGCTAGTTTCCGCATTGGCGCCACCAATACCACCCAGAGGTCCGCCAGTAAACAAGATGTTATTTCCTAGGCTGCCATCAAAAACATGGTCGTCGCTTTTAGCGTAAAAACCACCAGCATAATGAGTATCCACGATTTTATCAATACCAGTCATGCCAGTTGCAATATAGGTGCTGTTGCCAGCATTAGCCCCTGTGCCAAGATTCCCGTCTGTGTTGAAATTCAACATATAGGCGTGATTGAGTGGCCCGCTTGCTGAGGCAAGCGTCATCCGGAAATAATAGCCGACTCCAGATGTGTCCGATCCGTAGATAGACTCTAATCCCGTTATATCGAATACATCACCACTGCTAGTAGCGTCTGTAATCGCTGTATAGGTAGCACCAGACCAGGCACTATTCCACAGTGCCGCCTGCGCCACACCACACATCAAAGTCAGTGCGATTGAGCCTGCAATAATTTTCTTCATATTTTACTCCTTTGTTAAAACTGCTTTACCAGTAAAGCAGCCTTTGCCTTTGGAGAAAATCTGCCTTCTCCAGAAAACAAAGTAATTTAAACATAAAACCGAGGACAAATCAACCGTGATTTTTATTTATTTTACTTTTTTTAACGAATAACACTTGAAGCAGCTAGTCGCCGCAACCAAAAGATACTGTGTGATGTGCGGAAGGTCGTCGCTCTTATTCAGAAGTTTGTGATTAAAAGCCCGCTGCTGCAGTAACAAACGCCCCGCGTTGGGGGAAACAAAGGTAATTGGTCAATATCCCTCTTGGCAGATCGGCGGTTGCGGAGACTCCGATTAATTGCTAAAATCTCAGCGTTTTAAATGGCCTTTTTCCAAAGCTGTTGGATAATGGATGATATATGAAAAACTTAAACTATCCCTTCACACGTGAAGCAATTAAAGAGCTGCATGCCGGCGACAGCGTCAGACTCTCCGGCATTGTCTTCACCGGGCGCGACCGGCTGCATAAATTTCTGGCTGAGGGCGGTCATTCGCCAGTTGATCTGCGTGATGGCGCGCTATATCACTGCGGGCCGGTGGTGGTGCGGGAGCAGGGCGAGTGGCGGGTCAAGGCTGCTGGCCCGACAACCTCCATCCGCGAGGAGCCCTACATGGAGCAGGTGATTGCGAGCCAAGGGGTGCGGGTTATTATTGGCAAAGGCGGGATGGGCCGGCGTACGCTTGCGGCCTGCGTGAGTCACGGGTGTGTTTATCTGCAGGCTGTTGGCGGCGCCGCGGCACTGCTGGCACGTTGTGTTAAAAGGGTTGAGGATGTTTATTTTCTGAATGAATTCGGCTCGGCTGAGGCTATGTGGAAGCTGGAGGCAGAGGGGTTTGAGCTGGTGGTCGGCATGGACACCTATGGGTGCGACCTGTATGAAGAGATGCGTCTGGCCTCGCTGGTAAAGCTGCAGGCACTGCGGTTAGGGGTTAGGGGTTAGGGGTTAGGGGTTAGGGGTTAGTTGTGCGATAAAAGGTGCAGCGCGGGGTGCAGGGTTGCTTCTCAGAAGCAATTAGACGACACCATTTGTTTGTCAAAGGCGCATCCTTAGGATATTATGATCTTTGATTGGCGCTGAGAGCCAACTCCACAGTTTCAACTAAAGATTAAACTCGCAGAATAAGCGGCTGGTGCAAACCTGCCAAAGACAACGCATTATCACCTGGCAGACGACTTTTTGCAAAGAACAATTAATTTGAGGATTTATACTAATGAGAATTGTATTTATGGGGTCGCCGGAAGCGGCGGCTGTGACACTCAAAGCCATTGTGAACTCGCCGCCGCTGAAGGTGGTCGGGGTTGTCACGCAGCCTGACCGGCCATCCGGGCGCAACCGGGTTTTGAAACCCTCTCCCTGCAAGGTCTATGCGCAGCAGCACGGGCTCTCTCCGATTATCACGCCCGAGAAGGTGAACGACCCCGCGGTTCTTGATCAGATCCAGGCACTCAGGCCCGATGTGATCGTGGTGGTCGCCTATGGTCAGTTTCTGGGCAAACGTCTGCTGGAGATGGCCCCTTACGGTTGTGTTAACGGGCATTTCTCACTGCTGCCTAAGTATCGCGGGGCCTCGCCGGTGCACACCGCGATCGCGGCTGGCGAAACCCTCTCGGGTGTCACTATTATGCAGATGGCCGCAGGGATGGATGACGGAGACATCCTGCTCTCTGAGGTTGCGTCGATCAGCTCCCAGGACACTGGCGAAAGTTTCATGGAGCGGCTGGCAATCCTCGGTGGTGTCACAATGGTCAAGGCGCTGCGCATGATGGGCAAGCATGAACTGCAGCCCGTGCCGCAGGATCACGCGCAGGCCACCTTTGCGCGCAAGATCAAAAAATCCGACGGATTGATCAACTGGAATCTCGCCGCAGTTGAAATCGAGCGCCGGGTCCGCGCCTTTCACCCTTGGCCCGGGATGTACACCTATCTGCCAGAGCGCGTGACCAAGCATAATTCATCCGGACGACTCAAGGTGATCAGCACCGCGATTGAACCGATTGTCTGCGCCGACTGTCCCAAATCCTTGCCGCCAGGCGCTATCTGCACCCTGAAGCACGAAGGCGCGGTGGTGGTGACAGGCAAAGGGTGCTTGGAGTTAACCGCTGTTCAGCCTGAAGGCAGCCGCCGCATGGGTGGCAGAGATTTTCTGAATGGCTATCAACTGAAGACCGGCGATCTTTTACGAACTCACATTTAGTTGAAAATATTGGTTGACGGTACTTGACCTTTGAGCCGTTTGGTGGCACAATACCAACAATTAAGCAACAGTTCTTCTATAAAAGAGGAATTAAGGAGATAAAAATATGACAGTTTCAAATAAAAACGGGTTTACACTGGTTGAGTTGCTGGTGGTTATCGGTATTCTTGGTATTCTCTCTGCAGCACTCTTCCCTGCAATTTCAAATGCGGTGATGCGGGCGAATATGACAGCGGTTAGTACACGCGGACGAGATATTTACGTTTCTATTACCGGCGCCAACACTGAGCGTGAGCCTCTGGGTCTTGGTAATGTGTGGCCCCAAGAGCAGGTGTCAAGTTCAGGCGGCCAAACCAGTAGCAACCCGGATATATCTGAAAAGCCTTTCACTACAAGCACTGACTATTTCAAAGAGATATACGACGATGCGAACATCGGAACAGCGGATCACAGTCCGTATGTGGCAGGTTTTGACTATGGTAAGCTGGCGGGTGCCGGTGTGACTGCCCACCGCGGCAACAACTTGGTAAAAGAGCATAATATGTGGACAATTGCAGGAAATGTGCGCGATGAGATGGAGGATGTTATCCCTATTCTTGTAACGCGTAACTTTAATGCGAAAACGCACATGTTTGATAAAGTGACAGATTCGGAGTTGAGTAACTCTAAGCCTGATCCTTCCTGCTGGGATCAAGAGTGGGACTCTCCGTTCTCCACAAAGGGGCTTGTTTTGGTACGCAAAGGCGGCGGTACCTTTACGGTGCGCGCAAAATATGCCGTGGCACCTGTAATTTATAATAACCAGACCTTTGACACAACCATTGGTGGTGCTAACAGAAGCCTTGTTTACCTTAAGCCCTAAAGCAGCTAGTCGCCGTAACCAAAAGAGGTTGTGTGATGTGCGGAAAGCATTTTCACTCAAGCCGGAAGCTTGAGAAGAAGTTTCATCAGGACAGGAGTGAATAGCAACTAAAGCAGCACCACGCATAAACCAAATAACCTTAAACAAGGGGGCAGCTTGCTGTCCCCTTGTTTTGTTTACGCGCTGCCCGCATCGTGGCAGTAAAGTATATCGGTTTGCCGTGGCCTACCTGGATAAATTTTCTCTCACAGAGTCGCAGAGAGCACTGAGAGCAAAATATAGCCCTCTGAGAGCTCTGCGTCTCTGTGAGAGGTGAAAACCGCGCCTAAAAATCGTCGACCAGCAGCATCGCCGCTATGGTCAACCAAAGTCGGGGTCAACCCGACATGTTTCAACCACCAACCAACAACTAATAACAAGCAAATGACTATCCGTGTTGCCACTGAGGTTGTGCTGGATCAACTGTATGACTACGCTGTGCCAGCTGAGCTGGTCTCCAAGATGCAGCCCGGTCTGCGCGTGCGCGTGCCGCTCGGAGCGCGGGTGGTCGATGGCTATGTGATTGAGGTGCTGGCAGAGAAGGGCGAGGCACTGGATGAGCTGCCGCTCTTCTCCGGCAAGCTGGCCGAGCAGAGCGAAGGGCGCAAGTTTAAACTGCGCTACATTCATTCAATTACCGATGATATCCCCTATGTGACCGCAAACCTGCTGAAGCTGGTCACGTGGATGGCGGATTATTATTGCGCCCCTTTTGAACAAAGCCTGCGTTGCATCCTGCCCGCCGCAGTGCGCTCCAAATCCATGCGCTCCAAAGAGCAGCTCTACGTGGCACCGCAGCAGGGCGAGTTCAAACTCACCAAACGACAGAGCGAGCTGCTGGTAGAGATCAACCGCGTTGGCGGCGGCTGGATGCGCTTTCTGACCCGTGAGTTTTCCTGCGCACCGCAGACCATTCATAATCTGGCGGAGCGCGGCGCAGTCACAATCGAGCCGCGCCAGGTATGGCGTGATCCGCTGGCCAATCGTAAGATCCTGCCAACCAAACCAATGGAGCTGATGCCTGAGCAACGGGTTGCGCTCGACACCATCTCGCGCTTGATTGACCTCTCAGCTCAAGGCCAGAAAACCGCCCCTATTCTGCTTCACGGTGTCACCGGCTCCGGCAAGACCGAGGTCTATTTACAGGCCATTGCGCAGGTCTTGGTACAGGGGCGCGGCGCGATTGTGCTGGTGCCTGAGATTGCGCTGACCCCGCAGACTGTGCAGCGCTTTGCCGCCCGTTTTGGCAAACGGATTGCCGTGCTGCACAGCGCCCTGAGCGAAGGGGAGCGCTTTGACGAGTGGCATCGCATCCGCAGCGGCGCCGCGGATGTGGTGATCGGACCGCGTTCAGCGCTCTTTGCCCCTGTGAAGTGCCCGGGACTGATTGTGGTGGATGAGGAGCACGAGCCGAGTTACAAGCAGGATGAGTCTCCCCGCTATCATGCGCGCGATGTGGCGACAGTGCGCGGGGCAATGGAGGGCTGCGTCGTGGTGCTGGGAACCGCAACCCCCTCGATGGAGAGCTGGAACAACGCGCAGAGCGGCAAGTACAACTATACGGCGCTCACCGCGCGGGTCTCCAACCGCCCCATGCCTGACGTGTATATTATTGACATGCGCCGCGAGGCGGCGGCGGGCCAGCATGCAACGATGTTCTCCGCCCCGCTGATGGAGGCTATTCGCCTGCGGTTGGAGCGCGGTGAGCAGGCCATCCTCTTTTTGAACCGGCGCGGTTTTGCCAACTCGTTACAGTGCCCGGAGTGCGGAGATGTGGCCCAGTGTGATGCCTGCAATCTTGCCTACACCTACCATCAATCCGACTCCTGCCTGCGCTGTCATATCTGCGGCGGCTGGAAACACCTGCCCTCCACCTGCGGCGAGTGCGGAGCTCCGGTGCTTAAATACACTGGCTACGGCACGCAGCGCGTGGAGATAGCGCTCAAAAAATGCTTCCCCCAGGCGCGCGTACTGCGCATGGATGCGGATGTAACCACCCGCAAGAGCAGCCATGACGAGCTGCTGACCATCTTCAGAACCAAGCAGGCCGACATTCTGATTGGAACGCAGATGATCGCCAAAGGGCTCGATTTTCCGAATGTCACGCTGGTCGGGGTGCTGAATGCGGATATCAGCCTGCATATGCCCGACATCCGCGCCAGTGAACGCACCTGGCAGCTGCTGGCGCAGGTCTCTGGCCGGGCAGGCCGGGCCGACCTGCCCGGTGAGGTCTACATCCAGACCTACTCACCCGACCACCCGGCTGTCCGGGTGGCCGGCGGCCACGAGAGCTTTGAGACCATGGCAACGCGCGAGCTGGCAGAGCGCCGCGCAGGTGGCTACCCACCCTTCACCCATATGGTCTGCCTGACATTCAGTGGCCGGTCAGAGCAGAAGACAGCCCACGCTGCCGCCTGCTACGCCGCGGCCTTGAAAAAAATTACCGCCGCTGTCAAGGTCTCAGAGGCAGCCCCCGCGCCACTGGCCAAAGCTCGCGACCGCTACCGCTACCAGATTTTGATGCGCTCCACCTCAGCTATTAAAATGGTGAATATGCTGCGCAAGCTTATGGCCTGTCAAAGTCCAGGTGAAGATGTTAGAATGAGCGTCGATGTCGATGTCGTGAATATGATGTGAGTTTAGGGTTTAGGGTTTAGGGTTTGGGGTTTAGGGTTCGGGGTTTGGAGCGGGATGAAGTAACTTGAAGTTCGGCAGCACAGAAATCAGCAGTCGTGAAATCGCCAAGTCGATCTTTTTCGCCCTTTGATACTGATTCCGACCTCGGGTTGTAGGCAAGCTTTGTCGTAAACTTTGTCGGAAATAAATTGCGTCTTCGATGATTAAAAGTGTGCAGATGCGACAAAGGTTACTTCTCAATAACCGGTTAGAGGACAGAGCACGCTAAAGCGTGAACAACAAACGGCTGCTACGTAAGGTTTGTTGTCCAGCCTTTAGGCTGCGCCAAAGCTGGTTATTGGAAACTTACCGAAAAGGATCGACAAAGTTTACGACAAAGATAAAAAAGACATGGAAAACCATTTCAACCATTTGAAGTTATAGGCAAGCTCAGAAAGGCTCAAAAATGGAAACTATTTACGAGGAAATGCGCGACCATCCGCAGATCACCCCTTTCAGGCTACGGGTCTTTGAGGCGCTGCTGGAGGTCCCCGGCGGGTATGTCACCACCTATGGCGCGCTGGCCGAGCGCGTGGGCTGCGACTGCGCCCGGGCGATCGGCGGGGCGTTGCGCAACAATCCGCTGGCACCAGCTGTGCCGTGCCACCGGGTGGTTGCATCGGATCTGACCATCGGCGGCTTTTCTGGTCAGCGCTCTGGCGCGATGATTGAGAAAAAACTGGCGCTGCTGCAAGCCGAGGGTGTGCACTTCGACGCGAATGGGCGGGTGGAGGGGCGCTCGCTCTGGCAGTGGTGAGAGGCTTATGATTTTGGATTTGAGTTTCAGCCAGCTGCGCGGCTGGGCCGCGGAACAACGATGGGAGAGCTTGAAGGTCATCTGAGTCGGAGGTCAGTGTGCAATACCACCAGGTCACCAAGTCACCAAGTCACCAGGTTAAAAAACAGCTTGTCTCTGGGTTGCGAAGCAACCTGCAAGAGACAAGCCGAAGGTCGGAGATAACCGACGATCATTAATCACGAGAACACTGAAAATTTTGAACAGCGGGCAACGCCTGCATGAGGAGCTTAGAAAATTGATGCGACAGTTAATCTATATTTGTTTTACGGCGGTTTTGGCTGCCAACACT
>JAQUCE010000174.1 GCA_028686345.1 Kiritimatiellia bacterium
GGCTAGCAGTTCCGAAGTTCACCTGATCAGCGGCGGTTGTGTCCGTCACACCCGGCACCGACGCGCCCGTACTGTCGCCGCTCCAGTTACTGTCAAGGCCCCAGGTTCCGCCAGCTGTGCCGAACCCGGATGTGTCACTGTTGTTATCCCAGTAATTCGTGGTTCCGTACCCAGCGCAGGCAGCGGAAGTCGCCATTGCAATACCAATCAAGATCTTTCGGGTTATTTTCATCTTTAACTCCATTAATGATTTTTGAACCATATATAAATTATCATAAAGCAGTCTGCTGGCGCAAATATATTTTTGGGCATTTTGGCATTGTTATTGGTCGATAAACAACTTTTAGAAAGAACAATTAATTGTTTTTTCTCGTCGCTACAGCGACTAACGGCGGAGACGCTCCTTGGAGCGCTTGGCGGCTCTCTTAAGGGCAAAAGTTGTGGCATCTGCGGGCTCTTCGGCTGCCGGGATGATTGCCTCCGGGGGTGCGGATGCAGACACCGCTGCCGGCGCTCCGCCGCGCTTGAATGCGGATGGCGCGGGTGATGGTACGGAGTTCTCCTCTTTGGGTTGCAGGGCTTTGGGAAGAGCGCCGCGGCGGATTGCGATCTCAAGCAGGAAGAGCAGAATGGCGGCCAGGATCAGCCAGGGCTGGAGGGAGTTATAGGTGGCGCGGCGCGGCAGAGTGCTCCAGATATCCTTAAGGTTCAGCCGTTCCACGCCACCGGTTATCGCGGCCAGCGCTCTCAGGGTCTCTAAGCCTTTGCCAGCCTGCTGAGGGGTGTACTCAGCGGAGTAGGGCAGGGTCATTGGGGGTTGAATTTGAGGTGGCAGGGTGGGAATGGTGACCACCGGCAGGATAACCTCGCTGCCCTGCATGAGAGTTTCAGCGCTCAGCATATCAGCGCTCTCCCATTTCATTGGCAGCACCTCTTTTATGGCGGGCTCATCGCTGGCGCTGCGCAGCAGCTGAACAGTCGGCAGGGCGGGTAGCCGGGTGGTTTCGCGGTCAGGATCAAGCAGCAGTTCAATGCGGCACGAGCTGCCGATAATGCGTGTGCGCACCATCATGCCGGCTGGCAGCGGGTTGCTCGCACCTGCGCACCAGCGGGCGAGGGAGGTGAGTGTGCGGCCATACTCCGCAGCGGTGGCGATTGCTCCGGTGTATTTGCCATCAACCTCGCCGGAGAATGTGGCGTATGAGGGATGCTGTTCACTGGCGGCCTGCCCGGCAAAGGCGATAACCGCCAGCTGGTGGTTGGCCCCCATCGCGTCGGTGATCAGGTTTATGGCTTCGCTCTGTGAGCGGACGGAGTCGCGGGGCATTGAGGCGCTGCGGTCGGCAACCACAACGGTAATGCCATCGCTGCCGGGCAGTTTGACGCGGGTGCCGGCGATTGCGAGAACCGCCACTGTGTAGGCACTCAGACGCAGGATACGCATTGCCCGGCCAGGCAAAGGATAGAGCCAGGCGAGGAGTGCCGCTGGAATCAGCAGCAACAGCCAGAGTGGTTATACGAAGTTCATATGTTACCTCCCTGGCGCACCCCCGGAGAGATCAGGCGGTGGTGGATAAACAGTAAAACCAGGGCGGCCAGAGCCAGCCAGGGCGCGGAGCTGCGGCGGCCGGCGGTCATGACCGGGTCTGAGCGGAAGCGGCCCCACGATCCTGTTGTGCAGCCGCGCAGATCGGACTCCTACGGGGATATAGTGTTGAGCGAGGCGCGCGAGATCTGATTGTTAACCGATGCGGTGTAGATGCCGGGGGCGCGGGAGGATATCAGCACCCTGCCGCCGCGGGCGCTGTGTTGTGTGGTTTTGCCGGAGGGGTCGGTGACAGAGACGCTCTCATCATAGGGGGCTCTGATTTCAAATGGAATGCCGCTGTGATAGTTTGCGTAGGTGAAGCCGCTGCGTTCGGCGAGTCGCCAATTGATCAGGTTCCAGAAGAGAACCGGCCAGGCAGGGGTCATGTGGATGTTGGAGCGGGCGAGGTCGAGCTGCATGGAGATATCCTCCGAGGGGGCAGGGAAACGTTGTTCCAATGTTTTGCTGGCATTGGCGGGGATGGTTACAGACTCAGCGTGAACGCTTTGATTATTGATGCTCCAGTTAATGCGGGCCGTGTTTTCCATGTTGGAATAGTTTGCAACCTCGACCAGGCAGCGCGCATGGGTCGCTGAACCCGGGTTGCGCACAGCACTGACGATGGCCAGGTTTTCACGGGGCTCTCCAAAGGCTAGCCATAAGATGCCGTCAGTAACGGGGTCAGGCGGCGGGTGATCGGTGATTACGATCAGATCGGCGGCGGAGTGCATGCGTTTTAAAGTTGTTATTGCTGGCAATAGAGCGGCCTGATGGTCGAGGCAGTTCCAGCAGGAAGATCCAGGGAAAGCTGAAGCGTTTGAGGTGCTGGCCGACGCTGGAGAGCTGGCGTCCGGCAGCCCAGAGCATCAGGGTGGAGACTCGGCGACGTTTGTAGCGATGGTGCAGAAAATAGATGGAGATCAACGCTGGAAGAGCCAGCGCGGCCAACCACATAAACGGGTATGTTATGAGTGCGAGCATAGTTCAGGGATCTGTGTCAGGCAGCTTCAGTTGTGATGAGAGGGTTGATTAATACCTCTTTTCTTAAATCCTATCATGTTTGCGAAAGATTTTGCGACTTTTGCGTTTTTTTGCGGCTAAACATAGCGAAGCAAAGGAAAAAAGGAATAGCCGCAAAAAGGCGCAAAAGAAAGAACTTCCATCTTTTCTATGCAACGCATAGCGTTGTTGACTAAACCAGCGGGGCATATCACACAATTGTTCAACGAGAGAGAAATAATTTCGCATATCACATAGGCTCAGTTTGGTTCCGGCTCCGCTGGTTTAGGTTAGTGAAGCATAATACTTGCGGTTCGCGTTGCGCTAAATTTTCGCTTCGCAAAGTAGCACAGGCGTCCCGCCTGTGTTGGCTGTGTAATTCACAGGCGGGACGCCTGTGCTACTTTCCCGAGACCGACATAACGCCTCTTTATTCCATTCCGTTCTGAAAGGACCTTGTAGGTAATCATGGAACAACCTGAATCGTACGCAGCAATTCTAAACATAACCACGCACCTTTTCAGAAGACACGCTTTAGCGTGTCTCAGGCCACAAAGCAATCCAGCCATGTGTTGTAGATATTCCTGTGATAAGGGTATTTCAAGCGATTAGCGACCCCGCGCATCCGTCTTCGTCCCGCAAGCGGAACTACGCCGGGACAAGTGGCGGGGATGAAATACCCTTATCCTTTCGCGGAGATTGCCAGTCGCTTTGCTCCTTGCCTCATCTTCGATGATGCCCTACTACGCTACGCTTCGTTTCGCGGGCAAAAAAATTACCTAGCGCCCCCTCTGACCAGCGCAATCTCTGTTGGTGTTAACCTGTAGAGCTGAAAAATAATTTCATTAAGCTGCTCCTTCGCAGCGGCGATTTGTAGGTCCAGCAGTTGCAGCTCCTGGTCAATGGCAATGATGGAGTTCTTTAAAGTCTCATCCTTGGTGGAGCGTAAGGTCAGAATCTTGGCCAGCAGTTTTTTGCCGTCAAATTTCTCGGTAATATTGGTGGTCCGCGCAAACTGCCGCCACTGCGCTGCAATCAACGGGGTATCCGGTTTGTCAAACAGCTCAACCACCGCAACGCCATTTATGAGCAGCCGCAGTTCATCATCATCATTTTCCACCAACACCTCTGCGCCGACGTTTAACCTAGCATCCAGCTCGTCAAGATGGTGCTGTAGGCTCAATGCGGCTTGCTCCTTGGCCCAGACAGTCAGGGCGCGCCCCTTTAAGTCAGCGGGTTTTTCAGGGCTTTTCGCCCACTCGCCGACACTTTTCACATTTGCCCACAGCCAGCCTGGCGCGTGCTTGCGCTCAATCATCTGCGAACCCTGCAAGCGGCGTTCAATCTTAGTGATCAGATCCCGCTGTCGGGTGTGCATCGCCTGCAACGCCAGCGCGCGGCTGCCAACAGCCTGCTTCTCGGTGTCAAAAAAATATTATTATGTTGTTTTGTTACCATTATTAATGTAACATGTTGCTCATAATAGTGCTAGATTGTTTAATTCGTTATGGTTTTTTCATTAATGAGGACTGAAATTATGAAAATTAAGAGCATGTTGTTTGTTTTAGCAGTGGTTTCCATAACCAGCTTGGGACATTCCCGTTGCCTGCTTGAACGGGGTGACCTCTTTGACCGCTTTCATTTCAGGCATGCCACAAAATACTATGATCCTGAAACGGGATTGTATTATTACGGAGAGCGCTATTACAGTCCTGAACTTGGACGTTGGATAAACAGGGATCCGATCGAGGAACAAGACGGTCCGGAGCTGTATCTGTTCCTGAAAAATGATGCGATTAACAAGTGGGATTTTTTGGGGTTGTGGTCTGACCTAGACAGGAAAGGAAAGAGCTGGGCTACTGTATGTTGTAATAAAGGTGATACTTGGGAATCACTTGCTGCATCCCTAGGGCTTGATAGCAACGAAGCAAATAAATGGGTCAAGAACTACACCTCATCTCCCAAAGCAGGCAAGAAATATGAAGTGCCAAATGCTGTAGTCATATATAAATCTAATCCTGAATATTATTGGCCAAAGAAAATAAACAATAATGACCCTTGGTCGATCGCAAATGTTAACATTTCTAAAGATATTCCTGTTTACTGGTATGATGGGGCAGACTTGATGAGGACAGCGGCAGAAACAAAAGGAGTTGTGTTAGATAAAGCAGGCTATAGGGTCATAAGAATCGAATCCAATTCAAAAAGCATCTTAATTAATAGTTGGAGAACGGAGGGGCTTTTTGGATTCATCTATGGAGGCCATGGCTTTGATGGTGCACTTGTAACCTCGCAGTCAAGACTGGAGACGGTTTACAGTTCTTATGTGAATCCTCCCAATAAATTGGGATTAATAGAGTTATATGCGTGTCAGACTTTTGATGATAAAAACGGATGGATGGATCATTTATCACCTAACGGTATGATCGTAACAATGAAAGGAAGTGTCATGCTGTTCAATATGCCATTCAGTATTGATATTTGGAGTGGGCAAAAATGAAATCAATATAGCTTTTATATGTAAATAGTCTCGAGGCATTTGTTATGAAGAGAAATAAAATCAATAGCTGGGTTATATTAGCATTCATAGCTTTTTTTATTATATTCCCGCTACTACTAGAGCTGGGTCCTTGTTCAATAATGCGAAATTTTGCAAAAAAAAGGATGCTGACTTTTATGCCCGTTGGCATTGCAGTGTTAGAGAGTTCAACACATCGTAGTGAGGTCAGGACTAACGACATAATTATGATAAACAATCATAGTAAAGCGCTTGTGAGTGAATATTTTAGAGGAGGGAAAGAAAAACATATAACAAACTGTACTTCGTCCATATATATACTGGGCAAGTTTAATTTAGCGGACCCACTTGCTATATTAGGATTTGCATTTGATGGCAACGGTGATTTTATTGGGATTGATATAACGTATGATAATGCTACCTTGCAAACACGGGACAATCGACTTCTTATTGTTAATGATAATAAAGAGTTGTCAAAACAGATCATAGAAGTAATGACAGCGCAAATACCGGAACCGAACAAGGGGATGTAATTCAAAATGTTTTTGGATTAGAGCGGCTAGCGGTTATGCTTGTGAGGACTGGGACTTGCTAGCAAAGATTTATGTAAATCGCCAAAAGTATCCCTGTTCAACAGGTGATATAAATACTGATGCTACTATAATGCGAAGCCGACCTCTGTAGGTCCGGTTTCCAACCGGACATATCCGATTGGAAATCGGACCTACGTTGTTGCGCAGCACTGTAGCCGTGGGCCGTGACAGCAGTTAGCGCGTTTATGGCCTATTGCACGGCGGTTAGGCTCGTTTAGCACAACACTTGCGGTTCGCGCTGCGTTAAATTTACGCTCCGTAACGTAGCACAGGCGTCCCGCCTGTGTTGGCTGTGTAATTCACAGGCGGGACGCCTGTACTACTTTCCAGAGACCAACGTAACGCTTCCTCCTTATTCCGTTCCATTCTGAAAGAAACTGGCAGCTAATCATGGAACAACCTGAATCGCACATCCGCAATTCTAAACATAACCACGCACCTTTTCAGAAGACACGCGTTAGCGTGTCTCAGGCCACAAAGCAATCCAGCCATGTGTTGTAGATATTCCTGTGATAAGGGTATTTCAAGCGATTAGCGACCCCACGAAGTGGGGATGAAATACCCTTATCGATTCGCGGAGATTGCCAGTCGCTTTGCTCCTTGCCTCATCTTCGATGATGCCCTACTACGCTACGCTTCGTTTCGCGGGCAAAAAAATTACCTAGCGCCCCCTCTGA
>JAQUCE010000075.1 GCA_028686345.1 Kiritimatiellia bacterium
CGGCTATTCCTTTTTTCCTTTGCTTCGCTATGTTTAGCCGCAAAAAAACGCAAAAGTCGCAAAATCTTTCGCAAACATGATAGGATTTAAGAAAAGAGGTACTAAAAAACAACCTAGCGTACCCTCTTGTGCCCCTCAGTGTCTCAGTGGCAAAAAATTGGTTGCGGCTATGCTGCGCTAGGTTCCTTGTGGTTTCAAAAATTAAAGTGCAACCATTTTGACCCCCTATGTCCAGTGATCAGAAGTCTCCAATCGACTGCAGACTTTGATTGAAGGAACTCGAATCAAGCATACGCTCGGTGCATCTTCGATAAAGATGTACGATAAGCAGAACTGCGTTCTTCGCATTGAGACAACTACTAGCAATGTCAGTGTTTTCAAGCATCACCGTGAGGTGAAACACAGGGATAGCACCCGTGAAAAAAAGTACGCCCCATGCGTAAGAGCATATACAGCCTTACGGCATTAGGCGAACAAATGCAGGCATGTAACAAACGCTACCTGAACTTTATCTCTCAAAGGAGAGACCATTGCAAGGAGCGTATAGATCTGCGAAAGGTCGCTTGTTCGACCAAAGATAAAAAACAACGATCCCATCGAGGTCTCAATTTTTATCACAAAGAGGATCTCAAATTTATGTTGGCGATCATGCGAGGGGAATACTCGTTGACAGGCTTCTCCAACAGGATGCTCCAAAAATACCTGCCGGGATGGTCACCCCAGAAAGTAGGCCGGATACTTAAACGATTCATCGTTCTTAAGCTCATTAAACGTGCCGGTAAAACCTATAAATACTACTTGGCGTCATTAGGACGAAAAACTATGATTGCTGCACTTCAAGTGAAAGAACGTGTTATTCTACCTGCAATGCTAAGAGCGTAAAAACAAAGATCAGAAAGTGAATTACACAATTAGGCTTTAATTTTCGTGCCGTTTAGTGGGAAGAAGAAAATGATGAACAAACAGATTCTTTTATTATGTGAGTTTGCAATGTTCTTTAGTTTGGACTTGAATACACCACCGCCCAACATTGGTGATGCCCTGCGCGTTTTTCGGATTAAGATGCAGGGAGTTTCAGAGTTGCCCCAGTTGGCCGGAGAGTATGATCTGGTTGTTGTTGGTGGTGGCGTGGCAGGGTGCTGTCTGGCTATCTATCCAGATGGTTGTATCACGGCCACCTGGCCTGTTGACTTGCATTATCCGCGGCCATCAGCCAGTGGTTGTGAACCATTTTGCTCCGAGGCAAAAACCCATCAGACAAAGCCCTATCCTATACCATATCGTTGCCTGTACTCACGCAATGTCGATAATCTGATGATGGCTGGGCGTAATATCAGTGTCACGCATGTAGCTCTTGGCACTGTGCGGGTAATGCGCACAACAGGCATGATGGGGGAGGCTTTAGGCGTGGCTGCCGGGTTATGCGTGAAACACAACTGTGATCCGCGCGATGTCTATAAAAAGCATTTGGACGAACTTAAAGCTCTGCTGCGCGCTTCTTAAAGGTGCCACGGTTCCCGCATGGGGCGGGAAAGAAGGGCGTTGGCCTGGTCATCGCCCTCAAACACCTCTTTCAGCGGATCCCATTTCAGAGATCGGCCCAGCCGGAAGGAGGCGTCCACGAGGTGACCGAGCGAAGCGGCGCGATGGCCGATCTCCTCATGCGAACTCGGCTGTTGCCGCGTTTTCATGCACTCGAACCAGTTTGCGTGGTGATTGATTGCACCGCGCCCCTTGCGCGTCTTAAGCTTCATCTCTTGGAAGATCGCCTCCGGTCCGCCTCTGATATTATCGCCGTGCTCGATGTTCAACCATCCTCGCTCACCGACAAAGAGTCCGCCGAACATGCCGCCTAATTCCGCATCCTCCGGAACCGCGTGGTACAGCTCCTTTACCTGTTGCCAGCCGTCGATGTGATGGAGCAACGTTCCGTTTGCGTACCGGCACGTTAGCGTCGGGAACTGCTCGCCTGAAGGATGGATGATTTCGATTGGGCCGCTCTCCTCCACACCGAGGGCGTATTGTATTACATCGGCCGCGTGTGAATGGTAGTTTGTTGAAACGCCGTTGCCGAAGTCCCGGCAGAACGTCCAGGGCACAACACCCGGAATCGGGTTTCGATGGTAGGCTTTATTATAGGGGTGGAACGGCGCAGGCCCAACCCATAGGTTCCAGTCCAAGCCCTCGGGTACCGGCTCTTCGGGCAGTGTTGGATTCAGCGTGTTGCGCGATTTACCGATTGTCGGAACATTGATGTTTCCCCAGAGTGTAAAGACTGACTTGACTTTACCAAGCCCTCCGGCACGGACAAAATTAATCGCCTCGTGCATTGTTGTCAATGATCTATATTGCGAACCATTTTGAAATACGCGCTTGTTCGCACGCACGGCTTCGACCAGCGCGCGCCCTTGCTGAATCGTCATTGAGACCGGCTTCTCACAGTACACGTCTTTGCCTGCCTTGGCGGCATAGATGGAGATAGGCGTGTGCCAATGATCAGGCGTGACGATCACCACGCCGTCGATATCCTTGCGTGCCAGCAGTTCCTGGAAATCGTTGTACGCCGCGCAATCGCTCGTGGTACCTTTGGGTTGTGAAACCGCATAGTTGGCGTCGACAACCTCTTTGCCTTCATCGCGGCGCGACTTATCCACATCGCAGACGGCCAGCAACTGTACATCTCGATCGCCGACCAGCCGTAATAAATGTCCGCTTCCCATGCACCCGCGCCCGATCAGGCCCATGGTGAGCCGATTGCCCGGCGCCACCGCGCCATCGGCTCCCAAGGCCGATGATGGTATGATATAGGGCATTGCCAAGGCTGAAGCTGTTGTTCCGATAAATCCACGGCGTGTGATCCGCGTCTTTGCCTTCATTTTTATTTTCATGCAGTCCCCCCCCTTTGAAAACCTTGCAGGCCATCTCATACTTTCAGAGTCAATGCGTCAAAAAAATCCACGCATTGTTTAATTTCAGGCATTGAGGTCAGCCAGTTTTTAGAGTACTCGAGTCCGAACATCAACGGGGTGTTCCCCACCTCGCGGATCTTCAGCAGCAGCTCCTCTACCCGCCCCTTGCCAGTGCCCCACGGAACGTCGCTGCCCTGCGGCCCTGCCTCGTCAAGGTCGTGCAGCTGCAAGGTTGTCAGCCGTTTGCCTAGTTTTTCAACCCCCGCCACGGGATCAATGCCGTCCCGCAGCCAGTAGCCTGTGTCTGCGCAGGCGCCGATATAGGCACTGCGACCTTCACATACCTTAAGGATGGCATCCGGATGCCAGTAGGCAGGTGAAGCCTTCTGACTGTGGTTATGAAGCGCAACATGGATGTTGTACTCCTGACAGAAGCGGTCGATCAGCGGTAGCGACTCGGGTGCCGGCTCGGTCATGAAGGTTTCGATTCCTATTTTTCGACCGAACTCAAAAATCTTCCGGCACCCGGCTTCATCGCCGGGAATACTTTGAATGTAGTAGGTCAGCAAGCGCAGGCCTGCCGCGTCCAGCTTTAACCGGATCGCGCGCAACTCATCGTCGGTCAGATCAGGCGTGAAGTTTTTGGAAATTGTGTCGCTGACCTTTTGAAAGCTCAGCGCGCCGATGTAGGCAAGCCCGAGCTCCGCTGTTTTGTCGATGGCTTCAAAAAACGTGTATTTGTGGAACGTGTAGGCTTCAATACCCAAGCGCCAGCCCAGCCGCTCCTGGCCGCGCAGCGCGGGCGTCAGTTTATTGCTCGGGAGCGTCGGTGCCGGCAGATCCCCAAGCACAAACTGGGTTCCCGCCAGGTAGAAGGGCAGCAGTTTGGGATCTTCAAAGATCGCCGGGTGGTGCCCGAACGCGGTGTGAAAAATCCGGCCCCTGCCGTACTGCCGCACCCACGCCATCGCGTAATCCTTGTCAGCGCGATAGCAGCCGTCGTGCGGTTCGTTGGACAGATCGGTCTTTGTCAGATCAAAGCTCAGCAGCACACGGTTGCGCTCCCGTGAATAGGTGCCGGCCGGACGGAAAAACTCGTCCTGCAGCGGAAAGCCCTGGCCGCCGAAACAGGCGACGACCGGGTGGTCAGGCTCCTCTAATTTCATAAAGACCTTCTCATCGGCTGCGCGGTGGGAAGCTCCGCGCGTCCCCAGCATGACAGCAAACTCAGGCCAGTCCTCTTTGCCGCTATCCTGCCAGCGTGTGAACGCCACTGCGGTGCCATGCACGCCCATGAGCCCGCCGCCCGCGTAAACGAACTCCAGCAGGCTCTGGCGCAGCGCAGGGTCATCAAACAGATTGCCGACCGTGTTGTTCAAAAACACCGCATCAAAGTTTTGCAATGATTCACGCTTGAAGATCGCTGGATCGCGCGTCACTGTGGTTTCGAACGCGCCGGTCTTTTTGCCCATAAGCGTGAAAGCCTCGTTCGCCACCGGAATGGAGGCATGGCCTCCTCCGTAGCCCACGTTGAGGTCGAAAATGAGCAGCTTTCTCGCTCGCTTGGGCACAACAGGCGCCTTTAGCGGAAGTGCCGCCTCAAGCCTGGCGCGCATTCCGCCGCCATCTGCCCTGCCTGCCAACGGCAGTCCAGCCACAGCCGCGCCTGCCGCAGCCTCGGCCAGAAAAGTCCGGCGCGTCAGCACCACTGCGTTACGCCGAGAATTCAAAGCCCCTTCACCAGTATCTTTTTCGCTCCAGCACTTCATGACGTTTTTCACTTTCATATTGATTGAGACAATTTAAAATTGAAGGATATCATGTCGCAGCCGCAAAGTCCATTGCTATTGCGCTTGATAAAATTTGAATTTTTTTGTATAAACATGTGCCTGCCTGCGCATAGTGCGCAGCGAGGCGACTGAAAGCCTGTCGCTGGTCGTCCGTAGCTGGCAGCGGAAAATTCAAAGCAAGCTGTAAGCCGGGTTGCGGATGAATCCCGCGTTAGGTCATATTGTTAAACTGGAGAAATTGGATGAGTTTGTTGCTTGCCGCCGGATGGTTGATCCTGCTGACTTTAATACCAGGCCTGGAGGCGCGCATGTCACTGCCCTTCGCGTTTTTCCACAGCTCGGTCAGAGAGGCGCTTGGGTTGCCGCTGGCAATCACCATCTGCCTGCTGGCCAATCTGCTGGTGGGCGTGATGACCTTCTGGTTGATGGGTCCGGTGGTGCATTTGTTCAGGCGCTGGCCTTTTTTTGAGAGGCGTATCTGGCCCCATTTTGCGAAAACCCAACATAAACTGCACCCCTATGTCGAGAAATACGGTGAGTGGGGGTTGGCGTTTTTCATCGGCATCCCTCTGCCGGGCACCGGGGCCTACACCGGCGCCTTTGGCGCGTTTTTGCTTGGGTTTGACAAACGTAGATTTTTTCTGGCCAATCTTTTCGGGGTGCTGCTGGCTTGCACAGCCATCACAGCGATCTGTGTTTTAATCGAAAAAGGGGCGGTCTCCGAGGATAGCCTTATCAGAAAAATCTTTATCAAGGAGCTGGTAGAACATGAGTGAGAAAGCGGCGAAGGTTGGGCGCGGTTTGAGCTTGTTGTCAGGGGGGCTGGACAGTCAACTGGCGATCTGCATTTTGCGCGAGCAGGGGTTGCACATGGAGGCCGTTGTTTTTAAGAGTCCGTTTTTTAAGATTGAATCCGCCAAAAGTGCGGCCCTGGACATGGGCGTTAAACTGCACGTGGTCTCGTTCACGCGCGACATCCTGGAGCTGATCAAAGATCCGCCCCATGGATTTGGCGGCAACCTAAACCCCTGCATTGACTGTCATGCGCTGATGATCAAACGCGCAGGCGAGATGATGCGCTCCATGGGGTTTGATTTTGTGGCCACGGGTGAGGTCTTAAACCAGCGCCCCATGTCGCAGCGCCGGGTGGCACTGGAAATTGTCGCGCAGAGCTCTGAGCTGGGCGACCGCCTGGTGCGCCCGTTAAGCGCCTTGCTGCTGGAGCCAACGCAACCAGAGCTGGATGGCATCATTGATCGCTCCCAACTCCTGAGGTTGAATGGCAGGGGGCGCAGGCCACAGATGGAGCTGGCGAAAAAATTCGGGCTCAAGAGTTATCCCTCGCCCTCAGGGGGGTGTCTGCTGACTGAGAGCGGCTTTTGCAGGCGGCTGAATGACATGCGCAATCGTGGTGCTTTGGATGATGAGCGTCTGGTCTGGATGCTACTGTATGGACGCCATCTGGCACTGCCCGGCGGCGGCAAGTGCATCGTGGGTCGTGACAACCGCGATAATGCGGCACTGAAGCAGGCGCGCCAGCTTGAGGATGTGATGATTCACACAGTCAACATCCCGGGCCCGACTGTTTTGCTGCCCCTGGGCGGCACCCCTGCAGACATAGAGCTGGCCGCTTCGATCTGCGCCTCGTATGGTGATCATGGCGGCGCACATGAGGTAATGGTCCGCATTCATCAGGGTGAACACACGCTAGAGCAAAGCGCGCCTGTAGTTAATCGGGAGCTGTTCAAAGAGATGATACTGTGAGCTTCCAGCTTGAAAGAAGTACCTCAAGCTTCCAGCTTGAATGAAAATGTTTTCTGCATTTCGTTATTTCGCCATCTCTTTGTTTGGGCTTGAGGTTGGCTTGGTTCTGTAATATGGTATTTTCAATTAAAGAGGTGAAAAATGTGCAAAAATGAACTTTCTGTCCAAGGGATTGTGGATTGCGCCAGCGCGTATTATCGGTCGGCTATATTGTTTGCTGCCCTGGAGCATGATATTTTTAGTGTAATTGAGCGGGCTGATGCGGGTAGTGCGTCGCTGGAGCTGATTGCGAACAGCTGTGAGGCGGATCAGCGCGGTATGCGCCTGCTGTTGGATGGCTGCGTCGCGACTGGGTTGCTGCTTAAAACAGGCGGACACTATTGCAACACAAATGCCGCCAGGGCGGTGTTGGTGAAAGGGTCGCCGCATGATCTGGGTAAGGCCATCCAATACAATCAGGATGTTTATGCAGCCTGGGGATCCCTGAGCCAATTGGTCAAGAGCGGAAAGCCGGTGGTGGATCCAGAGGGGCATCTTGGCCGCGATGACGGGCGTACCAGCCGCTTTGTGCTGTCAATGCACGGGCGCGCGCTGGGCATTGGCCGCTCCGTGGTGCCAATTCTAAAGCTGGCAGGCCGTCGCCGTCTGCTTGATCTGGCCGGCGGGCCAGGCACATATGCGGTCTTAATGGCCGAGGCGCATCCAGAGTTGAGCTGCTTGACAATTGATCTGCCGGCAGTCTCCCGGATTGCAGCCACTTTGGTTTCCCAGAGCAGTGCCGCGGCGCGAGTTGAGTGTCGCGCAGGGGACTACCACGTGGACGTGTATGACGAACAGGCCTATGATGTGGTCACGATTTTCGGGGCGTTGCATCAGGAGACGCCGGCCATGATCCTTGATATCTGTAAGCGCGCCTATGCTGCGCTTCAGCCTGGCGGCGTGATCTATATTCTGGATATGATGACCGACGAAAGCCATACGTCGCCGCAATTCTCCGCGCTTTTTGCGGTAAACATGGCACTGACGGCTGAGAATGGCTGGGTGTTCTCAGACAAAGAGCTTTACGGATGGCTGCAAGAGGCCGGCTTTAAGGGGTGCGAAACAACGCAAGTTCCGCCTCCAATGCCGCACTGGCTGGTTTCAGCATATAAATAATCGGTTTTACAGCACGATTTGGATTGAACTGAACCGTTGTCATCCACTATACTTAATTTCGTTGTGGCGAGTGCCATAGAGTAAAATACGGTAGATAGATTAATTGCGAAAGGAGCAGATCATGGCGAGAAATGTGACAATCTTTACAGGGCAGTGGGCAGACCTGCCATTAAAACAGGTTTGTGAGATAATGAGTGACTTTGGCTATGATGGGCTCGAACTCTGCACATGGGGTGATCATATAGAGCTTGATAAGGCCGCGAAAAGCCAGAAGTACTGCGATGACAAGCGTGCCTTGCTCGAAGAGCATGGCTTGGGTTGCTGGGCACTCTCCAACCACCTCTCTGGACAGCTTGTTTGTGATCCCATTGATGAGCGTCATTATGCGTTTGCTCCCGCAGATTGCAAGGGCGACCCCAAAAAAGCGCGCGCCTGGGCCATTAAAATGCAGAAAAACGCCGCGAAAGCCGCGAAAAATATGGGCGTGAATGTAGTCAACGGCTTTACCGGCTCACCTATCTGGCACCTGATCTATTCCTTCCCGCCCTGTCTGCCAGGTCAGATTGACGCTGGCTACAAGGAGTTCGCGAAGACCTGGAAGCCTATTCTGGATTACTACGCCGAGCTGGGGATTAAATTCGCTCTTGAGGTGCATCCAACGGAGATCGCCTTTGATATTGCCACAGCGCAACGCGCGCTGGACGCGCTGGACAACCATCCGGCCTTTGGCTTTAACTATGATCCTTCCCATCTGGGATATCAGGGCGTTGACTATGTCAAGTTCCTGCGCACCTTCCCTGAGCGTATTTTCCATGTGCATATGAAGGATGCCTGGTGGGGTCATGGCGACGGCACAGTCGGTGTCTTTGGCGGGCATACCGAGTTCGCTGATCCGCGCCGCTACTGGGACTTCCGCTCGCTGGGCCATGGCGACATCAACTTTGAGGAGATCATCGTTGCTTTGAATGATATCAAATACACAGGTCCGCTCTCGGTTGAGTGGGAGGATACACGCATGGATCGGTTCCATGGCGCCGAGGAATCATGCGATTTTGTGCGCTGCGTGGATTTCAAACCAAGCAACATTGCCTTTGACGGCCAGTTTGATCGCTGAGCGCACTAAAGCAGCTGTTCTTCACAAACAAATGAGTTTGTGTAATGTGCGAAATTGCTCACCCTCATTGAAGGTTGAGTGGTTGAGAGCCCGCTGCTTTAGTAACAAACGCTGCGCGTTTTGGGAAAACTAAGTTTATAGAACAGGCTTTCTGTGTCAAGGCGTACTGCGAAGCACGAAGACGGAAGCCTGCGTCAAAGCGGGTTATTAAGACGTTACTGTAAAAGTGATAATGGTTTTGCCTGTTGCGCGGGAGCAACGTAGGTTTGATTTCCAATCGGACTGTCCGGTTGGAAATCAAACCTGCTGAGTTCTGCCGCGTCTTCGGTTTACGACGCGGCAACGATGATGGCTGACGGTTTTCCGCATGATCCCAATCGTCGGTCAACATCGTCGCACAGCATCGTCGGGCGTAGCTTGATTTATGATTTAGTTTGTGAAGGGCGCTGGCCTCCACCGCGTCGCGTGAACGACCTTGCGACGTAAGCGTAAACTTTGTCGGGATGGAATCAACGCGCTACGTTGTTTTTGAGGTGAAAAATGCGCGTCCACCGCATAGTATATCCGCCGCTATGCGGTGGATGATTGCATAGTATATCCGCCGCTATGCGGTGGATGATTGCATAGTATATCCGCCGCTATGCGGTGGATGATTGCATAGTATATCCGCCGCTATGCGGTGGATGATTGCGAAGTATATCCGCCGCTATGCGGTGGATGATTGCGAAGTATATCCGCCGCTATGCGGTGGATGATTGCATAGTATATCCGCCGCTATGCGGTGGATGATTGCATAGTATATCCGCCGCTATGCGGTGGATGATTGCTGGGTGCTGGGTGCTGGGATGGGAGATGGGAGATGGGAGTGATGGGAAGTATGTTTGCTAATCCCGCCAGTGGCCGGCAAACTAAGGCCGGAGGCTGTTAGTTGTAGATTGTTGGCTGTTAACTGTCAACTGCCAACTGCCAACTGTCAACTGTCAACTGCCAACTGTCAACTGCCAACTGCCAACTGTCAGCTGCCAACTGCCAACTGTCAGCTGTCAACTGTCAGCTGTCAACTGTCAACTGTCAACTGTCAGCTGTCAACTGTCAACTGTCAACTGTTAACTGTATCAGGAGTGTTAAATATGAAAAGTGTGATTCAACTAGCGCTGATGGTGTTAGCTGCCGCGGCTTTGGTCTCCGGGTGCGGCGGCAATGACGATTCAAAGGTTAAGTTATCCTACAGTGTCTTTTTCCCGCCCACCCATGTGCAGTGCAAGCTGGCCGTTGAATGGGCGGATGAGATCAATCAGCGCACAGAGGGTCGAGTCAAGATCACGGTTTTCCCTGGTGGCTCTTTGACCAAAGCGCCGCAGTGCTACCAGGGTGTTGTGGATGGTGCCTCGGATATCGGGCAGAGTGCTTTCGCTTATAGCCGTGGACGTTTTCCGATGCTTGAGGGGCTTGATCTGCCGGTTGGCTATCCAGATGGTGCGTCCGCTACTCGGATTGCCAATGCGTTGGTGGCGCAGTTTAATCCAGCAGAGATTCAGGACACTCAGATGATGTACGTGCATGCCCATGGACCAGGGATTCTGGCCTCCAAGAAGCCGATTAAATCGCTGGCTGATCTGAAGGGGTTGAAGGTGCGCGCCACCGGTTTCTGCACCAAGGTGGTGGAGGCGCTGGGCGGTTCGCCGATCAGCATGTCGCAGGGTGAGGCCTACGAGGCGCTTCAGAAGGGGGTGGTTGACGCGACGCTGTGTCCAATTGAAACACTCAAGGGTTGGAAGCAGGCGGAGGTGATCAACTGCGTCACCGAGTCGCAGTGTGTTGGTTATACCACCGCGTTTTTTGTCACCATGAATAAAGAGAGATGGGCTAAACTGCCAACCGATATCCAGCAAATCATCATGGATATTAACCGGGAGTGGGTTGTCAAACATGGGCAAGCATGGAGTGACGCGGACTCTGAGGGGCGCGCATATGTCAAGTCGCTTGACAAAGAGTTTTTCGCGCTTTCATTCGAGGAGCAGAAGTTGTGGTCCAATCTGGTCGCGCCTCTGCTGCAAGAGTATGTGGAAGGTTCCAAGAAATCGCAAGTTGCAGGGGATGACTTTCTGAAGGCACTGCTGACCGAGGTGGCTGGGGCGAGTTCAACGGAATGAGCAAACCACTCCATTTGAGCCCGCATCCCGCAACACACGCTTTTTGGAGCTGGGTGGTTGTGCTGGTCAAGGCCATGACCCTCGTCTCCTGCGCTGGCCTGGCGGCGCTGATTTTGATTACGTGTGGCGATATTGTGCTGCGTGTTTTAAAGATTCCGGTTAAGGGCGCGTATGATTTAATCAGAATCTGCGGCGCGCTGACCATTGCTTGCGCTGTGCCCTTGACAACCGCCATGAAGGGGCATGTTGCGATTGAGTACTTCTTTCACAAACTGAACCGTAGGGGACGGGTTGTGGTTGACTCCCTGATGCGTCTGATTATGCTGGTCAGCCTGCTCTTTGCCGCATGGGCCGCGGTTGGCTGCGGTTTGCAGTTTTTTAAAAACAGCGAGGTGACCGACACCATCGCAATTCCTCTGTTCTGGCTACCCTGGGTGATTGCTCTGGCATTTGTGGTGACAGCCTTGGTTGTTCTTTTTCATCTTTTATACCCGGGACGGGAGCTGATTAAGTCGTGACACTGGTTCAAATAGGCGTTCTGGGTTGTATTCTGATGCTGTTACTGCTTTTCGGCAGCATGCCGGTGGCCTTTGCCATGGGTGTGCTAGGGATCTGCGGTTTTGCCGTGGCGGTCTCGGGTCGGGCGGCGATGTCCATCCTCACAGCGGATATGTTCGACAGCTTCTCCAGTTACAGCCTGACCGTTATTCCGCTCTTTGTCTTTATGGGGCAGGTGGCCTTTCATGCCGGCATCAGCGGGCGACTCTTTGCCGCTGCCAACAGCTGGCTCTCCGCGCTGCGGGGTGGGTTGGCAATGGCCACTGTCGGCGCTTGCGCCGCTTTCGGGGCGATCTGCGGCTCAGGGCCGGCCACGGCAGCAACCATGGCGGCTGTGGCACTGCCTGAGATGAAGAAGTACAAATATGACGACGCATTGGCCAGCGGCACCGTGGCCGCTGGCGGCGGCCTGGGCATGCTGATCCCGCCCAGCGTGGTCTTTATTGTTTACGGTGTGCTGACCGAGCAATCAATCGGCAAGCTGTTTATGGCAGGCATCCTGCCCGGCATCCTGGTTGCAGTTGCGTTCTGTCTGACAATTGCCGTGCAGTGCACCCTGAAACCTGAGCTTGCGCCTGCAACACGCTCCGTTCCGCTGGCTGAGAGGTTTAAGGCGCTGCTGGGTGTGGCTGAGATGGTGGTGCTCTTTCTGTTTGTGATGGGGGGGATCTTTGCCGGTTGGTTCACCCCCACCGAGGGTGCCGCGGTGGGTGCTGCTGGCTCGGTGGTGGTTGCGGTCTGCGGAGGCAACTGCTCCTGGAAGATGCTTTTCCGGGCCGCGCAGGAGACGATCCGCACCTCGTGCATGGTACTTGTAATTGTTGCCGGGGCAACCATGTTCGGCCACTTTCTGGCAATCACGAACATACCGACAAACTTCGCAATCTGGCTGGCGGCTCTGCCGGTGGCACCTTGGATTGTGGTGCTGATGATCATGCTCTTTTACCTCTTTGCCGGCTGCTTTGTGGATGCGCTGGCGCTGATTCTCCTGACCATTCCGATCTTCTATCCGGTTGTCACTGAGAAGTTGGGCTATGATCCGATCTGGTTTGGAGTGATGATTGTGCTGGTCACGCAGATGGGGGTGATCACACCGCCAGTCGGCGTGAACGCCTATGTTGTCAGCGGCATTGACCGCAGTATCTCGCTCGAGACGGTTTTCCGCGGCTGCATGCCCTTCTTGCTGGCGCTGGTCGGTGTTAGCGTGTTGCTGATGCTCTTTCCTGAGATAGTGCTCTGGCTGCCAAACAACATGAAATAGGACTAAGGTAACTTCTCAACAACCGGACGGAAGGCTGCTCCGGGGCGGATTATTGAGACGTTACTGCAAAAGTGATAATGGAGTAGTGCGAGCATCCTGCTTGCAGATGGTTCCGCTCATAGAGCGACTACTACACTAAACCCCGATAAACAACATTGTCCACCTCAAAGATTTTTCACCTTAAAAATAAGTGAAATTCTGTTGAATTTCAGATTGACTTCTAATGAAATAAATACAGATATGGCGATTGGTGAATAAGGATGATTACCTCTCGTCCATGCAGCGCAGTGTGGTGAAAGATGTCGAAACAAAGGTCTTATTAAAACAAGCATTAACCGACAAAATTGATGACCGCGCTCTGTTTATGAAAGGTAGTGATGTAAGCTATTTCTATGAAGGCTACACTCAGTTCAAAACGAGGAGCTGTAGCAACGTGATGTGACAGCGGTGTTGGTTGTTCTGGGAGCGTCGACGTCCTCGTCAGCCCTGTTCTCAGCAGTGCCGACGGGGACGTCGGCGCTCCCAGGGACGGTTACGACTTATAAGGTGGATTCACAATCGTTGTTGTCCACCGCATAGCGGAGGACATACTTGCTTTGCGGTCCACCGCATAGCGGAGGACATACTTGCTTTGCTGTCCACCGCATAGCGGAGGACATACGTAAATCCGCCGTTATACGGTGATTGTTGCGCAGGGCGAGCAAAATAATAGCAACAGCCTGCGTTAATTAGAGAAAGATTGCAGAAGAGAGACAAAGTAGCACAGCCGTCCTGGCTGTGAATTCCGTAACCAACACAGGCGGGACGCCTGTGCTACTTTGCAAATATCGATGCTACGGCACTCTGATTCCGCGCGGCGATCTTCCGGAAATCAGCGGATATCTCATTGTCTAGAGCCAGCTCTTCCCAGTATCTCCGAGCCAGATTAGCGGCAATGCTCCAGTTTGACAGCTCTTCGGGCGGCGGAGGCATCAACTTAAGTGTTTCTGCGGGAAGCGATCCCTCCAACCCGGGCCGGTAAAACATCGGTACCATGTCGTAGAGTGGCGCAAGACGCAGTGGTGGTTCTGCCTCAAGATAGAGCGAGATGTTGCCATAGTGCATGTCATTATTGCCGGTCAATACACCGAACCACCAGAACCATGACAAACGCGTTGCGTCTTCGCCACTCAGCCAGCCGGAGTCCCGCAGAATAATGGCACTCCAATGCCAAGGCATGCCGTTGGCCCCTACATAAGCGGCATCCAGTGCCTCCAGCGAAACAACCGCCCGCCGCCCGGCAAGCCCGCAACGATCAAAACGCTCTGATTCGAGAAAGGTCCTTCCGTTAGAACAGATAATTCTGCTCCGCGAGCAGAGGAACCCATGCTCAGAGAGCAATCGGTTGGCCAGGTTCTCAGCGCGCAGAAGATCTGACCAACGTTGGGCTTCGGGGAGTTTTATGTCCCCGCTGAATTTAACCAGTACATGCCGCACTTGATTGTCAGCACCAATAACTGTTGCAGTGAATTTCGGCTGCTCGCCAGCCGCCGATGATCCGGGCCACTCACCTGAAAGCGACTGCTCTGCCAGCCTTGGGTATGCCTGGTGTATATCGGCTTCCAAGATGGCATCATACCCGCGATCCGCTAAACTGCGTACCTGATCCAGCATCTCACCGCCAACCACCAGTGCCCCTGGCATGTCCTGACCAAAACGCCGCAATCCCTCTAAAACAAGTTCATCCTGCCAATCCGCCGGATTGCTTGAGGCGTGCAAAGACATGGCATGCGAATGTGCAAAGCACCTCCCCAGAAAACCGCGTGGTCGCATATCCTGCAGGAACCATGGCAGCCCTGGATATAATCCATCCTTGAACTCTTCTCCCCGCAATGATTTCCACGAAGCGGGCTGCCGTAAATACCACTCTCCGCGGGAAAGGGCGTATAATACCCCTAAATGAACAGCCTTGCCGCTCTCTTCAATCAGATATAACGGGCATTCGTTCCCGCAGCCCTCACTACGCAGCCCGTAGCGGATAGAACGTGCCCGCCCGATCCGCACAATGCGTTGCGGCCCTAATGCGGAGAGTGCGCGCGATATTGTCGATTGGCTGACATTCAATGCTGCCGACAACTCAGCCGCGGTGGCTGATCCTTGACGGCTCAGGTAACTGCGAACCTGTTCATTTGTTGAATTCATGCATAGATAATAGCATTTCTATCTCTTTGTGTGAAATAGATTTGTAGTGATTTAATCGTAAATATGCATAGATATTGAATAGATAAATTTGGAGGCTTTATTATCTCTCACAGAGGCGCAGAGTTCTCAGAGTTGTTTCAGAGTTTTCCCAGCAAAGGCGCAAAGCTCGTGCTCGGCGTTCCCAGATTTTCCGCATTTTTCACCTCTAAGGTTTTAACCACGAAAAGCACGAAAAGCACGAAAGGGGTGCGTAGCTGAGTTTTTTGGCCCGCGAAACGAAGCGTAGCGTAGTAGGGCATCATCGAAGATGAGGCAAGGAGCAAAGCTACTGGCAATCTCCGCGAAAGGATAAGGGTATTTCATCCCCACTGCGTGGGGTCGCTAATCGCTTGAAATACCCTTATCATAAGATCACTTTTAGAAACATTCGTGTCATTCGCGTTATTCGTAGTTAAAAATTATCACGCTACCCCATTTCCCTACCCCTCTATTTTTCTACCCTAAAAACAACCAGCGCACCCTCTGTGCCTCAGTGTCTCTGTGGCCAAAACTGTTTGCGGCTATGCTGCGCTAGGTTATGTTGCGTCTTTGCGAAGCAATGTAGCTGTGGGTGGTGACAAAGGGGGTGATTGCTCCGGGAGTGCCGATGTCCTCGTCGGCCCTGTTCTCAGCGGTGCCGACGGGGACGTCGGCGCTCCCAGGGACGGTTACGACTAAGTTTGTTGCTTTTAAAGTAGCATAGGCGTCCTGCCTGTGTTTGGCGCGAAGCTCACAGCCGGGACGGCTGTGCTACATTTTGAAAGAAATTTCATCTGCAAGCAGGATGCTTGCACTACTCCATTGTCGCTTTTAAAGTGGCGTTTCAGTCGTTACTGTCCACCGCATAGCGGAGGACATACTTGCTTTGCGTCCACCGCATAGCGGAGGACATACTTGCTTTGTAGTCCACCGCATACGTAAATCCGCCGTTATACGGTGGATTATTGCGTACGCAGAGCAAAATAGTAGTTCAAAATATGCGCTGTAAATAGTATCATCAATCTGCGTTAATTTATTGTATCTTTAGGAAGCATGAAAACTATGGTCACTGGTGAACTTAAATCGAAAATCGACTCTATTTGGCAGACTCTGTGGTCGGGCGGTATCTCTAATCCACTCTCGGTTATCGAGCAGATGACCTACCTGCTCTTTATTAAACGGCTGGATGAGCTGCATACCCTCAAGGAGCGGCAGGCTGCCCGTACCGGTAAACCGATCGAAGATCCGATCTATGCCGAGGATCAGGATCACCTGCGCTGGTCGCGCTTTAAGGATAAGGCACCTGAGCAGATGTTTGAGATTGTGCGCGATAAGGTCTTTCCTTACATCAAGACGCTGGGCTATAAGGGCGAGGGCGACGGTGAAGGCGGCAGCACCTATACCCACCACATGAAGGATGCGATCTTTATGATGCCCGCGCCAAGGGTGCTGGCCAATGTGGTCGACCAACTCGACGGCATTGATATGAGCGATAGCGATACCACCGGCGATCTGTATGAGTATATGCTGAGCAAAATCGCCAGTGCCGGTCAGAATGGACAGTTCCGTACTCCGCGCCATATTATCAAGCTGATGGTGGATATGATGGAGCCCGGCTCTCAGGATAAGATCTGTGACCCGGCCTGCGGTACTGCCGGCTTTCTGGTGGCCGCCTCGGAGTATATGGTGCGCCACCACAGCGATATAATCTATAAAACCGCCGGGGCCCGCCGCCGCTTTAATGAGAGCACCTTCCACGGCTATGATTTCGACAGTACCATGCTGCGGATCGGCAGTATGAATATGCTGCTGCACGGGGTGCTGAACCCTGATATCCGCTACAAGGATTCGCTGGCCCAGAGTGATGATGACGATGCCGAAAAATACTCGCTGATCCTGGCTAATCCGCCCTTTGCCGGCAGCCTGGATTATGAGTCAACGGCCAGGGACCTGCAGCAGATCGTTAAAACCAAAAAGACCGAGCTGCTTTTTCTGGCGCTCTTCCTGCGTCTGCTGCAGATCGGCGGACGAGCGGCTGTGATTGTGCCAGACGGCGTGCTTTTCGGCTCCAGCAACGCGCACACCGAGCTGCGGCGCATGCTGGTTGAGGATCATAAACTCGACGCTGTGATCTCCATGCCCTCGGGGGTCTTCAAACCCTACGCCGGGGTCAGCACCGCGATCCTGCTCTTTACCAAAACCAACTCCGGCGGCACCAACAAGGTCTGGTTCTACGATATGCAGGCCGACGGCTACTCGCTGGATGACAAGCGCACACCCCAGCCGGAGAAGAGCGACCTGCCCGATATTTTAGAGCGCTGGAAAAAACGCGCGGATGAAGATCAACGCGCCCGTACAGACACCAGCTTTATGGTACCCAAAGCCGAGATCGCTGCCAATGGCTACGACCTCTCCATCAACCGCTATAAAGAGGTGGTCTATGAGGCGGTTGTGTATGACCCGCCGCAGGTGATACTGGGGCGGCTAGCGAAGCTGGAGACAGAGATTGCTAAAGGGCGCGAAATTTTGGAGGGGTTGTTGAAGTGAAAACTATCCAACTCCAGCAGATCTGTGAAATTCAAATCGGCAAGACACCGTCGCGCTCAGTTCCTGAATATTGGAATGGGGATCTGCCATGGGTGACTATCAGCGACTTATCAGCGGGGCGGACAGGTGCTGTGACTAAGGAGAAAATCACACGGCTTGGTGCCGATAAGAGCGGCTCGAAACTGATCTCTAAAGGAACATTGCTTCTGAGCTTTAAACTGTCACTGGGTAAAAGGGCTTTTGCAGGGTGCGATCTCTTTACTAATGAGGCAATCGCTGCGCTTCAAGTTCTAGACCACAAAGTTGTCGATCGTAACTATCTATATTGGGCGTTAGGGTCGATCGACTACGACCTATTGGTAGATCGAGCCGCAAAAGGAAAGACTCTTAACAAGGCAAAGTTAAAGGTACTCCAAATCCCCCTCCCACCCCTCGACGAGCAGAAGCGCATTGCCGCAATTCTTGATGCTGCTGACGCACTGCGGAGCCAGCGCCGCGAATCCCTGGCTGAGCTTGACCGTCTTGTGCAGTCGACCTTTATCGATATGTTCGGCGACCCAGTGGCGAACCCGAAGGGGTGGGAGGTGGCTGAACTCCGTAAGCACACTTCAAAAGTGGGTAGCGGTGCAACACCGAGGGGTGGCAACGAATCATATAAAGCCGATGGTGTCGCCCTAATTCGCAGCTTAAACGTAAGAAATGGTAAATTTCAATGGAGAAACTTGGCAAGGATCGATGATGATCAGGCAAGAAAACTCTCCAATGTTGCAGTTGATGAGAATGATGTTTTACTCAATATCACTGGTGCCTCTGTTGCTAGGGTTTGCCGTGCACCCAAGGATATTGGCCCTGCCCGCGTAAACCAACATGTGTGCATCATCAGACCTACCTCAGCCATTGACCCTCGATTTCTGGAAAAGCTACTGTTAACTGACTCAATGAAGAGCAAGCTGCTGGGAATTGGAGAGAGCGGTGCTACAAGACAGGCCATCACCAAAGCGCAGGTTTTGGCACTTGAAATTATTTTTCCGCCCCTCGCCCTCCAGCAACGTTTTGCTGAGATCGTCCAATCCATCGAAAAACAAAAGGCTCTGCAGCGCGCCCATCTGGCTGAGCTGGATACGCTCTTTGGCGCCTTGCAGCAGCGGGCCTTTAACGGGGAGTTGTCAACATGAGTAATTTCGCGTTTTTTCCCCAATCTTTCAAGGTGGTGGCCGAGTCAGCTGTTAAGGCGGAGAGCTACATCATGGGCGATCCGCGGGCAGCGTGTTTTCATGCCCGCTTCGCGCTGGAGGCGCTGGTTCACTGGCTCTTTCGTCATGATGCGGCTCTGACAATGCCGTATGACCACAGCCTCGGAGCTTTGCTGCATGCGCCCTCGCTGATGGAGCTGCTGCCGCAGGCGGTCTTTCATAAGGCGCGCGTTATTCTGAAAGAGGGTAATCAGGCGGTCCATAACGGGCGCCCGGTTCGTCAGTATGACGCGCTGCAGGTGGTCAGGGAGCTGCACCATCTCTGCTACTGGCTGGTGCGCAGCTACGCGCCGGAGCATCTGCCGGAGAGTGTGGTCTGGCGCGATGAGCTGATACCAGCGGCGATCAGCGCTGAGGCTGTGCCGCGCAAGCAGTTGGAGGCGCTGGAGCAGAGGCTGGCAGAGCAGAGTGCTAACGCGCTGAAGCAGCAGGAGGAGCGCGACGGCCTGGATAGTGAGCTGCAGGTGCTGCGCAGGAAACTGGCTGAGCTGCGCGCTGCGAGTGAACTGCGCAGCGATACCCACGACTACTCCGAGGCGCAGACGCGCCGTCACCTGATTGACGTTGACCTGCGTCGCGCCGGGTGGCCGCTGGATAGCAGGCGCGACCGGGAGTATGAGGTGGTTGGCATGCCCAACAATCAGGGGATCGGCTACGCTGATTATGTGCTGTGGGGTGATGACGGCAAACCGCTGGCAGTGGTGGAGGCTAAGAAGAGCAGTGTGAATGCTGAGGCTGGTCGGCAGCAGGCCAAGCTCTATGCCGACTGCCTGGAGACGATGCACGGTGGGCGTCCGGTGATTTTCTATACCAATGGCTATGTGACCTATCTGTGGGATGACCTGGCCTATCCGCCGCGGCGGGTGGCGGGGTTTTACAAGCAGGATGAGCTGGCGCGTCTGATGCTGCGCCGGGCTCAGCGGCGGGCGCTGGATGTGGCGCATATCAAGGATGAGATTGTCAACCGCTACTATCAGAAGCGCGCGATCGGCAGTATTGCGGCGCAATTTTCGGAGCCGCACTGCCAGCGCAAGTCGTTGCTGGTGATGGCGACCGGCTCGGGCAAGACCCGCATCGCGATAGCGCTGGTGGATCTGCTGCAGCGGGCGGGCTGGGTTAAGCGGGCGCTCTTTCTGGCTGACCGCATATCACTGGTTAAGCAGGCGGTCGGCGCCTTTAAGACCCATCTGCCGCAGTGCACTCCGGTTAATCTGGTGACCGAGCGCGATGCAACAGGGCGGGTCTATCTCTGCACCTATCCCACCATGCTGGGGCTGATCAACGAGAGCAAGGGCAGCGTGGCGCGTTTCGGGGTCGGCCACTTTGACCTCGTGATCATCGATGAGGCCCACCGCTCGGTGTATCAGCGCTACGGCGCGATCTTCAAATATTTTGACGCGCTGCTGGTGGGGCTGACCGCTACGCCGCGCGAGCAGATCGATAAGAACACCTACGATCTCTTTGATCTGGAGCAGGGTGTGCCGACCGATGCCTATGAGCTTGAGAGCGCGGTGGCCGACGGCTATCTGGTGCCGCCGCGTGTGCAGCAGGTGGATCTCAAATTTCCGCGTGAGGGCATTGAGTATGACGACCTGAGCGAGGAGGAGAAGGCGCAGTGGGAGAGTTTGGATTGGGGCGATGAGGAG
This sequence comes from Kiritimatiellia bacterium, assembly GCA_028686345.1. Lineage (GTDB taxonomy): Bacteria > Verrucomicrobiota > Kiritimatiellia > RFP12 > UBA1067 > M55B167. The sequence continues at coordinate 20,350 of JAQUCE010000075.1, forward strand.
AGCGGACACCTTATCCCTGAGCGGGTCAACGCCACTGCGATTAACAACTGGCTCTTTAACAAAGACACGGTTGACAAGATGCTCCAGCATCTGATGCTGCACGGGCACAAGGTTGAGGGAGGTGACCGGCTGGCCAAGACCATCATCTTTGCCCGTAACCACGATCATGCGGTTTTCATTGAAGCGCGCTTTAACCACCACTATCCGCATTACAAGGGACACTTTGCGCGGGTGATCGACCATCAAGCTACCTATGCGCAGGATCTGATCGATAAATTTTATTTGAGGGAGAGCGCCCCGCATATTGCCATCTCAGTTGACATGCTGGATACCGGCATTGATGTGCCGGAGGTTGCCAACCTGGTCTTTTTCAAGCCGGTCTACTCCAAGATAAAATTCTGGCAGATGATCGGGCGCGGCACGCGGCTCTCTCCGGATCTCTTCGGGCCGGGTGTGGACAAAGAGGATTTCAGGGTCTTTGACTTCTGCTTTAACTTCGACTTCTTTAGGGAGAACCCAAGCGGTATTGAGGGCACTGGCAGCAAGCCGCTGGGAGCGCGCCTCTTTTGCGCCAGGGTTCAGCTGCTGCGCCACTTGCAGGTCACACCGGAAAAAGACCCGGAGGCTAAGCTGCGGAGATCGCTGGCAGGCGGGCTGCATGGCGAGGTGGCCTCGATGAACCCCGACAACTTTATTGTGCGGATGCAGCTTGAGAGCGTCGAGCACTTTCAGGATCGCAAGGTATGGGATGCGCTCAGCGAGGGTGATGCCGAGCGCTTGCAGCGCGAGGTGGCAATGCTGCCCACGCAGGTTGATGTGGACGAGATAGAGTCGCGTCTGTTCGATTTGACCGCGCTGCGTATGCAGCTGGCACTGGCGGAGGGCGACATGCAGCGCTACGAGCGTCAGCGCCAGCGGGTGGTTGAGATTGCGATGCTGCTCGAAGAGAAGAGCGGTGTGCCGGCAGTTAGAGCGCAGCTGGAGTATCTGGCGGCCTTGCAGGATAACGGATTTTGGGAGGCCATGGATCTCAACGGAGTCGAGGAGATGCGCCTGCGCCTGCGCGATCTGATGGTGCTGCTGGATAAAGTGCGGCGCAAGATTGTCTTCACCGACTTTAATGATGAGATCATGAACCTGCGCGATGGGGAGGCCATCTACATACCCAAGATGACCGGCGCTCAGTACGCCAAAAAGGTCAAGGACTACCTGCGCACGCACACCAACGACTTTGTTATCCACCGACTGCGCACCAACCAGCCGCTGACCGAGCTGGATCTGCAGGGGCTGGAGAGCACCTTGCAGCAGATCGGCGAGGAGGATGGCAGCATGCTGCTCACTGGGCTGCTGGCTCAGAGCGGAGCGCCGTCGCTCGCATACTTTGTACGGTCGCTGGTTGGGCTCGAGCGCGAGGCGGTGCAGGCGGCTTTCTCCGCCTTTCTCAGCGACCGCAGCCTGACCCCGCCGCAGATCAGATTTGTTGAGCTGGTGATTGATCAGCTGACCTGCCGCGGGGTGATGGACGCCTCAGCGCTCTACGAGCCGCCCTTCAGCAACATTCACATTGGCGGACCTGAAGGTCTGTTCGCAGGTAGAGAGAGGGTGATGGACAACATCTTTGAGCAGCTCAAGGCGGTGAATAAATCGGTCTAAAGCAGCTAGCCACCGTACCTGAGTAAGGCTGTGTCATATGCGAAAGGTCAGCGCGCTTACTGAAGAGTTTATGGTTGGAAGCCCGCTGCTTTAGTAACAAACGCTACGCGTTTGGTTGAACGAGGGTTGTTGAGGTTTGTTGTACAGCCTTTCTTTGTCCGCCGTAGCCTTGGCGAAGGAGGAAGGCTGCTCCAAAGCGAGCTATTGAGAAGTCACCTCGGAGGTGATAATGGAGTAGTGCAAGCATCTTGCTTGCAGCAACTATTTCTTAATCTGGAGCCAAGAAAGACATGAATATGCCAAATAACGCGTATGTCCCTGGGAACGCCGACGTCCCCGTCGGCATGGCTCAGGACAGGGCCGACGAGGACGTCGGCGCTCCCAGGATAACCAACACTGCGATTGCCAGCAAAATAACCACCAATTAAGTTTACGGCCTGCGGCTACAGTGCTGCGCAAAAATGTAGGTTCGATCTCCAATCAGACATGTCCGGTTGGAAACCGGACCTACAGACGGTCGGCTTTGCCTTTGGTTGACGATCCACCGCATGATCCCAATCGTCCACCAACATCGTCGCACAGCATCGTCGCCGCTATCGTTAACTGGAAAAGCGAGGGATTAGTTCGAAGGTCAACCGCAACCAGGCTCAGGATCGATCTCGCACGCAACCGCGTGATCCGTGAATCGAAGCTGTAGGGCGCTGGCCGTGACTGCGCCGGCAAAGCGACAAGGTAGTGCTTTGCGAACCGAAACGCTTGGCGAATTAACCGGAAACGAGCCCCCCGCGGTCACGGCCCGCGCTACAGTGCTTCGCAAGCTTGAAGGCGTGCGCCAACCGACCAACCCGGGTCATCCATTAGTAATTAGTAATTGACGCGAGATTTAAAGCTGTGCTAATGATGAATCATGGCAAGAAAATTGCAAGTTGAATATCCTGGCGCGATTTATCATATTACCCATCGTGGCAATGGGAAGATGAAGATATTTTCCGATGACCATGACCGCGAGAGGTTTCTCTTGCGGCGGGCTGAGAGCCTTGATACATATAATGCGGAGCTTAAAATCCAACTTGAAGAGATAACGGAAAAGCTTGAATTGCTTCGAGAGGAAAAATGAAGTGCGCTTAATTACTAATCTAAGGTCTGGCCCCGAAGCAGGCCATCCGTCTTCAGGCTTCGCAAAAGCTACGCCCGGACAAGTCGCCCCGCAGCCCGGCTTCGCCCGCAAGCGTGGCTACGCCGTTGGATGGCGGAACTACGCCGGACAAGTTCCGCCAACACTACACATTTTCAACTGTGATGAAGCTTGCATGTCACACAGTAGGCGCGAAGTCAGGAAGTCGTCCGCTATGCGGGCGACTACAGACAACAGGCGAGCCACCAGCTTGCGCACTTTAGTCAGCCGCATAGCGACTGACCTCCTTGCTCCGCAAGTTCAGATCACCGGACATATGATTCAAAACGGTTTTGGAAACCCCGATCGCTGGACATAGGGGGTCAAAACGGCTGCACTTTATTTTTTGGAAACCGCAAAGAACACATAGATCACAAAGATTTTTAACGAATAACACGAATTTGCGCGAATAGTGCGTAGCTTAACATTCGTGGCATTCGCGTTATTCGTAGAAAAAATTATCACGCTACCCCATTTTTCTACCCCTCTATTTTCTACCCCAAAAACAACCTAGCGTACCCTCTGTGCCCCTCAGTGTCTCAGTGGCAAAAAATTAGTTGCCTGCCTGTGCGTTGCACGCAGGCGGCTATGCTGCGCTAAGCTACTTTCGTGCTCTTCAAAAACAGCATTCTTTTTTTGTTAAAATATTTTTGTATTCCGGTTGACTTAAATACAAGCCTTATGTATTGTTACATTAACGGAGTGAACAAATGATATTGCGTATTGTTGTGATCCGATAAAAAACCAAGATGTAATATATCGGCAGTCAACGAAAGAGGGTAAAGCAGATATGAGTGAAACCGCTTTAAAGCTGTTGGTAACAACCCTGGTTTTATTGTGGTTGATAGTCACTTTTTATTCATCGACAGTCGCGCTGATCAAAGATCTTTGCTCTCAGGTGCGTCAGCTTTCACACTTGATGCGATGCGCTGTGTTTGCGGGTCTTCTGCTGGTAACATTATATGGAGGGTCAAAGGGAACCAACACAACGCAGCAGAGCACAAGCATTTCTTTGATTGAGCAGGTTGCTACGTTCTTTTCGGGGACAACCGCAGAGCGTGGTCTGGATATTGAGTGGGATTACCTGGTTAACCCCGAAAGTCTGCCCGAGCTTACTTCAAACCAGTGTGTCTCCGGTCTGGCGTTAGTCTCTGTCTCCACAAACCCCGCGCCGGCATACTGGGCAATAGGTGATCTGCCGACCAACATGGTGGCGCATGTTAATCCGGCGTGGCTGCGATATGGCATTGCCGAGGATGGCTACTGGATCAACAGCACCGACGGGAACGGGGTTAAAGAGTGGTCATATTGCATCGGGGGTCAAGAGGTGGAATCACTTTTCATCTCAAGCACGGGAACTATTTCAATCTCTGTGCCGGTCGGTGATTCAGCCTCCCATGCGATGCCTGATGAAAGCGGACGTTCAATCCTCGCACCGCTCTGGGGCCCGGTCGGCGTGGTGCCTGCACTGGGAAGCTGCGTGTGGAGCGCGGCCACAACTAATGGCGGTCTGCTGGTCTGTTGGAACAATGTTCTGATTGGTCGTTCCACCAACAATATTGCCTCTTTTCAGGCCGAGCTCCACTGGAATGGCGACGTTGAGTTCCGCTATGCTCTGCCGGACAATTTTATTACATCCAATCACGTGGTCGGGGTGCAGCATGCGGGCGGTGGCGAGTCAATTACCCTCGGCGGAGGAAATTCGGCGTTGTCGGTCAAGGCATTCTCACTGTTTTTCAGGGGTTTTACCCCTTTCCTCTATGGCGAGTGGGATTTGGATCAAGACGGAATTCCCGCTAATGAGGAGGTCTACCTTTATGGCACATCACCGACACATTTTGACTCTGATTTTGATGGGATCTCAGATAGCAACGAGGTCGCAAACGCCCGCAATCCACTCAACCCGGATGAAAACGGGAATGGGATTGTTGATGGATTGGAGATAAGTTTTTATGGAGAGTACGATCCAGATGACATCGACCCGCGGGATGGATTAAGCTATGGCTACAAAATTGCGAACAAACTTGATCCGGCGCGAGACTGTTCAATTGACAGTGATGGCGACGGATTCCCTGACTGGCAGGAGGAGCTGGCTGGAACAGATCCGAATAACGGGCAAAGCACTCCCGAGATCAATCAAGGTGAGAGCATCTTGACTGATATTACCATCACACTTGGACACCCTCTGCCTGCTCCTGTTATGCTCACCATTGGGCCCCGTAAAATCATGATGCGGGCTGCCGGAAGCTGGGTTCTGACCCTGCCGCAAGGAGTCGCCCATGATATTTCGCTCAGTGCCACCCAGCCCTGCTCGTTAAAGCTGGGTGCTGAACTCTCTTCAGACCGCGCTCTGCTGCTTGACACCTCCGGTGTATTCGAGGTCTCTCATCCAGCCCATAACACGAGCGCACCCTCCATGATGTCCACAACAGTGCCTGCCGACGCTGTTTATATTTCAGGGCGGAAACAATGCGGTATTTTCGCCCGGCCCCAAGTTAAAATAAAACCGCCATTAGTTTGTTTTCACGCCTCACATTCAAAGACAGTTGAAGCTGTGGTCACACCCGAACTGGAAGGTGCTTACCAATGGATATGGCTGAATAACGGAGCTGTCTCCGCTCCGGCCGCAAGGGTGACCAATATCTCATGGGCGGGCGGAGGTACTGCGGACGGCCTTGTAATCAGCTTCCATCCAACCGGTGCAGCTTGGGCCACTTTTGGGTCAGATACCATCTACAGATGTATCCACGCGGATGATCCGGAGCGCGAAGATGATGACATTGAAGAGCATGGCGATCTCTGGTGCAGCGTTCATCAGCAGGAGTATTGGCGTTGCGCGCTTGATTATCCCGGCCCGCCGGAGTGCGACCACGGTTCGACAACAACACAATATCAGGAAAACGCCGGCCGTCCTTTGGCTGTCAATAACGACGATGATGACGGAGATGGCGTGCTGGACCTATACGACACTGACGGCGTGATCGACGACAATGATTTTATAAAAATCTATCCGTTTTCACCCTACACCGGCGGATGCTGTCCCTGCCCATCCCATAATCCGAGTGCGTCAACCACAGCCACGTGCATCTTCTGTTCCCCGCGTCTGAAGACATGGGGTGATGCTGCCAAGACCACACAATGCACCTCTGCTGGTCGTGGCAATGCCGTTTATGTTGAGGGTATCCGTGCCAGCGCCTATATTGGCGGCGATAAAATCATCTGGGGCTGGAGCGAA
>JAQUCE010000175.1 GCA_028686345.1 Kiritimatiellia bacterium
ATTATTTTGAGGTGAAAAATCTCTTTGCGGTTTCAAATTTGCTACGCCCCATTCGTGTAAATTCGCGGTATTCGTAGTTTCAAACCAGCAGAGCGTACCCCTTTCGTGCCTTCCGTGCCTTTCGTGGTTGAAATTGAGGGTAGCAAATCAGTCACGCAGGCGAGTCAGCCGCATAGCGACTGACCTCCTTCCGCGCTTACTCCATTTGACAAGACGCGGATCAGGAAGTCGTCCGCTATGCGGGTGACACGCGAATTATCAGCAGAGTATGCAAAAACGTAGCTCTGATTTCCTATCGGAGATGTCCGGTTGGAAACCGGAGCTGCTGAGGTCGGAGACGTCTCCGGTTAACGATGGCGGCGACGATGTTGGTGGACGATTTTCAAGGGCGGGGTTTTTAATCGTAATCCGCTATCATCGCACATCATCGTTAACCAATGTTGCAAAATCATTTTTGTCCTGCACGATAGCGACTGGGAGTCATGCCGGTATATTTTTTAAAGACCTGGCTGAAGTACTGGCTGGAGGAGAAGCCGGCATCTAAGGCGACCTCTGTGACGGAGAGCGCGGAGTGGATCAGCAGCTTGCGGGCTTTACGCACCCGGCAGCGCTGAAGATAGTCGTTCGGTGTCATGCCAGTGCCGGCTCTAAAGAGCTCAAAGACCCTGGCGCGGCTGAAACCGAGATGGCGGACAAGATCTGAGATCTGCAATGGCTCAGCACTGCGGAGTTCAATGTAGGCGGTGGCAGCGGCCACAATGGCGTTCACATCCGGCTCGGGCGCACTGCCGAGATGCACGACGGCATCGATAATTACAGTGCAGATTGCCGCCCGCAGCTTGGCCTTAATGAGAGTGGTGAGGCGCTGTTCGGCATGGCGGTTAACCAGCTGCGACAGGCGCATCAAGCTGAGGTGCAGCTCGCGTCCGCAGCTGCGGACAATTAAGGCCGCCTCTTTCAATACCCTTTGGATTTCAACGAGATCGGCGGGAGTCAGGGAGGTGAGCTGCGCCGCGTGATCGGCTTGAGGTTTACAGGTGATGCCAAAGAGGGTGGCCGGGGTGCGGATATTGTCCAGGCCGCGGTGACGAAGTCCGGGAGGGATAACAAGGAATGAGCCCCCGGGAATATGGAGCGAAGGATGATTTTTAAACTCGTAGGAGACCTCTCCGTCAAAGACAAACAGCAACTCAAAGGCATCATGCGCATGCCATGATATTGGCTTGGCTTGGCGGGTGCTTGCATCACCTGCCCGGCCCGCCAGATTCAAACCAATATCATGTCCCAGAATGATCTTCATCTTTGCTTGCTCTCCATTTTCCTACGCGCAGAACAGCTTACCAAATTGTTTAAAATAGTCCAGTCGATTATTTTGCAAGACTTAATTTCATTCCTGTGGTTTAATGCAGGTACTTTCAAACAAATGGATTTCGGGAACCTAGCGTGAGTGGGGGTTTTTAAAAAAGGAGTCACGTCATGAAACGCATTGCAGCTATGGTTATGGTAATCGGAGTAACGGGCTGTGTCAGCACGAATGCTGATCCTCTCTCAAAGGAGTTTATAAACAACACCATGCCGACAAAATCGGTGCACGCTTCAACCATTGCCGAGAGCGGTGATTGGCTGGTCACCGCCTGGTTTGGCGGCACGCATGAGAAACACAAGGATGTTGCCATTTACTGCTCGCGCAGGTTGAAAAAAGATGCCAAGTGGTCTCCGGCGCACCCTGTTGCCAGTGGTTTACAGCAAGACCTGACGCGCCACCCCTGTTGGAATCCAGTTCTTTTTCAGCCCAAGGATGGCCCGCTGATGCTCTTCTATAAGGTTGGTCCTGACCCGCGCAGCTGGTGGGGGATGCTCAAGCTCTCAGATGATAATGGCAGAACCTGGTCGGAGGCACGTCGTCTGCCTGAAACTTTCGATGGTCCGATAAAGAACAAACCGGTTCAGCTGCCTGATGGGTCGATCCTCTGCGGATCATCAACCGAGTTTGACGGCTGGCGGGTGCACTTTGAGAAGAGCACTGATCTTGGCGAAACCTGGGAACGCATCGGCCCTGTTAATGACGGCAAGGAGATCAATGCCATCCAACCCTCGATTCTGTTTCTGGGTGGCAGCCAGCTGCTGGCAATTGGGCGTACCAGGGAGAAGAGGGTCTTTTCGATACTCTCTGAAGATAATGGCGCTACCTGGGGCAGCATGACCTTGCTGGAGCTGCCCAACCCCAACTCCGGCACGGATGCCGTTACACTGAAGGATGGCCGCCATGTTCTGGTTTACAACCACACGCCGCAAAGTCGTTTCCCGCTCAATGTTGGTATTTCAGCTGATGGAGTTAACTGGAAGAGTGTTCTGACCCTTGAGAGTGAAAAGGGTGAGTTCAGCTATCCGGCTGTTATTCAGGGATCGGATGGCCTGCTCTATATCACCTATACCTGGAATCGCACCAACATCTGTTTGGCGGTCATCGATCCAAAGAAACTAGGTTTGATCTGAGACTTCGTTCAAATCAAGTGGCTCCGCAGCCGGCGGAGCTGCGCGGCGAAAAGACGAGGATTAGGATTTTGGATTTCACGCATGATCCCAATCGTCGGTAACATCGTTGGCCGCAGCCGCTCTGCGAGCGGCATTTTGCATCAGCCTCACCAAGGGCCGCCCGGGGTGTAGAGTTGCTTCTACATGTCACGCGTATGTAAGAAGGCGGAGGAAGCAATTAGCGGACGCCGGGTGGTTGTTCGCCAAAGGCGCGCCGTGCGGTTTCATTATTTATAAGACGCAGTTACCATTCTGTGTTATGATTATCGCATTAAAGTAAGTTTGATTCATTCGACACTTAACGCTACGAGGAGATCATTATGAGGCACATAACTCAAGTCATGACGCTATCTTTAAAGAGCACGGTCATCTGCTTTTTAGGATTTGCGCTCTGGGCCTCCGCCGCCGAGCTGGCGGCGCACTGGCGCATGGACGAAGAGGCCGGTGCCACAAGCTTGTCGCCTGAGGTTGGATCAATTTTCATTGACCTCAAGAACAACGCGGCGGCGGGCGTAACGGCGGTTGACGGAACCGGCTTGTTCATGCCGGGTGGCGCTGGTCAGCTGGTTGACTCGAAGCTGCTGATCCCGGAGACCGATGACTTCGGCGTTTTTATGTGGATTGCATTTACAAACGTTACGCAGCAGAGCTCCCAGATGCACCTTTTCTCCTGCAATGCAGGTCAGGCCAACCGCGCTAATTTTATGATCATTGATTCAGGTGACCGGCTCGGCTGGTTCCATGGCGACGGCGCTGGCCGCACTGGTTCCGCCGCCATCAATGATGGCGCATGGCACCACGTGGGCTTCACCCGTCGCGGCGGCCGCAGCCAGCTTTGGGTGGACGGCGTGACTGACGGCGACCCCTCGGGTGTTAACAACACGCCTATTTCGCAGGCTCAGGATTGGCGCATAGGCGCGTTTGTCAGCGAGAGCAGCGGTCTCTTCAACGGGCGAATGGATGACCTGCGGGTCTATCACGGCACGTTGACTGACGAGGATGTGGCTGCGCTGGTATCCTCGTATCTGCCGGCGCAGGCTGTGCACCGCTGGCGGTTCGACGAGGCTGTGGGCGCGCAGCTGTTTGCGCCTGACGCGGGGTGGATGGCTGCGACACCGTTACGCACGCCTGAAGCTGGCATACGTGCCGTGAATGCCACGGGTATCCGGCTGGATGGCGCGAGTTCTCTACGGATCCCCTGCTCAAAGTTTCTAATTCCCGCGACCAATGATTTCAGCATGTTTATGTGGGTGCGCGATGACGCGCCAGCGGCGGCCACAGTGCAGCTTCTCTCCAATAATGCGCTGCCGTCTGCCCAGCCTAACCGCGTCAGCTTCGGAGTTAGCTTTGATGCGAACACATCGCCCGGCAAGTTGTTCTTTTTCCATCCCAGTTTTGCTCTGACAGGCCAAACCTCGCTCCGCGACCTTGGCTGGCACCATGTGGGCTTGGTGCGGCGTGGCAAATTCATCGAACTCTGGCTGGATGGCGAACTTGATGCCAGCCGCGACTATGGTGCAGGATTTACCCTTTCACAGGCTCAGGATTGGCGCATAGGCTCGGCTGCGGCTGAGACAATCGACTTTCTCACAGGGCGTATCGATGATCTGCGCGTATACACCAACGCGCTTGAGGGGGCGGCAGTGGCCAGCCTGTACGACAGTTATACCCCTGCCAACACCCTGATCGCGCACTGGCGTTTCGAAGATGCAGCCAATAAACGGCTGCTCGAGCCCGAGGTTGGGTGGCGTGAGATATACGCATCAAGCATGCTGCAGTCCGGAGCACAGGGAGCAGATGGCAACGGTCTGTGGGCCAATGCCACCAGCAGCGGCAGCATTCTCGGCTCCAAAAAACTGATACCAGCTACCAACGACTTTACCGTGTTGCTCTGGGTGCGCACAACACCTAGCAGCACGCCGGAAAAACACCTTTTCACCAATAACGCCGGTCAATCAGGGCGCTGCAACCTGACCTACGATGCCGGTAACGCCAATAAACTGACGTGGTGGGTCAACAACACGCATGGCCTTATTTCAGTTGCCGCGGGTTCAGGTGCCGCCTTGGATAACGGCGTGTGGCACCAGGTTGGTATCAGCCGCCACAACAAAACATTTCGGCTGTGGGTGGACGGCGTGAATGTCAGCAGTGCTACCTCCGCGGCGGCCCTGCCACGGGTTGACCAGACCTTTGACTGGAGCATTGCCTCAAACTCAAAGGGCACGGGCGCCTTTTACGGCAATACTGGCGGCAGCGGCTATGCCCTGATGGATGATCTGCGCGTCTATAATTACGGACTCGACAGCTCTGCCGTGGCAGCACTCTACGCATCATATCAACCTGCACCGACAGCTGCACCGCGTGCGCCAGTGACCGACTTCTCAGCAATCGAATCTGCGACGGGCGGCACCGTGATTGGACACCTTGCGCAGATATCAGAGGAGAGCATCTTCCATCTGCCGTCACTGGCTGTACTATCCGACGGCTCTTACATGGTTTCAGCCACAGTGCTCTCATCGCCATCCGGAATCCACGCCAAAGTGTATCGCTCCACTGACCAGGGCGCAACGTGGACGCGGGTTAGCCAGGTCGCGCCGCTCTACAGCGGCACGCTGCTCGAGAGCGGCGGCGCGCTCTATCTGCTAGGCAACCACTATGACGGCGGCACACTGGTGATCCGGCGCTCAAGCGACCAAGGCGTGACATGGACTTCGCCGATTTCAGCGACGAGCGGCATCCTGACCACCAACACAGGCTGGAACCTTCGCGCGGGTGCGGTGACGGTGCGGAATGGGCGCGTTTGGCTTTATGTGGAGCGGCGCGGCAACACTGCACGCGGCACCTATGCGGCCAATGTTGAGGCAGGCGCGTTGTCGGCACCTGTGGGAGCCGACCTGCTGAACGCGACGAGCTGGACAGTCACCGATCCGCTGACACCGATCCCCGCGAGCTGGAACACGGCGACCAACTTCAGGGGCTGGACCGACGGTCGGACGGTGGCTGACAAAGAGGGGGTGCTTCGTATGCTGATGCGGGTGGTCGGTTTCAGCGGCCATGCGGGGTATCTGGCGCTGTTGGCTACAGGCGAAGCCCCCGCCGATGCGCTGACGCACACACCCTTCGCCGACATGGCGCTCCTGCCGGGCGGCGGCAGCGCGTTCGGTGTGCGCTACGACGCTCTCTCGCGGCGGTTCTGGGCTTTGACAAATCCAGACGGCACAGATCGGGTGGGGCTCTTCTCTTCATCCACACTGCGCGACTGGGCATTTCACGCGATGCCGCTCGGGGTGCAGGCGGGGCGCACGCAGGTGTTCATGTGGCCTGAGTTCCAGATTGACGGCGATGACCTTGTGTCAATCTACCGCACCTGCTACGGGGATCAGGACGGCGCGCCTGCTTCGGCGAACGACCTGAATTACGTGCTGTTCAAACGCATTCCCAACTTCCGGCAGATTCCGGCTGATAAAGAGGAGGGGCGGCTGTTGGCAGCCGACACAGGCAACAACTGCGTGCGGCGCTATAGCTACGGTGCTGAACACAGTTGGCTGTTTGACGATGGCGAAAAGACCCTCTTCGCAAGCGGCGTGTATGCGGGCCATCCTTTGACAGCGCCCTACGGCCTTGCGGGCTCGGGCCATACAGTCTATGTGAGCGAAAATATGGCGGGAGGGCGCGTGCTGGCCTTTTCGCGGCGGGGTAGATTCCAAAGCGTGGTCCACACCTTTGATAGCAACAGCACACCCGGCGCACTGGCGGTTTCGGCTGGCGGACTGTATGTGAGCGATGAGGCCACCGACCAGGT
>JAQUCE010000176.1 GCA_028686345.1 Kiritimatiellia bacterium
GTTTTAATGACGTTGCCAGATGTGTCGTAGACGTTGGAAACGAGTACGCCGTCAAAGCGGTCAACGCTGGAGGCGAGGTCGCCAATCAAGTAGGTGACATCAAGACTCTGCCCTTCGAGATTGGTGACGCTTTCAACACGTTCCTGCGCATCGAGGGTGTAGCTCTCGACTGCATCGCCCATAGGGTTTATGACAGTGAGGTTGTTCATTTGCCAATAAAAGGTCTTTTTCCGTAAATTAGTCCTGGATTTCATACCAATATTCCCCCGCCACAGCATCAATATCCTTAAGTCCTGTAAGATGATACGCTTGATTTAAATGATTTACATTTCGAATGCTGGTCTTCAAAGAGGAACAAGGCAAATAAACAATAATTTCTTGCAGAGATTGATCCAATATTATCCTGAAATCATTTTTTTTCTGTTCATACACATTATCATTTTCTTGTAAAATTCTTAAAAATTCTGTCAATGCGAAACAAGCTTTTGAAATAGTTGATTTCGGAAGTATTGAAGCAGCAAAAACAAACCATGCAATGTACGCCACAATGCAACTAAAGATTTTCATTAAAATTGTGGGTGGATTAGAAAGTTTATCCTGTGGAGATTTATTCCTTAAGATTCTGTTTAAAGAATCAATTGCACCAATGATTTGATTCACTTTTTCTGATGTATAATATTTCTTTAATTCATCTAATGAATCAGCACGATGTAAAGACAATTCAGCTTCATGCAAACTTGCACTTAAACCCACAACAAATAATTTTGGCAAAGATATCATTTTCATTAAAACCACTCTCCTTTACCAATACGTTTTATACGTAGGATTTAATCCATCCAGAGATAATGGCGTGTCAGTTGAAATTACACCTGTATTACGGGGACCTACTTGCGTTCGGATGATATCTGACGGCGCATCAAATTCGACATAAGATCCACGTCCAAAAGCCCCAGTTTGCTGACTCGCCGTCCTAGTAGAACCAAATGCTTCAGTTTCAACGTGTACACCTCCGCCCCGAGATGGCCGAATTGCTTCATCAGCACGAATACCACGAAGCCCATCAGTAGATGTATGATGTCGAACTCTCGGATTTCGTGACACACCTCTCGCAACATCATCTGCATAACGGGAAAGGCCTCTTGCCAAGTCATCAAGTTTTGATCCAACCCATCCAAGAGCTCTGCCCCAGTTTAGTGACGCGAGTGCGATTTCAGCAATATAGGTCCCGGACATGTCCTGAATGCCAGCCATGTCCTGTTGAACTCCAAATGGAAGCTCCTCGCACAATCCCCAAGGATCAACAAAATTCACCGGATCGTTCCCGCAGGACACATACAGGTTCAATCCGCCCTCAAGTCCGATGGGGTCTTTAGATAGCCAGCGTCCAATAACAGAATCGTACCATCGAGCCCGAAAGTTGTAAAGACCGGTTGCGTGGCTGTACTCTGACTACCCCACGATAGTCTTTAATAGCATAATAGGTGTTAAACCTTATTCATAATTTATCCATGCAGAAAAAAGGCATCTACTTCCCTTTCATCATCGATCATTTGCACTCTCAGCATCATCAATTCCTTTAATGCCTTGTATACTCGCTCCTTATCCCAGCAAAGGGAACGTTGAATCTCGCCCTCATCAAGCTTCAATTTGTCAGACGTGATCCAGCCTTTGTCAAATGCGTATTCTCCTATAACTAGAGCATCATCAACAGTTTCACTTGAAGTATAATTCCACCTCACCTCTTGAACATCCTCGGAACCCGGTATTCCGTTTGAGCAATCTTCACTCCAGGCGACTATTGCATGAATACACTCCGATTCTACACGAAGCACACTAAAACAGGTCACGCGGAACAACCGCATGTACCGAAAAAAACTAACGACTTGGGTGCTGTCGCCTTTATTCATCACTGAACCCCCTCTTGTAGCCAAATATGCCTACTCTCAATCTTACTACCCATGCCTTCAACATGGGCATGGGGCTTTACGCCGGTTCCCCTGACTCCCTCTAAATCAACTCGGATCTTGGCATCCGCCTTGCTAGAGATTCGTCGAAGTTGATCTAGCTTCTGTTGGCTGAGACCAGGATCCATGTCCGACTTAGATAGATTATTGATAGTTCGCTTGAAACGTGTCCGCGATGACTTAGTCATGCCCTGTGTTGTCTTTGTAACACTCCTCGCAACATCATCCCCATAACGAGAAAGGCCTCTATATAGGTCATCAATCTTATTTCCGACCCATCCGGCAAGTCGTCCCCACTTTAAAACAGCGAGTGCAATCTCAGAGATGTAAACACCGGACATATCTTGAATGCCAACCATGTCCTGCTGAACGCCAAAGGGCAGTTCCTCGCACAATCCCCAAGGATCAACAAAATTCACCGGGTTGTTGCCGCAAAACACATACAGGTTCAAACCGCCCTCAAGGCCAATTGGATCCTTGCTCAACCACCGTCCAGAGTGAGAATCATACCACCGGGCGCGGAAATTGTATAGTCCCGTCGTTTGACTATATTCGCGCCCTTGAAACAAATAACGTAGTCTAAACTGAGAACTGCCGATAGTAAACAGTGAACGGTCCGGCGTACCCCATGCGTTGTAGGATACAGTCAGAACAGAGTTGCCGCAATCGCCAATCAAGGCGTGAACGGAGTTGAGGTGGTCTTTGACGGTATAGTAGGTGTTGGTGGCTGTCTCCTCGTACACCGTTACAGCCAGCAAATTATCAATTCCACTGCCCCAGGTGTAGGAAGCAATCAAATCACCGCTGGCTGAATAATCGGCAACACACTGATCACCGTCATAAGCATGGAATACAACCCCATTTGCATTGGAAGTACTAAGACGGTTCCCCAAAGGCCCCCATGTATAACCCTCAGCAAAGACTCCATTGGTTTTAACTTCAACAAGCTGTCCCTGCGTATTCCAAACCAGATCCAGCGTAACACCATTTCTGACCATGTTGGTAATATTACCAGCGGAATCATGATAAGCACCGTCGAGCTTATTATGAGTATAGGTGAAGTTTGAAGCACCGGCACTTAAACGGTTACCCGCCAAATCATACGTATAGCTGACTGCTGTTTCGGAATTGACCTGTTCGGATGTCAGTCGCCCAATATTATCAAAGGTGTAACTGTTTGTAACCGCAGTTCCGTCAATCACTGTGACCTTCTGCGTGATAAGCCCCAGCACATCACACCTGTAATCAAAGCTGGCGATGGCATTACCGGAACCATCCCTGTAAACCGTGTTGGTTACAGCATCCAAAACATCAAAAGTGTAATCAGCTTTGATATTATCGTTACTGAGTGTATTCAGCAGACCGTTATAATCGTTGTAAGAGAGGGTGAAGGGGCCAGGGAGCTGAAAGGAGCCGGAGGAATTAGGGTTGATAACACTTAATCTCTCCGCCTCGTCATACTCATAACCAATTCTCAATTCTCCATTATCAATTCTCAATTCCACGTTAGTGGTGTTCCCTGCCGGATCAAACGCATAACCAACTGACGACTGTAAACTGCCGACTGAGGACTGAACATTGGTGGCAAAGCCTCGAATGTCATAGTTCCATTCCAGAGTTGCAACTGCATTGCTGAGCGAGGAGAGCTGCCCATTCCTGCGGTAGCTCGCCTGTTCAATACTGACTCCATCATGCAGAGTTTCTGTGATATTGCCCGCTGTGTCGTAGACATTGGAGACGGTCATTTTTCTCTTTTATTTTTTGATTTTTTTATAAGATTCCAAGATTTCAGAAGCGTTTCTTGAGTTGATTCGGTATTATGTGTATCAGGTGATTCAATTAACTCATCCCATAATGCCGCATTTTCGAGTTTTATAAATAGTTTCGTTTTGCATGTCACACTAAAAGCATCAACCAAAATCTGTTTGACACATTGACTAGCTTGTTTTAAATCTTTCCCAAAATCAAAGTACAAAAACTCCAACTCCCCCGTGTAATCAATTCTACATCTGTTTGTGTCATATGAGTTGCAAATTTGTATGATCCGGGGAAAGTATTTTTTTGACCATCTTGCATTTGGAAATGCTAATTGAATTCCATACTTGCCAGGACAAGTAATGTACTTCCTAATCTGGACAAATTTTGTAGAGTACGAAACCTTTATTACGAGAAAACCACAATCATAGCCACGCCTTAATAATTCATTAAGGGCAGCCTCAATACATTCAAGATTTCGAACAACACCTCTTGAAGCATGCCAGATAAAACATGAAACAATCAGTGTGAAAAATATAATGAGAATTACCATTGAAATAAACTCCCGGCTAAACTACCAATAGCATGACCT
The DNA here is from genome assembly GCA_028686345.1 of Kiritimatiellia bacterium. GTDB lineage: Bacteria > Verrucomicrobiota > Kiritimatiellia > RFP12 > UBA1067 > M55B167. The sequence continues at coordinate 4,312 of JAQUCE010000176.1, forward strand.
ATTTCACCAGCCGTTCCAACAGGTGTTGAGCCCGTAGCTCCTTGTGATTCAGCCCAACCTTGTGCCAAACCGGCACCGAATCTGCCCAGAGGAGAATGCACCAGTCCAGGATTAGCACTATAGGACATATACTGTCCATTTACCGGATCGTATGGTTGCAATTTACCCGCCGCATTAAGTTTCGTCGGATATCCTTTTCCAATTAAAGCACTAGGTGATACAGACCCAAGAAGAACATGATTTGCTAGAATCAGCTGGATCTCGTCTTGACGATTTTGCGGCTTTGCATTTCCAAATAACATGTCAAGGTCATGCAAAAAATCATCAGTGCCATATTCAAAGTCCCAGTCTTCCCATTTACATAAACCTGCTGGGTCACGATAATTCACAGGATCGTTCCCGCAGAACACATACAGGTTCAAACCGCCTTCAAGGCCGATGGGATCTTTCGAGAGCCAGCGACCAATATAAGAAGAGTACCACCTTGCTCTGAAGTTGTATAGGCCCGTCGCTCCGCTGTATTCGCGGCCCTGGAAGAGATAGCGGAGCTTAAATTGAGAATTGATAATGGATAATTGAGAATTCAGAGGAGTGCCCCAAGCGTTGTAGGATACAGTCAGAACAGAGTTGCCGAAATCGTCAATCAGGGCATGGACGGAGTTGAGATGATCCTTGATCGCATAATAAGTGTTGGTGGAATTTTCCTCGTACACTGTAACAGCGAGCAGGTTATCGATTCCACTTCCCCACGTATAACTGGCAATCAGATCGCCGCTGGAGTTATAATCAGCGATGCATTGGGAGCCATCATAGACATGATAGGTTGTGCCGCTGGCATCGGATGTTGATAAGCGGTTACCCAACGGGTCCCAGGTGTAACTTTCGGCGAACACGCCGTTGGTGCTGACACTGATCAACTGGCCTTGACTGTTCCAACTCATGTCAAGCGTAAAGCCATTGCGCACCATATTGGTAATATTACCGGCTGTATCGTGAAGAACTCCGTCGAGTTTGTTGTGCGTGTAAGTGCAGTTTGGACCACCTGCACTCAACCGATTTCCCGCTAAGTCATACGTAAAGTTGACAGCCGCATCGGTGTTAACCTGCTCTGAAATCAGCCGGCCAAGGTTATCGTAGGTGTAGCTGTTGGTGGAGACTGCCCCATCAACGACGGTAACCTTCTGCGTTATCAGTCCTAGAGCATCATGTTTGTAATCGAAGCAGGCGAGGGTGCTGCCGGTACCATCTCTGTAAACAGCATTGGTCACGGCGTCAAGAATATCAAAGGTGTAATCGACTGTGATGTATGCGTTGCTGATACTTGCCAGTAATCCATTCCATTGGTTGTACGTATGGTAATTTTTCGTGCCTTTCGTGTTTTTCGTGGTTAAAACTCTCTCCGCTTCATCATACTCATAAGCAATTTTCAATTGTCCATTATCAATTCTCAATTCCACGTTAGTGGTTTTCCCTGCCGGATCGAATTGATAACTGACTGACGACTGTAAACTGCCGACTGAGGACTGAACATTCGTGGCGAAGCCGCGAATGTCATAGCTCCAGTCAAGAGTTGCAACCGCATTGCTGAGCGAAAGCAGCTGCCCATTTTTACGGTATGCTGCCTGCTCAATGCTGACACCATCATGGAGAGTTTCAGTCACGTTGCCCGCGCTGTCAAAAATGTTGGAAATGAGTACGCCGTCAAAGCGGTCAACTGCGGAGATGAGGTCGCCGACAAGGTAGGTGACATCAAGCCTCTGCCCTTCGAGATTGATGACGCTGTCAACGCGTTCCTGTGCATCGAGGGTGTAGCTCTCGACAGCTTCGCCCATGGGGTTGATAACCGTAAGGTTGTTCATCTGCCAATCGTAGTTGAAGGAGATGCCGACCGGGGTGGAGGTATCCAGCCAGTTGGTGACGGAGGTGAGTTTGTTGCCGGCAGCGTAGGTGTAGGCCGCGCGGTTGCCGGCGCGGTCTACTG
>JAQUCE010000177.1 GCA_028686345.1 Kiritimatiellia bacterium
CCAACCAGATGTTTGTGTTTTTTCAACTCAGGGTAGGCCAGACAAGGCAGCATCTCACCGTGGGTGTAAACATTGACGCCCTTGCCTTCGGTCTGCTCCAAGAGCATCTTCAGGTCCCTCAAATCATGGCCAGAGACCACGATGCTCTTGCCCTTTAGCGGTGTTACGCGCACCTCAGTCGGCTCAGGGTGGCCATAGGCGCCGGTATTAGCCGCATCCAGCAACTCCATGGCTTTGAGGTTGACCTCGCCCACCCGCAGGGCCATGCCTGTCAGGGCATCAACATCAGTGGGGTTGTTGGCGAGAAAATTCAATGCCTCATGAATGAATGCGTACACGCCATCATCTTCAACACCAAGAATCTGGGCGTGGTCAACATAGGAAGCCATGCCTTTCAGTCCATAGGTGATGAGTTCCTGGAGCCCTGCCTGATCCTCACCCAACGCGTCAATCCGTTTTTGAATGGTGACCCGCTCGCCTTGGCGAATCATCTCATTGAGATCGCTGCCTGGCTGAAGAGCAGCGGCATTGGTCAAGGCCTCCGGTTCTTGGCCCGCTTTGCGACAAGCCTCTTCATAGTCGCGCTTGATCGCATCACGCACGGCCACGCCGCGTCGGATCAGCACCAGTAAGCGCTGGGGATCAAAATCCACGTTGGTCACAGTGGTGAACAGAGCCTCAACCACAAACAGATCAGCGGGATGGTGAACAACTCCGAGCGCACGCGCCTGATGCGCGTACTGACTTACGCCCTGAGCAACATGGATCAGCAGATCCTGCAGTGCCGCTGTCTCTGGATCCTTACCGCAGACCCCGTGTGCAGTGCAACCAGTTCCCTGAGCGGTTTGCTCGCATTGATAACAAAACATATTCATCGTGTGTTTCCTTTCATTGGTTTGAGTCAGTCTCACAAGTGCCGCGCAAAAATTAGCCGCCCTTTTATTGTTTTATAATACAAAATGATCTTAATTTTTGATGCAAGTTTTGTCAAGGACAAATGATGATGCTAAATTGTAATATTGCGGAGTTTTATTTTGCGGTCAGGTGGTGGAGGTGAAAGCTCTCTTTGCCTAGTTCCCGGCCGCAGAGCTCAACCAAGTGTTCATGATGGGTAAAGAGAAATATCTGTGTACGCTGCGACAGTGCGGAGAGTTGCGGAAGAATCGCCGCTGCCCGGTTATTGTCAAAGGTAATCAACAAATCATCAAGTATGAGCGGCATTGGTTCATGCTGCTCCAGGTATTGCTCCAGCGCCGCTAAACGAAGTGCCAAATAAAGCTGATCCCTGGTGCCATCACTCATTCCAGCAATCGAGACTGGAGTGTTATCCGGACGCAGACCCACTAGGATCGGCGTGTCGTCAGCATGGAAATTTGCCCCCAGCCCGCTGAACGCGCCTTTAGTGATATTCTTGAAGTACTCGCCGGATTTTTCCAACAGCGGAGCTTGGTTTTCCTTGCGGAAGCGTTCGATCTGGGCTTGCAGAAAATGTGAAGCCAAACGCAGGCGCACAAAGCGTGAAGCATCTTGCTGCAAGCGCGCTGCACATGACTCAGCCTGCTGACGATAGTCAGCGGCGGCATCCCCGGCAGCCTCCAACCCCTTCTTCCGGTCACTCAGCGCATACAGCTCGTTGCGCAGCTCCTGGAGCGCGGTTTCCTGTTCTTGTTTTTGTCTCTGCAAGATCTCTTTTCGTTGGGCAAGGGTCTCGCTCTCTTCTGCTGTGACGCGCGCGAGAAACTCGTCCACACTTTGGCCTCGCGCCAGGCCGCTGAGAGTGTCGCGAAAGGTGTTAACCTGGCCCTGCGCCCGATCCCGCAGCTCCAGATTGGCGAGCAGCGGTTCCAACTCTTCGACTGCCCCCAGCTTTGCCAAGTGAATCAGCTCTTGCAAGGTTTGCTCGGCCTGCAATGACAACTCCTGACTCTCTTTCAGGTTGACAGAGGTTTCCGCGATCTGCTCTTCCAATTGCTCGCGGCGCGCATGGTTGGTGCGGGCTGCTGTCAGCATGTTCCACAGATCAGCCTCCTGAGCTTCGGTCGTATCACCGCGCGCGCCAAGCGCCGCGGCTTTTTCGCGAACATCTTTTTCGTATTGGAGGACAACCTCAGCAGCTTCCCCGGATTTGGCAGAAAGCCCTTTCCAGCTATCAAATTTCGCAAGGAGCTCTTTCCTTTCCTGCAAAAGGATCAAGCCGGATTTCGGAGGAAGAGTTTCAGGCATGCCAACCTGCCGACACTCAGCTTTCCACTCCCCCTGCGCCTTTGTCACCGCCGCGATCAAGCGGTCGTTGTTCTGCTCAAAGCTCTCCAATTGCCCCTTAAACTCCCGGAGTCGATTGGCTAATTCAAGCCTCTGTCCCGAAGACTTCTCCCCCTTTTGAACTTGTTTAAGGGCCTGGTTATAGAGAGTTGTAAACCCCTTCCCTTCCGAATCCGGGACAGCGGCGGCGAGTAAATTTACGGACTCCCGCACTTGTGCACTCTTCCGCAAAAAAGCCTCCTCGGCTGCGCTCAATTGGTGTAAGAGGGCTGCGAAGTCACTCCAATCCGCGTGCCACTCCTCCATCTCGGCTGGTGACAACGGTTTGACGCCGCAGGGCGACCACAGCGCCTCCCAGGCACACTGCGACTCCTTAAGCGTGCTCTGCAGCTCTTCGACTCTTGTTTTTGCCTCCTGTCGCTGTACCTCTGACTGAGCAATCTGAAAACGCTTCTCCTCGGCCTGGGCCACTGCCTCAGCCTGTTCACGGAGTTGATCCGCAATCTGGTCAGCCTGAATAACCGCTGCCGGAAAGGCTTGCTCCAGAGGAGTACCGGAAACAAACTCCTCTTTACTCCCGTCACCTTTCCACTCCGCCAACACCAAACTCCAGCCGCGCTCACGATGCGCGCGGGCGGCACTCAGCCCTTGTTCAGAGGGCAACTCTCCGCGCCGCTGCATACGCTCAAGCTCAGCTTGAAGAGACTCGATCTGCTTTTTCAGCTTCCTGAGATTGGAGTCTTCGCCTTTAATCTCACGGTTTATCTCAGCCATTTGATTGTCAAACCGCCGGATAACCGACTTGCCGGGAATCGACAGATTGCCCGTCGCGTCCAAGTCCGGCGGTGCGCCTGTTAATTTTTTGTGGGCGGCTTTTGCCTCCCGGGCTAGCCGCGCGACCTCGCTTTCGCTGGCGGCAAGGGTTTTATTGGCTGCGGTAGCTTCCGCGGCTACGGACAAAGCGCAACGCAGGTCGGTCAAATCAGCTTCCGGCAGAGCTTCCAACTGCCGCTCCAGAGCTTTGATCTGCGTCTGAATGTTCTCCGTTTTTTCCGTATTTTTATCATGCTCTTCAAGGGCCTGCCTGAGGTTGTCGGCAGCTTCCTCACAGGCCAGCCGAGCAGCACTGGTCACCCGCAGGGTTTCAAGGCCGGTGAAATCGCCGGTTAAAGCCAGGTGACGCATGCCTGCCCGCAGCGCCTCTTCGAGTCCGGCCAACTCACTCCTCTGGTTGATCAGCGCATTTTTACGCTCCCGATAGGCGCCGAGATCCTGATGCAGAAGATCCAGCGCAGCGGCCCCGGCGAGCAGGGCGGGGGCGGTCTGGCAGCGCGTTAATTGCAGTTCGAACTTGCTCCTCTGAGCTATGAGACGGGTGACCTCTTCGAGGGCAGCACTGGCCGCTTCCCGGGCAGCGCGTGCGCGTTCGACAAAATCGCTGGAAACCTCAGGCATCAAGGGCAGCGCCGCCAGCTTTTGCAGCTCCTCGCCTAAACGTCCCGCAGTGGGCAGAGCATCCTCGCAGCGGGAAATCCACTCCAGCTCCCGGGTCATTGATGAGATATCGGCGACCAGCTCCGCCCTGGCCTTCTCCGCTGCCGCCAAATCTTTTGCCAGGCTCTCCCATACATCGGGGCTGACAATGGCGTCGCGGCTTTTTTTCATCAGATCTTTATACGCATTCGTTGTCGGACGAATTGAAACATTGGCTGTTGCGCGCCCTTTAAAGAGTTGGTCTGACTCACTGGCCAGCGCCTTTAGAACCTCTTGGACCGGGGTGCCCCCCATACTGGCAGAGAAGAGCGCATGGCCTAAGTCTCCCTGTCCATGCAGCAGTTGCTCCGCGCCTTCGCGCAGCTCTTTAGTCCCCAAGCCAAACATTGCGGAAAAGTATTCCTGATCCACGCTGCCCAAAAAAGGCATCAAAGCATTCTCCGGCAAAGCTTGCCCCTCGGCATCCAGCAAGGTGTTTTTGTTGCCTTTGCGCCGTTGAAAAAAGAGTCGCTCGCCCGCGCGGTTAATGATCTCAGCCGTGATTCTCAAGTTCTGATACTCATGCAGAAAATTATCCGGTGATTGCCCGTGGATACCGAAGAGCAGATCGCGGAAAGTGCGCAGCAGCGAACTTTTTCCCGCCTCGTTGGCTCCATAGATAATATGCAGATCGCCACCTTTGGCGGGAAAGTTTAGCTCCAGATTGGTAAAAGGGCCAAAGGCCGGGATATGCAGTCGTTCAAATCGCATGTTATTTGACCTCCCTTTGTGTCAGGGATTCAAGAATGATTGTCCGAATATCCTCCACGGTTGTTTCCCGCAGACTTTCAGCCCATTCAGCTTCAACCTCGCTTCGAACCTCGGGCGGCAGGACACCGAGCATATCCTTGATCTCAACTGGAAACACCCCTGGTTCAATCCGGGCTTCTGCCAGAGTTTCCAGCACAATTTTCGTCAGCGCATCCCGCTCGGCAAGCTGTGCCAGATCATACACAGGGGTTGTATTAACCTTGATGCGTTCAATCCAAAGGGCATCCGCCCCTTGATCCTGGGCGCGGCCAAGTAATTCGGCCTGCCAGCGATGTGTCTCACGATGCAGCGAGCCGTGCAAAGGCGTGGCACCCTTAAACACCACCCTGGCCGCGACCAAACGCCCCCCGGCCGCTTGCACAGCGCTGGACATTGATCCGGCCGCAAGGCCCAGCGCCTCAGCTTCCTCCTCCACTCCGGTTAGATCAATCTCAAGCACCTGCCACCGGACAACATCCAATGTGTGCCACTCTGCCGCCTCCACCTCCAGTGCATCATTGACTGTCACCAGCCGGCAGCCTCGCTGACCGGTTTCGCGGACATCCCGTCCCTGGCAGTTACCAGCAAAGACAATCCATGGATCCCGGCTGATCACCTCGGGTTGGTGGACATGGCCAAGTGCCCAGTAGCCATAGCCCTTCTGACGCAGATCAGCCTCCGAACACGGGGCGTAAGTGTCGTGTCCGGCCCGGCCGGTCAGGCTGGTGTGCAGCAGCCCCAGGTTGAACTTATTCGGCACAGCCGCAGGATAATCAACGGCCAGATTCTCGGGCACAGCCCGATTCGGAAATCCGCGTCCGTGAATCACCACAGGCACGCCGGCGACCTCGATTGACTCGGCTGCGCGTGTGGAAAAGAGATGGACATTCTCCGGCAGGCTCAATTTTTTAGTAATCACCGAAGCCGCGTCATGATTACCCGCAATCAGATAAACCGGTATATTGTGATTGCGTAATCGAGCCAACTGCCCCCTGAAAAAGAGGCCGGTGCTGTAATCCTTCCAATCCCCGTCATAGAGATCACCGGCTATAACCAGAAAATCAGCCCTTTCATCAATCGCCAGCTGAATCAGATTTTCGAAAGCCCGCCGAGTTGCGCCGCGCAGCAGATCAACGGGTGCACCTTCGTGCGCCTCAAGGCCCCTCAGCGGGCTGTCAATGTGCGCATCAGCCGCATGAATGAAACGTATCATAGTTTTTGCCCCAATAAATCATTGCACACGCCATAGGTGCTCCCTTTCCACCACCATTTCCATTTTCGAGAAACTTCAACCTTGTATCATATAAAAAACAGACTGCTCTAGCTACTCCAAATACACTTTGCTTCCAGTGACTTGTGTTAGTGGCTACTGGAACTAACCTGATCTATTCATGAAGTCATATTGGCGGAAGCTCCCAAGCTTCAAAATGAGGAAAATGACCACTAATGATATCGACCTGCACGAATAGGAGCGTAAGTGGTTGCATGCGTTAGTTTTAGGCACAGCTCTGCCCCACCTCCCGTATTTTCAGAGCGCGGGGGACCGCCACGGAGCATGACTATGGTGTGTTGAGAGCCTGGAGCATAGCGGAGGCCCGTCGTAGAAGAGGCTGCAACGGATAGCTGTCCGGGAAGTGGAACCGTATGAAGGTCTTGCCAA
>JAQUCE010000076.1 GCA_028686345.1 Kiritimatiellia bacterium
ACCTGTTGATCTGTTACAGCCATAAGTAAACCCTTCTGCTTTTGAGTTACTTATTACTATAATATGTTTTAGAAAAATGTTAATTTCTAATTGTCGCTGATGTTAAATTATAATTGTCGTTGTCCAGTCAAGCTGCAATATGTTATTACCTTACCAAGTTTCTTGAAGATAAAGGGACAGCAGGTCTAAAAACGGCACTGGCTGCAATTGAACAGACTATAGACTATCGTGAATCAGCAGGTAATTCAAGTTCGGTTGGGCTTAGGAGAATTTACAACAGATTTTTACTTAAGATATGAATCAATACATGAATGAGACCAATGAAAAAAAATGTTTCAACAAGGCAGGTGCAGTGTATCCACTGGGGCGCTTCGCTAGCCCCAGCGGTCCACTGACCTCAACGTTGAAAGGAAAAATAAATGACAATCGATATCAAAAGTTGCATTATTGGAGTGCTTTTAACAACAACTGTATTTCTTACTGTGGCGGCAACAAAAGCTTTAAGTCCTGGTAAATATAATGTTTCGATTACAAGTCGAGATGAAGACCTTTACGTTGTGATAGCAAATACGGAAAGTGGTAAGTTTGCTATTTTTTATCCTGAGTCGGGAAAAGGATGGCATTTACATTCAGCAGGCGTGGAAACGATACCTAATGAATTGCAATGAAGCAAAACTAATCTATTCATTCAAAATCAGGAACCTATTATGAACGGATTTGAAATTCAATTTTTCTGGGTTGTTGCTTCGTTAATTATCGGCGCATGGTCATACAACAAGGGCGGCAGTTTCATTGCTGGATTTGCTTTTTCCCTACTACTCAGCCCTCCGATAGCAGCCCTGATTGTTGCTGTTCGTAAGCCCATCACGAGTGAAATTGAGAAGCGAGAGCTTGCGAAAGGGTCTATGAAGAAATGTCCAGCTTGTGCTGAGTTGATACGCGTCGAAGCCACAAAGTGCCGATTCTGTGGAGAGAAGGTCAGCGAACAAGCATCATAACCGAAAAGATATTTTGTGATGGCGAACTAAACGTTCTGAGAGATCATAAATGAAGAAAACAAATACATTTTTAACTTTTCTATGCATACTTTTTGTAGGTTGTTCAAACAAACCTAGCGAAACAGAGTATTATGCCTTAAAAGAAGCCAATGATGCGTTTGAATCTTTTAGACTAAAAGGGTATTCTGACCTAGTCAATAATTTGTACGAAAAAAATTCTGCGCAGGCTCAAGATCCTACAGAAGAAGTCAAAATAATTTTAGATGGCGCAATAATTAAAAGCGAAATGGGAAAAACCATCCGCGCAAATATTCAAGAATCATTGGTATTATTTGCATTGTTTCATAAACAATCGAGCAAGCATATTGAGGAAATGAAAGAACTTGTTAGGTCTGCAACAACAACACAAGAGCTTAAAGAACTTTTGGAAACTTCCTTGGAGAATTTAAAAAATGATAAAATTTTTAACGGCTTAAGTGACAAGATTGAATTATTGAAAGAAGATAGATTAAAAATGTTGTCTAAAATGAGAGCAGAGTTAGAAAAATAATAAAAAAGGCAAAAAAAGGTCTCAACAACCAGTTCCAGTTGACTCGTAAACTCGCAACTGAACTACACGTTCACCGATAAAACACCAATGAAGACTTTGTGAACTTTGTGCTCCTTGTGGTTTCAAGAAAACAGGATTTAGTTGTGCTCTTCAAATGATTGTGGGACAATTGAGTTGATTTCAAATGAGAGTCACAGCATGCTCTCAGACGACAGTCTTTGAAGTTTCCCCATGCTGGGTGGTTTGGGAAAGTACATACAAAAATGAAAAATCAACTGTGAACAATTTTGCTCCACCGTATCAGAAACCGCGCTTCGCTTGGTTCCTGAACGGTGAGCATTTCGTTCAGTAAAAGGAAAAAACAATGCAACGAAATAAATTCATTGGCACAGTTCCCATCATTTCATGCTGGATTTTACTGCTAGCGCAAAATATTAAGGCCATGCAGGTTAAGTATGAATATGACCGATATGGCCGTGTTGGTTCAGTTATTAGTGTTAACCTTGTAAATGAGACTAACACATTTCATTACTCGTATTTGACTGGCACTGACCTTGTCAGTGGCTACACAAATTGCGCTGGACTTAAAGTGGAAAAAGGGTTTGAAAGGCATAGAGATTGCGTTTCATCCATTTCCAATACATGGGATGGCAACTTAATTAACGCATTCACCTATGCGAATGACGCAGTGAAAAAGCGTGTTTCCAGAAAAGATTATAATGCCTCAGGTTTACAATCAAATAACACCTTCTCCTACAACATTAGAGGTGAAATTAGTGGTTCTAATGTAAGTGGAATTAACTTTACGTACTCATATGATGCCATAGGAAATCGAGTTTCATCCGCATGCGATAACGTTACAAATTTATACACAGCCAACTCTCTTAATCAATGTGTCAGCGAGGGAACACCACAAACACAAATTAGCAGAATATTTGATGATGATGGTAATATTACTCATGATAATACCTGGCACTATCAATGGGATGCAAACAATAGATTGCACACCATGCATGCTTTGGTTGAAACGAATGATGCAATTCATATTCAAAACAGATATGATTCAGAGGGAAGAAAAAAGATCAAGGCTATCTTTCGATTACGAGGAAGAGGCCCAGATTATCCAGCGGATCAAACTCAAGAAGGTAATTGGGATTTGTGCAAGATTCATGAATATTCCTGGGATGACATGAACATGGTTTTGGAGAAGATCACCAATTACGAAACGTCAAGCACTACAATAAAAACATACACATGGGGGTTGGATTTAAGCGGGTCTCTTCACAATGCCGGAGGTATTGGCGGTCTTCTAATGGTGTCGGAACTAAAAGGTTCAACATCTCAAAACTATTTTCCCGTGGCAGATGCCAATGGCAACATAACGGATTATTTGGATGAGACTGGTAATATTGTCGCCCATTACGAGTATTCACCGTTTGGAGAGTTACTGCAGAAAAGCGGAGTGAAAGCTGATGATTTCACACACCGATTCAGTTCAAAACCATACTGCTCGATAACCCATTTGGTTGAATATCAATACCGATATTACGACCCTCGACTGGGAATTTTCATTAACAGAGACCCCTTTGAGGAAAAGGGTAGTACTGGTTTATACAGGTTTGTCAATAATGACCCAATTAATTTTGTGGATATTCTGGGGCTTTACACATTAAGTGATGCGGAGAAAGCACTTGCAAAAGCAGGAGTAAAAAGGCTGGGTTCAAAATATATAATGACCGGCCCATACTCCTCCGCCATAAAACAAGAGTTTTATACGGACACACAAGTTTTTGATCAATGGGTACAGCTTGAAAAGAAGCAAGAAAATTGGTGGACAAAGTTGCCTAAATGTCCTAAAGAATTACATTGCAACTCAAAAACCGGGAAACCTGCAAATCCAAATTCCAGTATTTGGACAGACCCACAAAAATTAAACTATATATCATCTCGGTTATATCATCCGGGCGGCGCATATGAAATGCGAACGAAAGCAAGTGGTAACGGAAATCAATGTATTTATAACAAAAATCTTAAAGTTATGAGAAATATTCCAGCGGCAGGTTCAGCAGACTGGGTTAATCCAACACATAACAGACAAGATCACTATCTGCATGATGTAGACACGTATAATTCAGCTAAACGTTTAAATCGCATCAATGATTATTATCAATTTCGACCAATCTGGACAGAATAATGACGTTAAAAAAAATCATTTCCATTTTAATTTTATTATTAGCTGCTACAATTTTATATTGTATGTTATTTAACGTTTTTATATATCAGACAAGCAGCATTATTGAATTTTTAATTTTTTATATAATAATAATGGCAGGACCTGTCAGTTCTATATCCGTCTGGAATTACCTGCATCCTGTTTTGCATGTTTTATACCCTGTTTCATTTTTGATTTTCTTTTTTGCAATGTTCAAAATTTTCAAATTAGGCACTAGGATATTCTTACTGTGGACAACCATATTAATTTTCATTTGGTGCCTTACAGGTTTTTATGCACTGTGGATTAATTTAGTTTATTCGATTACATAAATTTTTTAAGTCGATTACAAGTGAAGCGGCAACTATTCGTCCCTTTTTCTCAACGGCAACAATAAAATTAGATTTTAGGCCCGGGTGCCCCAGCTGGCGAAACCAGTGCCCGGTGGAGTGTCGGGCCTATAGCCAACATGACAAAGATGGAAATACACAAAAAACTGAATATGCGGGCAGAATTGTGTTTTGATTAAAGAGAAAACTGAACAACAAAATGCACCTGCCAAAAAAGCGCGCTTTTTTGGCAGGTGATTTAAACGTTCACCGATAAAACACCAATGAAGACTTTGTGAACCTTGTGCTCCTTGTGGTTTCAAGAAAACAGGATTTAGTTGCGCTCACCAAATGATTGTGGGACAATTGGATTGATTTCAAATGAGAGTCACAGCATGCTCTCAGACGACAGTCTTTGAAGTTTCCCCATGCTGGGTGGTTTGGGAAAGTACATACAAAAATGAAAAATCAACTGTGAACAATTTTGCTCCACCGTATCAGAAACCGCGCTTCGCTTGGTTCCTGAACGGTGAGCATTTCGTTCACCGATAACACACCAATGAAGACTTTGTGAACCTTGTGCTCCTTGTGGTTTCAAGAAAACAGGATTTAGTCGCGCTCCCCAAATGATTGTGGGACAATTGAGCTGATTCAAATGAGAGACACAGCGTGCTCTCAGACGACAGTTTTTGAAGTGTCCCCATGCCGAGTGGCTTGGGACAGGATAGACGAAAATAAAAAAGACAGCTGTGAACAATTTTGCTCCACCGTATCAGAAACCGCGCTTCGCTTGGTTCCTGAACGGTGAGCATTTCGTTGAAAACAAAAAGAAGACTTTCGTAGCGAGATTTGAAACCACCAGTCTTCGCCTTTGGCTACGCCTTGGCACAGCAAAGATCTCAAAGATCACAAAGGCAGAAACAATCACCTGAAACGGTTTGAAGAAATAAAACAGTTTCAACAACAGCGTGCACGTTATTGCCGCTGGCGCGGCAAAACGTGACGCAGGCGTTCAAACAAAAAATGGATAACGAAACACAAGATATAAAAAGGGATTTCGCATCACAGCGAAAACCCAAAAGAGTAATACTAATTTGTTTGCTAATCATATTTGCATTTTTTGGTGGCTTCTGCGTTTTTGTTCAAGACGACTCCCCAATATTCAATCTAACATCATACCTTTTGGGGTTTGCACATCTCTTTTTGACTGTAGGTTGGTGCCATTATGATGCACTTGAAAGAGGTTACCGAATGAGCAAAAACATGAGGGTTTGCCTCATCCTATGTCAGTGCATTGCCTTTCCTGTCTATTTATTCAAGAGTCGGGGGCTAGGAGGATTCAAGGCACTGTTTCTAGCGTGTCTTTTTTTAGGACTAAATGCGTTAACATTTATTTTAACGGCAGCCATAGTTCATGTGGCAGGACATCTGCTTGGATAGAAATCAATCCCTTTCATAGAATAAATCAAGTTTGAACAAGACAGGTGCACAGTACCCACTGGGGCGCTTCGCTAGCCCCAGCGGTCCTGTGACCTAAACGTTCGACACTCAGAAGAAGGAAGCCACCGCATGGGCGAGTCCGCACCACGGAAGAAAAAACGGAAATCGGGAATCCCCACGGGAAACGCGGGTGAGTACTTCGTGATGGGAGAGTTGTTGCGGCGCGGGTTCGATGCCCAATTGGCTGACCGCAACACCAGGGACTACGACATCCTCGTTGGCCTTCCCGACGACACAGCCCTCAAGAAGTTGCAGGTCAAGACCGTGCGGTCGGCACCTTGGTACGTCAAGACCGCCAACTACCACGGCGTTCTTGCCGACCAACTCACGATCTTTGTCCTGTTGGGCAACGAAAAGGCGCAGAAACCCGTCCGCTATTTCATAACCAGAAACAGCGACGTTGCCGGACACGTTCACTATCCGGAGAACTGGAAGAACAACGGTTTCATGCCCCTCAAAGCAATCCAAGACTGTGAAGACAAGTGGGACATGTTCAAAGAATGACGACGGGTGTCGAACAAGCCGGGTGCACGGTACCCACGGGGGCACGCGAACGCGCCCCCGCGGTCCCGTGACCCACGACGTTCACAGATAAAAAGACGATCAAGACTTTGTGAACTTTGTACTACTATTATTCATATTCTTGGTTTTTTTGTACGTTTATTATCTCTCACAGAGGTACCCTCCTACGCCAAGGCTACGGCGTGCCATGCAGAGTTCTCAGAGTTTTTTGCCCGCGAATCTCCGCGAATGGATAAGGGTATTTCATCCCCACTTCGTGGGGTCGCTAATCGCTTGAAATACCCTTATCACAAGATCACTTTTGACAACATGAATTGTAATTTCAACACAAGACTCTGCGCTTTAAATTTTTATCCATTAACGACTCTACGCAGTAGAAAAAAAATTAAAGCGCAACATTCGTGGAGATTCGCGGGCAAAAAATTGGTTGCGGCTATGCTGCGCTAGGCTCCTTGTGGTTTCAAGAAAACAGAATTTAGTTGCGCACCTCAAATGATTGTGGGACAATTGGACTGATTTCAAATGAGAGCCACAGCTTACTCCCCGACGACAGTCCTTTGAAGAGTTCCCATGCCGAGTGGTTTGGGACAGCACGTACAAAATAAAAAATCAGCTGTGAACAATTTGCTCCACCGTATCGGAAACCGCGCTTCGCTTGGTTCCTGAACGGTGAGCATAACGTTATGTTTTAAAATAAGATGCCAATCTGCTATAATTAAGAAATTATGGAAATAAAACACGATTTATATCTTGGCGATTGTGAAGAGGTTTTGAAAAAAATCCCTGACAACTCGGTTGATTTGGTTTTCACGTCACCTCCTTATGCAGACCAGCGGAAAAACACATACGGTGGTATTCTACCTGATGACTATGTAGATTGGTTTCTGCCGAAAACTGAACATATGCTCAGAGTACTCAAGCCAACAGGAACTTTTGTTCTCAACATCAAAGAAAAAGTAGTAAAATGTGAGAGAAGTACTTATATTTTAGAACTCATTCTCGCCATGAGAAAACAAGGGTGGCTATGGACGGAAGAATTTATATGGCACAAAAAAAATTGTTACCCGGGGAAATGGCCAAACAGGTTTAGAGATGCTTGGGAGAGGCTTTTACAATTTAATAAAAACAAAAAATTTAATATGTACCAAGAAGAAGTTATGGTGCCCATGGGAGATTGGGCTAAAATAAGATTAAAAAACCTCAGCGAAACAGATAAAATAAGGGATGAATCCAAAGTTGGAAGTGGTTTTGGAAAGAATATATCCAACTGGCTGACCCGAGATAAAGCATACCCAACAAACGTGCTGCATTTGGCTACTGAATGTAACAACAAAAATCACAGTGCGGCATTTCCTGAAGATTTGCCGGAATGGTTTATAAAGTTATTCACTAAAGCCGGAGACACTGTCTTAGACCCTTTTATGGGCTCGGGTACCACAAATATTGTTGCGAACAGGATGAGAAGAAATTCAATCGGGATAGAAATACTCTCGGAATACTATGAACAGGTGAAGTCAGAGATTTCTCCTGTTGAGTTATATCTGTTTGAATCAAAGGATAAATATGGACACAATTAAACTAGATGACGTAGTACAATACGTGAAAGAAAACATAGGTACTTTTCACCATAAAAGAATATCAAGTCTTGATTCTTTAAAGCTCGATAAGGTTCTAAAAAGAAAAAACCCATATTTGTTCAAGGCAAAGCATGTTTTAACTGCTGAAGAAATTATTAGAGGACTTGTTGATGCTCATATCTCCTCTAATGAAGAGACAATATTTGGTGATTGGCTGGAAGGGTTGGCTATATTTATCAACAATAAAGTTTATGGTGGTTGGAAATCTGGAATTAAAGGTGTGGATTTAGAATTTGATCGTGATAATATTCGATATATAGTAAACATTAAGTCTGGGCCAAACTGGGGTAATAGCAGTCAAATATCTAAAATGAAAGCAGATTTTAAGACTGCACAAAGAACATTAAGAACCAGTAGTTCCAAACTCAATATTACATGCGTTAATGGGTGTTGCTATGGACAAGATACAAGACCTGATAAAGGCGATTATTTTAAATATTGCGGACAAGAGTTCTGGAGTTTCATATCAGGAAACCCATGTCTTTACACAGAAATAATTGAGCCGTTGGGGCATGAAGCTAAAGAGCGTAATAATGATTTTATTGAAGCATATTCAAGTAGAATTAATAAGTTTACTTTAGAATTCGGGAAATCATTTTGTGGCGAAACAGGAGCCATTGATTGGGAAAGACTTGTCAGGTTTAATTCATCAATTAAAGCACCAAACAAAAAGAATAAGAGACATAACAAATGAATGCACTTTACTAAATTGGGCGCGCCCAATTTTGAAAGTGATTCATATCGTTCTGCTACAAAACATACTTGATTTAGGTCCGGATATTGTACATAACACAATACATAAAAGGAGGTAATATGCAAAGGATCATGCTAGATCAAGATGTTAAGCCAATGTCGGAATTTCGTGCAAACACTGCCGCCTGCATTCGGCAGGTTCAAAAATCAAAAAGACCAGTTGTTATAACTCAGAATGGCAAAAGTGCTGCGGTGCTTCTTGATGTCATAGAGTTTGAAGCAATATCGCAAAGGTTAGAACTTTTTGAAGACATTGCTTCAGGAGAATCCCAAATAGATAGTGGAGCAGGAGTTTCACATGACAAAGCAAAAGAAATGATATTGGGAAGAATTTCCAGATGAGAATTCAATGGTCGCCATTAGCAATTGACAGAGTCAGTGAAATAGCGGACTACATAGCTCAGAACAATCCCATTGCAGCTGACAAATGGGTAGACTCTATATTTGATCGAGTCAAGCAAGTAAAAGATTTTTCGAATAGCGGACGGTATGTGCCAGAGGTAAGGCGGAAAGATATCAGGGAGCTGGCATATGGTAATTATCGGGAAGAAAATTATTATTAGCAATAATTTCAGTGGCTCTGACATTTTCAGTCCTTCCGGCGCAAGATGGGAGAACACCTTTCACAACTAACCCTTTGCGGCCTTTTGAGCTAAAAAATGATGTGCTTATTCCTGGCTATAAAATCCTTAAACTTAAAGGAAGTGCAGAGCTCTTCCTCAACAAGAACCGCTGTTTACAGAAACCCTAAAGAAGGAGGTGTGTACCGTTTTCGGGTTCATGCATTGAACAACGACATTCCTGTATCTTACGGAGAGGTCAATCTGGTATTGCCTCTCGCTGGGGCTGAGATGGGCTCAGTTTTGCAGGCCAACATTCCCATAGCTGACTCATTTGTGGCAAGGGTGAAAACAAAATATTCAAAGAGAGAGCGAAGGAACGGAAACAACCTTGAGCGTTGGTTTGTAACATGGAATTCAGGAGATTATGTTGGACGTCCCGATAACCAGAACACACCTTCCGTCCGGTATTACGGACAGATTTCAGACGCTTATGATGACACGAACGGACTTGGGGCTATTTGTACCTGGAATGGCCGTCCTGTACGCATGTCAAAGATGACCAACTTTCTTGTCGCATATTAGGTTCAAAAACTCGGAGTTAACTATCTCCGAGCTAAACTTGGACTTGCGGGAAGTGCTTTCGGCACTGGGGATGGGGTTACGGCCTCCAAAAGCTGGGACGAAGGCTGGAGTTTCGCCGAGAACGGCGGAGATTACGAGACCATAGCAATAAATCTTGTCAATTACATCTGGACACACGAAGAAGATGACGACAAGTCCAAAAAACCATGGCCGAATCCAAATACACCCAGCAATGACGGAGGATCGCCTCTGTTTGCTGATTTTGACCATAACAGACACTATGCCGTTCCGGGTTTTCTTTTTAAAGAACAATGATCACTACAAGGAGAGAAATTATGAGTAAAGTTGTTTTTATACTGGGAGTATCTATTGTTTGCAGAACGTGTGTTTTTGCGCAGACAAATTTCTACACTAATGTTACGAACCTTTGGTATCAAGGATATAAAACAAACGTATTTGCAATTGCAAACGAACGGCTGGCTCAAAATACAAATGACATTGCAGGACTGATTTTGAAAGCAGAGTTTCACTTTGCTCACCTTGATTCTTCTGAAAGATAGCTGTTTTTGATGCCGTATGGCTAATCATATACAGAGTGCTACGGAGCGAGGTTAAACTTTCACTAACACTAGAACAGTGCTAGAGAGATCAGCCTTTTCGTGTTAGTGCTTGTGCGGAAGACTGAATAGATGAAACTGGGTTTTTAACAACCAGTTCCAGTTGACTCGTAAACTCGCACCTGAACTAATCGTGTTAGCTTAATAAAATCAAGAGTAATTCTTCAACTTGCGTTAGTCTCAAGAGTTCGATAAAATACGTGTCATAGGAGATCATTATGAAAACAAAGAAATATATATATTTTAAGAACGACAATATGTGGATTGGATACTGGGAAGAATTTCCAGATTATCTGACTCAAGGTGTAACCCTTGAAGAGCTTAAAGATAATCTACTTGATATATACAAAGATCTTTCCTCAGATGCAATTCCCTGTGTGCATCGAGTTGGAGAGCTTGAAATCGCATGAAACGGGGTGACTTATTAAAGAAGCTCAAGCGAAAAGGATGTGTATTTGTCCGACATGGCGGGAATCATGATTGGTATCAGAATCCTGAAACCAAAATGTGCCAGCCCATACCTAGACATAGGGAAGTTAATGAACTTGTGGCAAGAAGCATTATTAAGAAACTGAGCTAACATAAAGAAGCTTTCAATGTGCCGTAGCGCACATAGAAAGCATGTGTTGGACTAAGCTGCTGTTGGATTCTGGTGCTTATGTGTTTTCCACTGACAGGCGGAGACTCTGCGGCACATGAGAGGGCGTTAGAACTGTTTTCAGAGAGTGATTTGTGCGGAAATACATGCGCTCTGATGGTATCAGGCCCGTTGATGGCACCGCACTGAGGCGAAGGCAGGCCACTTTTTTCTGAATATGAACACAGGGGTATTGCGCCGTGTGCGGTTTGTTGCAAACGGATGAAAGTTGTTCTCGGGGTATGATCATCGTTCTATTCATGAGGGTGGCCCTCGCGGGGCGGCGATCAGATATTTCAGCCGCTCACGCTGCGTGTACCGCTTTTCAAAAGTCATAACCGCCTCGCACTTGGGACAGGTGACAGGAGGTGGCTGTTCGATCTCCGGCTGTTTCGGCAGATCAACGCCCAGAGCGTATGACATAGCCGCCTGAAGAAGTTTTACTGAGCCGCGTTTGGAACTGTGGTGCAGCCCATAGTGGCGCACCTTGCAGAAGCGCTATGGCAACACATGCTGAAGAAAGCGGCGCAGGAACTCCATTGGTTCAAGACGCAGTGTTCGCGGTTGATTTGTTTCGCTTTTTCGATAGCGAAGCGTGATGCCTTTTTCATCATGCTGCAGAATGGCGGATTCCGAGATGTATACCTGATATGTGAAATGACCGTGACCGCAGCTTGTACAGCGCCAGAGCGCTGAACCAGCTGCGGGTGTATGACACGTTTCGATTGCATGCATCGCCCGGATTTGATCCAGACTCATGCGTTCTTCAAAACGCCTGCGGTATTCAGGGCCATGGGTGCGCAGTATATCACCCAGTTTGCCCATACTTAACCGGGCAACTTACCTATCTCAGACATCAGAGCTCCAAGAAGCTTTCCGGCGACCTCCGTGCTCTGAGTTGTCAGCTGAGCGTAGTGGGCAGTCATTGTTATGCTGCTGTGCCCCATCCACATCTGAATCTGACGCAGGCTGACCCCGGCTTCAAGCAGATGGGTTGCATAGGCGTGGCGGAAGGAATGAGGCGTGGCCTTCTTTTTAACACCCGACTCTAAATACGCTTTGCGAAATGCCTGTTGCACTGTTGTAAGCGGTACATGACTCTCTGCCGTTGACACGCGGGCACCGCCGCGGCCCGCGAACGGGAACATCCACTTCGGGTTGCGATGAGAAAGCCAGCATTTGCCAAGCAGAGGCATAACCGAAGGAGGAATCGACACGTAGCGCTCCTTCGAGCCTTTGCCGCGCACACGCAGCTGCATCCGGTTGCGGTCGATATCAATGATCTTAACCGCACACCCTTCGCTGAGTCGCAGACCGCAAGCGTATATAAGCGAGATACAGGCGGCATGTTTAACACTGCGCACTTTTTCAATAATCGAATGCACCTCCTTACGGGAGAGAATGACGGGCAGGAACTTCTCACGTTTAGGCATCGGCACTCCTGTCAGCGACCAGTCGCGTTTAAGCGTCTTTTCATAAAAGAACTTAATGCCCGAAAGAGCTATAGTGATAGTCGGTCTGGCCAGCTTGCGTTCACAGGTCAGATGAACAAAATATGCGCGAATCTCCTCTTCAGTCAGCAAATCCGGGCTCTTTCCATAATGACGGGTTAGAAGCTTGACGGACCTTGTGTATGAGTTCTGGGTTCTGGGCGAAAAGTTACACAGACACATATCCTCCACCATGCGCTTCTGAAGCCGCAAAGCGGCTTAGTTCAACAAGCCGAGTGCACCGTACCAGTGAAAGCCGCGCTACGCGCGTCTTCCACTGTCCGGTGACTCGCGACGTTCACAGATAAAAAGACGATGAAGACTTTGTGAACTTTGTACTACTATTATTCATATTCTTGGTTTTTTTGTACGTTTATTAGCTCTCACAGAGGTACAGAGTTCTCAGAGTTTTTTGCCCGCGAATCTCCGCGAATGGATAAGGGTATTTCATCCCCGCCACTTGTCCCGGCGTAGTTCCGCTTGCGGGACGAAGACGGATGCGTGGGGTCGCTAATCGCTTGAAATACCCTTATCACAAGATCACTTTTGACAACATGAATTGTAATTTCAACACAAGACTCTGCGCTTTAAATTTTTATCCATTAACGACTCTACGCAGTAGAAAAAAAATTAAAGCGCAACATTCGTGGAGATTCGCGGGCAAAAAATTGGTTGCGGCTATGCTGCGCTAGGCTCCTTGTGGTTTCAAGAAAACAGAATTTAGTTGCGCACCTCAAATGATTGTGGGACAATTGGACTGATTTCAAATGAGAGCCACAGCTTACTCCCCGACGACAGTCCTTTGAAGAGTTCCCATGCCGAGTGGTTTGGGACAGCACGCACAAAATAAAAAACAGCTGTGAACAATTTGCTCCACCGTATCAGAAACCGCGCTTCGCTTGGTTCCTGAACGGTGAGCATGTCGTTCCCTTAAAAAAGATAATACAAATACTAACCGATTAATGGTAATATGGTCTTAAAAGTTTGGAGATGATTTAATGAAAAATGAATTTAATGTGATTATTGAGCGGGATGAAGATGGTTATTTTGTTGCTTCTGTCCCTTCTCTTCGAGGTTGTCACACTCAGGCAAAATCGCTTGATGTTCTTATGAGGCGCATCCAGGAAGCAATTTCTTTGTGCCTGGATGTTGAAAAGCCTGTATCAAACGAATTTATCGGGATCCAACGAATCACGGTTCCGGTATGAGCACCTTCCCGTCGATAACAGGCTCGAGACTAATCAAAGTTCTGAATAAACTCGGGTTTAAAAGAATCCGGCACCGGGGCAGTCATAATTTTCTTCAGCATCCTGATGGACGATGTACTGTAGTTCCAGTACATCGAGGGGAAACCATTGGACGAGGTCTTTTCTCTCAAATTCTTCGTGATTGTGAACTAACACGAAAAGATATAGAAAAAGAGCTCTAGAAGAGCCTGTCATACACAGCTTTGCAATTGTCTAAACACAATTCTCCAGATTATCTTAAGGCATGGAGGAAGACACGATATCTATCATAATCCAGTCACAGGCAACTCTGAACCAGTCCCTAGGTACCGAGAGATAAACGAAGCATTGGCTAGGCCTACCCTTTACCCTTAATTTATAACTTGACAATATCATGTATCCTCCAGCAACGCAAATCCCATACACATAAACTGAAACTCAGTATATCCCTGCCAGAGCACTTGATGGCCGGGAGGCGGGCATACACTGGCATCTGAAAAACGCAGCCGCGATGTGCGCGCTTATCGCGAAATACCGCTCCGCAATCCCCGCCGACAAACCAGCTGCAGGAGCGCTAAACTAACTTGACACGCACCCCCCGTAAAAGAGTTTTACTTTTACCGTTCGGTTTGCTAATTTTATCCATGTTGTTTTCCTTGTTCTCGGAATACCGGAGCCACACCATGTGGATCTTCGCTCCGAGACACGGGAGTTTACACTAAATCGTATTTTTCTGCCGCAAAGCGGCTTAGTTCAACAAGGAGTTGTAGCTATGTTTGGTTTTACGCATAGGGTTGTTTTTCTTTTATTAGGTATGTCTTTGGTTGCCAACGCCGGCGTTTACGATGATGTAACCACCTGGTGGCACTTTGACTATGATGCCAACCAGGACGGGATTGTTCAAACAAACGAGGTGCGCGACCAGGTTTTCTGGGGCACTGCCGCTGATCCCTCGCCTAACGGCGCTCTCTGCACCTCAACATTTGCTCCCACCGGAGGGGTGCGCTGGGTTGCATCGTCTATTGCGGCACCGTGCGGGGGGCTTAAATACGGCAACATGAACTTGGAGTTGACACCCTTAACCAATGCCTTAAATCAGGTTTATCCAGCTAGCCTTCATTTCGCGGATTATAATAAGATTCCGCGCTCTTGCACGCTGGTAACCAGAATCTACTGGAAAGGCTATGCCACTGCAGCAGATAAGACAGCCTGGCTGTTTCGTAATAATTATGGTTGGGGTGACAACACAGGGTGGCTCTTTGGTATTAGGGAAGGAAAGCTCAACTTTTACTCACGTAGCTCCAGTCATATTGGATCCCTTGATTTGCAGCCTAATCTGTGGCATGACGTGGCTATAGTGCTGACGGACAATGGGGCAACGGGTGATACAGCTGAATATTATCTCTGGCCCCACGGGGGAAAGCTCCAATATCAAAAACTCACACATGCCAATGATTTTATCAAGGCGACGCCACTGAACAACGGTGCAGTCATTGGTTCCGAGCTTCTTGTTACAGCTTATGGCGCGGGTAATGAAAGAAAGTGTTTTAAAGGGACTATCAACCATATCGCGCTGTGGAACAGGGTCTTGGATCAGCGTGAGATTTTGGAGGCGTTCAGCAACTCCAGATTGCCGGTGGCAATCGGCATTAATAATGGCTCTACGGATGAGTTTGGGCCTGAGCCGCTTGCAACCGGATCCTTAGCCGCGAATGCTCCGTGGCATACCTTTGATTCAGTTGTCTCAAAGAGCCGGCCGGTTGAGATAGCCTTTAACCTCGACTCCTGGCAGGCCGGGTTGAATCAGCAGTTGGTTGCCGGTGTACTTGCAACCTCGGCGGGCAGCGCCGGGATTGGACTGGCGGTGAATGGCACAGCACTCTCCTCGCTCGCTGCCGCGCCTGGCCGGGTGTTGCGCTGGAATGTCGACGGCGCTCTGTTGAAAAGCGGTGGCAATACCATCCGGTTGACCGCCGAGGGCGGGAGTGAGGCTTTCGCCTCGATGGATTACATTCATCTCGGTGGTTCCTGGCAGATAGGTATCAACAATGGCGGTAACAGCGATTTTGTGGAGGAAAAACTTGCATTGGTTGATGCCTTTTATCACTTTGAAATCCCATCGGGTTCTGTCTGGAAAAATGTCGCCAGAGCTGCGACCTTTACAAAAACCAATGTCACGGCCCGCTTCTGGGTGTCAGAGGAGCTGGTTGGTCGGGGTGACTATGTCTACACCGTCAAGGTTATACAGCAGGGGGGTAACTTGCCGCCGCACCCCTTTATTATCCGCCTCAATGACGAGCAGATCTATGCAGATTCAGCCGGGGTGGCTGACCATACCGAGATCTCAGTTCAGATTCCAGCCGCATCGCTGAGGGCTGGTTTTAATGATCTCAAATTCCAGTATGATTTGGCTAATGATGAGGGGAGCGGCGGGTGGATCCAGTTTGACTACCACCGCTTTGAAATCCAGCCCTATGTTGTGCCAGGGACAGTGATCTTGATTCAGTAACGCCCCACTGGATGCGCGACGCTAGCGGATGCGATTAAAAACCCTGCCCTTGAAAATCGTCCACCAGCATCGTCGCCGCTATCGCAAACCGGAGGCGCGGCTGACCCGATTGCGTGACCAAATCATTCGCATGTCACCCGCAGCCGCCCGCATAGCGGACGGCTTGCTTTTCCGCGCCTTATGTTGCTCACAGAGCGACTGCTACAGATGCGCTGCACTGCGGAGTGCAAGGGATGTTGTTCGGTGCAGTAGCCGCCCTGCGAGCGGCATTTTGCTGTAGGCTCGTGAAGGGCGCGCCCCGGGGTGTAGGGTTGCTTCTCAGAAGCAATTAGCGTATGCCGGGCGATTGTTCGCCAAAGGCGCGCCACGGGATTTCATTATCTTTGTTTGGCTCATCCGTCTTTGTCCCGCAACCCGGCTTCGCCCGCAATAAGGCTGCGGCAGACAATTTATTGGAAAGAACAATTAATTGTTTTTTCCAGTCGCCTAAGCGCCTAAGCGCCTAAACGACTAAGTTTCAGAGCTGCCTTGGTGCGCGTGGATAGGGGATCACATCGCGGATGTTTTGCATGCCAGTGCAGAACTGCACCAGGCGCTCGAAGCCAAGGCCGAAGCCAGCGTGCGGCACACTGCCATAGCGCCGCAGGTCAAGATACTCAGGGTAGTCCGCCGGCTCCAGCCCGCTCTCGCGCATGGCATTGATCAGGTGGTCGAGCCGCTCTTCACGCTGGCTGCCGCCGATGATCTCGCCCACTCCTGGCAGCAGAACATCCATGGCAGCCACTGTGCGTTCATCGTCGTTGCGCCGCATGTAAAACGCTTTGATGGCCTTGGGGTAGTCGGTGACCACCACGGGCCCGTCAAAGATCTGCTCCGCAAGGTAACGCTCATGCTCGGATTGCATGTCCATGCCCCAGTGGGGTTTAAACACGAATGGCTGCTCAGCTTTTTCCAGGAGAGCGATGGCTTCGGTATAGCTGATACGGGTAAATGCGGCCTGTGCCAGCCGCTCCAGCCGTGCAATTAGGCCCGGGCGAACGCGCTGATCAAAAAATTTCAGATCAGAGCCGCAGTGCTGCAAAACAGCGGAGAAGAGGTGCTGCAAGAAATCCTGCGCCAGATCCGCGTCATCGCTTAACTCTGCAAAGG
Organism: Kiritimatiellia bacterium; assembly: GCA_028686345.1. Taxonomy (GTDB): domain Bacteria; phylum Verrucomicrobiota; class Kiritimatiellia; order RFP12; family UBA1067; genus M55B167. Next base: position 17,275 of record JAQUCE010000076.1, read on the forward strand.
CCATCTCTGGTTCGACCATCCAGAATTCGGAGAGGTGGCGGCGGGTGTTGGAGTTTTCCGCTCGGAAGGTCGGGCCGAAGGTGTATATGTCACCCAGGGCGCAGGCGTAGGCCTCCCCCTCGAGTTGGCCGCTGACAGTCAAGGAGGCGCGCTGCCCAAAGAAGTCCTCGTTGTAGTCGATCTGGCCTGAGGGGTGTTTTTTGAGGTTGGCTGGATCCAGCGTGGTGACCTGAAACATGGCGCCCGCGCCCTCGCAGTCGTTACCAGTGATGATCGGGGTGTGAACACACAGAAAGCCGCGGTCATGGAAGAAGCGATGCGTTTCAAAGGTGAGGCAATGGCGCACGCGGGCCATCGCGCCGAAGCTGTTGGTGCGGGCTCGAAGGTGCGGCATCTCGCGCAGCAGCTCGAAGTTGATGCGCTGCTTGCCCAGCGGATATTCCATGGGGTCGGCAAAGCCCAGGACCTTGATCGCAGTGGCTTTGATCTCCACGTTTTGCCCGCTGCCCTCAGAGTCAACAAGCAGGCCTGTCACCTTGATCGATGCACCGGGGTGCAAGCGGCCGATATCCTCAGTGTAGTTTGGCAGGTGGTTAAAAGCCAGAACCTGAATGTTTTCAAAGCAAGAGCCGTCATTCAGCTCGATAAATGAGAAACCGCCTTTAGAGTCGCGTCGGGTTCTGACCCATCCAGCGGCAACAACAGGAACTCCCCGTTCAGTGGAACACAGCAAGTTTTTGATACGGTGACGTTTCATGGAAAATCCTTATTTTGCCAACAGCGGTTTGCTTTTCCGGAGCGGATTGTAAAACCGCAGTTGAACCGGGGGGTTGCTTTGCTTGTACAGCTCCACATCCTCTTCCAGCAGTTTTATCGCTTCTTCGAGTTGCCGGTCATAACCTTTGATCTCATCTTCAGGTGTGTTCCAGAGGATTACATCGGGCTCTGCGCCCTGCTCCTCCATGTCGGTGCCGTCCATCAGGAACCAGCCGCGGTGGGGCAGACGCAGCTTACCAAGGTCCAGCAGGGGTTTGTCACTGGTTGCGATCACAGCACCGCTGGAGGGCACGCCGACAATCCGCCCGCGTTGGAGGGTTTTGATGGCGTGGGTGAAGATCTCGCCGTTGCTGGCAGTGTTCTGATTGCACAAAACAATGATCGGTTTATGCCAGACCGGCCTGCCCCAATAACCGGAGAGGTAGGCAGGGTCGCCGTCACGCATAACGGCAATCGAGTGGTTGGCGCCGCAGAGGATGTTGAGCACGTAATCTGCGGTAAAGCCCCCGGTGTTGTCACGCACATCGATAATCATCGCTTCTTTGTTATAGCCTTCGGCAAAGATTTCCTGTTCAAATTTGTAGTACTCATCCCACTGCATACGGGCAATATGCAGATAACCGAATTTTTGATTGCTGGCATCGTGGACGTGTTTGCGCAGCTGATTGAATTTTTCGGTGTTGCGTTTAGCGCGGATATCTTGAAATGACTCAGGCTGGAGCTTAACGCTTTCAACCTTGTTTGTGTTGCTGAACACCTCCAGGCTCAAGGTGCTGCGCGCGTGTCCATTGAAAACCTCCGTCGGATCGCTCATGGGAGAGACTGGAGTGCCGTTGACGGCGAGGATTAAATCGCCGGGCGCGAAGGCATAGTCCGAGCGATGCGCAGGGCCTTCGAGCACTACCTCTTTGACCAGCCAGCCCTCGCCTTTGTGATCAGGATCGAAAATCAGCCCTGGATGAAAGGTCTGTTCCTGCCAGGCGTGCTGCTTCAACTCAATATCCCACTCTTTCTTGGATGAGTCACTGGATGAGAATCCAAGGTGCGAGGCCCTCAGTTCGCCGTTGAGCAGGTGCATCACCCTGGAAAAAACTGAGTAAGAGGGTGCGTTGCGGGCTGCCAGACGATATTTTTCTTTGACTGCTTCCCAGTCCGCGCCATGGTAGTTGGGGTCGTAGAACCAGTCGCGCAGGCGTCCCCAGCCGGTCAGAAAGCCAAGCTCCTGATATTCGGAGATGTCGGTGTCCTGATAGACATTCAGCGCAATCGTTGTGTTGAACTTGGCCGGCAGTTTATTATGAACCCAGAGCAGCAGATCATTTTTTTCCAGCCACTGCGGCGCTACGCCGATTCGGTCAGTCATCTTTCCGGGTGTCAGGTTGTCGGGGATCGAGATTTTATAGGTGCCGCTATCGCCTTTGATGGTCGCGGCAAAGGCCAGTGTTGTGCTGGTTTTTTGTGAGAAAAAGGGGGTTGAGAGCGAGGAAGCCTCTTTAATCTCAACTGTTCGCACGCGGTTATGAATCTCATCAAAATCAATCGCAGTGCTGTTTGATTTATCAGCCTCCGCTTTTTTTTGTCCAGTCATCTCACGGATCGCGTTTTGCGCTTCAGCGCGTTTTTTCCCGGTTGTCGCAAAGTATTCATCATTGGGGTTCAGCCATAGGTAGAAGAGCCTCGGGGTTTTGTTTTCGCGCCAGCCGACATAAGCGATCAGTTTGCCATCTTTACTCCAGCAGGGGTCACCATCCCAGTTGAAATGACGCGAGATGTTGTAGGGCGGCACAGCGTTGTCAGCCGCGATGATCCAGATGTCAGAGTTGCTGTAAGCGTCCGACATGGCAGCCACCAGGTATTTGCTGTCAGGCGCCCAGTCGTATTTGCCAACACCGGATTGCGCTGTCACGCGGTTTAACTCCGCGCCGCTGTTATCCGCGATCACCAGATGGCCCACAGGTTCGACCCAGGCAAACTTTGTCCCATCCGGGCTGATCGTCAGGTTGCTGCGGTTGGTGGAGTCGTTCAGCAGTACTTTTTTCGTGAATTGCGTGTTCTCCCACCAGAATTGGTTGGTGTTGGCGCACTCGGCCTGCCACAGCGCGGTGCCGCTGCCGTGGTCGGAGATATAGAGCAGCTTTTTGCCATCCGGGGTGAACGCGCACTCCCGTTCGTGGGTTAATGAGTCGGAGTGCACTGTGACCGGCTCTTTGATATTGGTGTCCATCACGAAGAGGTCGCCGCCGGTGGTGAAAGCGATCTGCATGCCGAAGTCGCAGAAAGAGACACAGCCGTCCGCATCATTGTTCCAGCAGGAGTTATAGTACCGCCGGCGGTCTTTGGGGCGCAGAGGGCTCTGGCTGGGGTGCAGGATGATTTTAACAGGGGTGGGCGCACTCTTTTTGGGGTTGATGGTGTAAAAGTCAAAGAGGTGGCGGAACACCATGGTGCTGCCGTCGAGCGAGAGAGCTGGGTGGATCACGGAGTCATCCTTGAAAAAGGTGAGCGGTCGTTCCTCGCCGGTTTTCAGATCATGGTGGCGGATATTCATAACCCCGCCCTCGCCGGAAACATAGTAGAAGCCCTTGCCGTCCGGAGTCCAAAGCGGCGTGCGGCTCTCGGTCAGGCGCTTGACAACTGGCTTGAATTCATTGGATTTAAGGTTATAGAGCCAGATTTGAGATGCTTTGGTGTTGTTGACACCCTTACGGTAGATGTTCTCCCCTTCGCGGGTGAAAAGCAGCTGGCTCTGATCCGGGGAGAGCGAGGGTTCGCCAGCCTCAGTGTCAAAGAGCTTTTGTTCCGCCCGGCGCTCGACCGTGGAGATCCAGGCCAGTCGGTTGTAGCGGATAAGGCCTGCGTCATCACGGGTCACCGATGCGATCAGGGAGTCTCCCGCTTTATTCCAGCAGCAGGGGGTGGAGGACTCGGAGTGAAAGGTCAGCTGGCGGTTCTGCTTTGTTTCCAGATGATACTCGAAAATCTTCCAGCCGCCGTTGCGGTTGCTTTGAAAGGCGACTTTTTTGCCATCCGGAGCAAAGATCGGCCACTGATCTTTGGAGGGGGTCAGCTCCAGTGGCTTAGCCTCACCGCCCTTGGTGGCGGCGATCCACAACGAATCACACCACTCGAAGATGAACTGCTTGCCATCGGGCGCGACCGTCGGTCTTGAGCCGAGATAGATCCGGGTGTAATCCTGCGCAGCCTCTGCTGCCATTAAATTAAATACAAAAAGCGCTGTGGCACATGCGATTGTGGATCTCCAAAACATTAAACCCCCTTTTTTTTAATTGGATAAAACAGTATCAGTTTTAGGCGCAATTGTCAGCAAGTAATTTAACCGTCGAAAATGGTTGACTTTCACAAAAAGGTGTGGTTAAATCGCAATAATCTGTGTTTAGATTGTTTTGTCATCCACTGTTGTAAAGTAGGAGGTTGTAATGAAATGGTCGCATTGTTGTTGTGTTACTCTGTGTTTATTAACCCTCACCGCTCACTCTCAGATCTGGAGCAACGGGCTCCGTTTGAATGATGCTGCCGTGACCAATGCGCAAGGTCAGATCATTGTGCTTGGCACAGAGGGCTCGTGGTCGAATGCGGGTGCTGTCAAAGAGCGCGCCTTTGATAATAACACGGCTACCTTTTTTGATCCGCCGACTGCGAATGAGGCTAACGCCTGGGCCGGCTTTGAGCTGCAGAGTCCCCGAGTGGTGACGCGTATCCGCTACATTGGGCGCTCAGGATTCCCGGCTAGAATGCGCGGCGTTCTCTTCCAGGGCGCGAATCAGGCTGACTTCTCTGATGCGGTGACGCTGCATATTGCCAATCCGCCGGCAGGGTGGCCTGGCAACGCCTGGGTGGATGTCACGCTCTCTGACCCGCTCGTCTTCACGCCATTCAAATACCTGCGTTTTCATGCCCTGGTGGCAGGCGCCTGTGGCGGGAACGCGGCTGAGGTGGAGTTTTACGGTGTTAAGCCGCTCACCCCGGCCTCTGTGGTACCCTCCGATCCTGTTGTTGTGTTCGCTGACTCAGTTAACTGGGCTGGCAATTTTCGCTTTGCGACAGGTGCGCATACGATGGTAATGGAGCTGCAGCGCAAACTCTTTGATGAAGCCCAGTACACAACAGTCATGCTGGCATGGCTCTCTAACCCCGGGGAGAGTGTGAATTGGCGTGATCCGATGAGTATTGTCAAAACAGCCGCGTACCGCATCAGAGCCCGCAACAATATTGGCAATACCGCCTGGCAGGAGCTCGCGATTGAGGCTCAGAACGCGGCCCAGGGCCTTTGGATAGGGACGGGCGGCGCAGAGGGGGCGGCTGGCAATGGAGCGTTTGATGGCAATATTGCAACCTTTTTTGACGCTATTGACAGTAATGGTGGCTGGAGCGGTCTGCAGCTGGAGAGTGCTAAAATGGTGGCAGGCGTGCGCTATGTGCCGCGTGAGGGCTATCGCGATCGTATGTTGGGAGGCGCGTTTGAAGGCGCGAACAGCGCGGATTTCAGCGATGCGACAAACCTGCACACCATCACAACAGCGCCGTCGGAGTGGTCTATTGCTGAGGCTGAGTTCACTCAGGCGCAAGGGCCCTATCGCTATCTCCGCTACCGCTCGCCTGATGCGGGCTTCTGCAATGTGGCTGAGGTGGAGTTTGTTCTTGCGCCCGAAGCTCCGAAAGTGCCGCTCAACCTGCGCATTGTCAGCTCTGATTTAGTTGATGACCACGCCGTGCTGACTTGGGACTATGACACCGGCTCGCTTGTCAGCTCGGGAAATGTTTACCGCGCCATTGCTCCCGGCGGACCATATGCGTCATTAACGCCTGAGGGGGTTTGGGAAAGAGGTTGGCGCGACACCACCGCCGTCGTGGGCGTGATTTACTATTACCGTGTTGCTCTGCAGTATACAGATGGAACAGCAGTCCATGAGGGAGAGATGTGCGCATATCGTACACACCGCCGAGCTGAGAGGTTAGACCGCGACTGGTCGAATCTGACGCGTGTTAAAGAGGGTGTCTCGATCCTGGGAATGGGCCAAACTTACCAAGGTAACCCAACCTGGGATGTTGACAAGTTGTTCGATGGTAGCCTTGACACCTATTACGACAGCGCAATACAAAATCCCAAACCCGGCCTCGATTTTGGAGCACCTCACGGGCTCAAGTTGTTCCGCTATGCTCCGCGCTCCGCCAATGTGGCTCGCGTGAACGGGTCGCGGTTGTTCGGTGACTCATCAGACGCGCTGGACAGTGGCGTTGAGATGGGAACACTGCAAAGTGTTGCCGGGCAGATCTCTAACATGCCGATAACCACGGATGCGGCGTACCGCTGGTGGTATGTGACCCGCGTGGACGACGCTCAGTTTTACGGCAACCTGACCGAGATGGAGTTCTATGGTTGGCCTGCTGCTAATCTGACCTATCTGCTGATCGCGCCGCTGAGTGTTGAGGTGAGCTTGGGTCAGCCGATTAGTGTAGGCCTGGCTTGGGAGCTTTGCGCTAACGCGGCTGCCTATCAAGTTGAACGCTCGCTGCATGGCATTGGCGACTGGAGCATTCTCGATACAGTCAGCGCGCCGGCCTATATGGATTCAACTGTGACCGCCGGGGTTGCATATGATTACCGCATCGCCTCTCTCCGCGGCGCTGAGCTGGCCTACTCTGACACTGTGACCCCTGTCCCGTATGTGCTCGGCGCCGGCACTGGTCTCAACGGCTATTACTCGCTGAACTACAAGCAGGATTATGATTATGCCGAAACCCAAGCCCTGGTGCGGGTTGACGCTCAAATTGACTTTCCATGGACAACCATCGAGACGGTGATACCATCAGAGCCCAACAGTGCTGATAATATTGGCATCACCTGGTATGGCCAGCTGGAGATACCCCACGATGGCGAGTACACCTTCCATATCAGCTCCGATGATGGCTGCGCCCTGCGCATCGACGGGGAGTATCTGATCAACTATTGGGGTTACATTGCAGCGGAGCACACGGGCTCAAGCGCGCTCTCTGCCGGACTGCACACGATTCAGATTGACTACTACAACCTTGGCGGCCCCAAACACATCTCCCTTGCGTGGAGCGGAGCGGTCATGCGCGAGATCATACCCGCCACCCAGCTGTTCCCGCAGGAGCTCCCTTCGGCTGATATCGGCGTGTGGCGCGGTCGCACCTTTAGCGCCCCTCGTCTCGGCGGGCACCTCTATAACGCAGATACCGACGCCATCGAGGTTTACAGCTACGGGAAGGATCTTACCGGAGCCTTGGAGGGCATGCACTACCTCTACCAGAAGGTTGAAGGCAGTTTTATCTTTGAGGCGGATGTGGATGGGGAGCTAGATCCCCTCTGTACATCAGCCAAGAGTATGATCATGGTGCGCGCGGCCCTGCCAATCGGTTCGCCCATGGTTGCGCCTGCTTTTATGTTCAACGGGAAGGTTGGCTGCAAGGCCCGGCTGGCGGCAGGCGCCAATATTGTCGATGCTGTCACACCGGCATGGATTGAAGGGGCGACCCGCCCGACCCGGCTGAGGATCAAGCGTGTTGGGCGCAACTTCCAGAGCTGGTATAAGACAACTGGCGGCAATTGGAAGACGCTTTACTCCTTTGAAGATCTTGCGGGAGCCTTTGGCGACGAGGCTTATGTGGGCATGGCGGTTTGCGCACCACCAACAGAGACCAAAAAAATGTTGCAGAAAGGCACTTTCAAAAATATCAACTTGTGGCTTGGCTCGGGCTCGTTGATCTTGATTCGGTAGATTTTGCACTGCAAAAGGTGCCGGCTCTGCGCTATACAGCCATGCCACAGACATCCGCCGGTTTTTCAGAGCGGTGGGGGTGTTGGCATGGTCGTTTCAGACCAGCAGCAAATCGCCGCAACCAAATGAAGCTATCAATATGCGAAGGCTATGCGTACTCATTGATGGTTTGATGGTTAAGAGCCCGCTGCTACAGTAAAAAACGGCTGCCACGTAAGGTTTGTTGTTCAGCCTTTAGGCTGCTCCAGGGCGGATTATTGAGACGCTACCGTAAAAGTGATAATGGAGTAGGGCAAGCATCTTGCTTGCAGAAAACATTTTCATTCAAGCTGTAGGAGTTTAGGAATTTGGAGTTTGGATTTCCCGCATGTTCCCAATCGTCGGTCAACATCGTCGCACAGCATCGTCAGTGCGCCACGAGGGTGCACATATCTAGCGGGGTGAAAGTCCCTGTCATGGCGGGTTAAGCTCCTCGTCATGTATCGAGTGTTGGACCTCCTGCGGAGTACCGCAGTATGGTGCGAACAATGGAGGTTAAGCGTACACAGAGAATACCATAGGCCGTAAGGGGAACCGTATGCCCCTAAAGCAATTCAGATTCGTGAAATGGTCAAGATGCGGTGGGCGACGGTTTTGACGTTCCGGAAGCCCTCAACGTCCATACCGGAAAAGAACGGTTACTTTGGCAGAGACATCTGCCAGGGTTGGAATAAACACCGGAGCGCAAGGGATGGACAGCCGTCGGTGGGCAAAGGGGTCAGCCCTTGAATTAGTTGTTTGGCTTGCGTTGTCAGCGAGCCTCTGCTTTAATTTTTCCATGGCTAGACATGTCAGAGTGAAACATCCGGGTGCCCTATATCATGTGACCTGCAGAATGCTGGGTGATGCACTATCAGCAAACAGATTAGGCGCAGCCGAAATCTGATTGAAGAAAACAAAGAACTGAGCTCTCAGGTAGAGCAGTGCAAAAAGCTTTTAGATGAGATGAGAGTAATAGACAGTTACTAAACAACTAATTCAAGGGCTGACCCCAGTGCTAGGAACCAACTAATTCAAGGGCTGACCCCAGTGCTAGGAACAGGACAGTGCTAGGAACG
>JAQUCE010000178.1 GCA_028686345.1 Kiritimatiellia bacterium
CTTGAAGTTAGGCAACATAGAAATCAAAAGTCGTGAAATCGTAAAGTCGCCAAGTCGATCTCTTTCGCTTTTCGATACCGACCCAGGCCCCGACCCCGAGTTGCAGACAAAGAGAAAACAACATGAAAACCACTTCAACCATTCGAAGTTATACGCGAGGATCTGCTGATCAACGATAAACGCACAATTTATGCTGGTCATATCGCCCCTTTTCTGCTCTGGATCGGGGTCATTTTTTTATTGCCCGGCCTTGAGCGTCTGGGGCTTGGCACTCAGGTCTATCCCTGGTCGTACGCCATTAAATCAGTGGTTTGCGTTGCGCTTTTTTTCCGGCTTAAGCCGTGGCGCGTTTACAGCGCGTTGGAAATGCGCAACATCCTGCCGGCACTTGCGATCGGCTTCGGGGTGGCTCTGCTCTGGATTGCGCCGGAGAGCGGGGCGTTCGGGCGCTCTTTTGCGGGTGGGCAGGATTTTTATCACCGCTGGCTGATTGCTCCGCCGGGCGCGTTTCCAGCCTATTACCCCGGCCTGCCGCCAGGCCACAGTTCATGGAGTTACGCCCCGCAACAGGCGGGCTGGTTCCTGACCATTATGAAGCTGATCGGCTCGTCGTGCGTGATTGCTGTGCTCGAGGAGTTTTTCTTCCGCGGCTTCCTATATCGCTGGCAGAGCCGCAGCCGGTTTTGGCTGCAGTCGCTGACCGAGTTTGATCTGCGCCCTTTTTTGATTACAGTCCTGGTTTTCGGCGTTGAGCATGACCGTTGGTTCATGGGCATGGTGGCCGGCGTGGCCTACGGATTGTTTGTTATCCGGCGCGGTGATATCTGGGCAGCAGCCCTGGCGCACGGGGTCACGAATTTTGTGCTTGGAATTTATGTGGTTTTTACGGGACAATACGGGTTCTGGTAGGATTGCGTCAGTGCGTCGGTTTAGTACAGCAGTGTTCCATAATATCGCACAGGCAGCGGTGTTCAGAGACGAGGTTCGAGGCAAGGTGTTTTAACGGCAATTACGAGGAGTTATGAATGATAGTAGCGAAGATAAACAAAGAGTATGCCCTGCGTATGGCGGGGGTGGCGCTTCTGATGCTGGGGATATGCCTCTGGTCAATCTATGACGGGCTGGTGGCATGGCCCAGGATTAACCAGGAGTTTGAACGCGTGCGCCCCGCGCTTTTGGGTACCAACCTGACCGCCAAGGCGTGGCTGGCGCGAACCGGCGAGGAGGGGCTCTCTGAGCTGGAGCTGCGTTTTAGCGAGTATAATCTGAAACCGCCGTCGCGCGTGGTCAAGGGTATCAATGAGGCCAAGATGCCATCATCCGTGCCGGAGGGCGCAGTTATGCAGGCCAGAGAGCAGGAGCAACAGGCGCTGAAAAAGATATTTGAGGGCGACGTTTACGGTCAGCACGATTTGCAGGGTCAGTTTGTGATGGCGGCGATCACCGCCCTGGCAGCGCTGGCGGTGTTTTTTTCCTTTATCGGTAAAATCTCCAGACGCTACATTGCGGATGAGAGAGGGTTGACTGGCAGCGGCTTTGGGGAGGGGATGATTAATTATGCTGATATTGAGAGTATAGATTGGAAACAGTGGGATAAAAAGGGTATAATAAGACTCACTTTAAAAGATGGTAACTGCCACAAGCTGGATGGATGGCATTTTGCCGGAATTACACCGGTGGTGGATGAGATTGTGCGGCAGCGCCCTGAGCTGGCGCAAGTGGTTGACAGCAAGGGCTGCGAACCAGAGGCAGGGCAGGGTTAATTGAGCGATAGGATTTTTTTATGAAGGTGATTGGGGTTATACCCTCGCGGTGGGGATCAACGCGTTTTCCGGGTAAGAGTCTGTATCCGATTCTGGGCAAACCGCTGGTGGAGTGGGTGGTCGAAGCTGCGCAGCGCGCCAAAGAGCTTGATGAGGTGCGGGTGGCAACCGATGATGGGCGGATCGCCGACGCGCTGCAGGGCAAGGTCAAGGTTGTTATGACCAGCGCTGATCATCCCACCGGCACGGATCGGGTGGCTGAGGCCGCTGACGCGGCGGAGCAGGATATTGTGATCAACATTCAGGGGGATGAGCCTTTGATTGACCCGGCCTTGATTGACACCCTGGTGCTGCGCATGAAGGCCGACCCGGGGTGGTCCATGGCCACTGCCGCCACATTGATCAAATCCATGGCTGATCTGCAGGCAACCACGGTGGTGAAGGTGGTGCTGGCAGCCGATGGTGGCGCCCTCTACTTTTCGCGCTCAGCCATACCCTGCCGGCGTGACGGGAGCCCTGATTTAGCGGGTGGCCTCTATCTGCGCCACCTGGGCATCTATGCCTACCGCGGCGGTTTTCTGCGTCGTTTGGTGGCGGAGCCGCCCTGTCTGCTGGAGCAGACAGAGTCGCTGGAGCAGTTACGCGCGCTTTATATTGGCGGGCGGATCGCGGTGATTCAGTGTGATGACGAGGGCGTTGGGGTTGACTGTCCGGGTGATGTGCCGCGGGTGGAGAAAATTTTACGGAGCAAGGAGATGAAGCGTGTCTAAAACAGCAGTGAAAAAAATTAAGGTCGGAGGGGTCGTTTTTGGCTCAAAGAAGCTGGCGTTGATCGCCGGACCGTGCGTGATTGAGTCGGTGGAAGGGGTGATGACATTGGCGGCGCGGCTGGCGGCGCTGGCAGCCTCAATGGATATCCCGCTGGTTTTCAAGGCATCTTTTGACAAAGCCAACCGCAGCTCCCTGGATTCCTATCGGGGCCCCGGCCTGACGGAGGGTGTGGCGATCCTGAAAGAGGTCAAGGAGCGTTTTAACCTTCCGATCCTAACCGATATTCACGAGGTTGGTCAGGCCGAGGTTGTGGCTGAGGTCGCGGATATTCTGCAGATACCGGCCTTTCTCAGTCGGCAGACCGATCTGGTGGTGGCCGCCGCGCGCACCGGACGGGTAGTGAACATCAAAAAGGGGCAATTTATGGCCCCGGAGGATATGGTTAATGTGATTGAGAAGGTGCGGCGCAGCGGCAATGAGCGGATCCTCGTGACTGAGCGCGGTGCCAGCTTTGGCTATCGCAACCTGGTGGCGGATATGCGCAGCCTGTTGATCATGCGTGACTTCGGTTATCCCGTGGTTTTTGACGCGACCCACAGCGTGCAGCGTCCGGGCGGGTGCGGCACAGAGAGCGGGGGCGACGGCGTGTGGGCGCCAGCGTTGGCGAGGGCGGCGGTTGCCACAGGTGTTGATGGTTTGTTTATTGAAACCCATCTCAACCCCGCTGAGGCTCTTTCCGATAAAGCCAATGCAATTGATTTCAAAAAACTAAAACAACTTTGGCAAAAACTGGTGGCGATTAATGATTGTCTTTGATTTGAGAGTACTCACTTTGGCGGTACTGTTGTTGGCAGCCGTGCCGTGGCAGAGCTGCGCGTCCCGCGAGCTGAGCGAGGCGGCGGTTGAAGAGCTGTTTGCTAAGCACAAGGAGAGTGATTGGCGGCTTCTGGCGGAGCGATGGAGTGACATCAAAGCCAAAATGGATGCGCCGGTGGAGAGATTGAGTCTCCCGCTGGAGTACTTTCCCAGCGGCTTGGTGAAAGCGCGGCTCTATGCGGAGCAGGCCCAGATCTTTCCGGACGGCATGGTTTTCGCCACAGGGGTGAGAGTTCAGCTCTACGATGAGTCCGGCAAGCGCGACGGGTATTTAAAGGCAGAGGACTGCCTTTATGACAGGCAGGCCTCGCATGGGTACTGCAAAGGCAAGGCCGAGGTGCTTAAAGGCTCGGACTTGATTAAAGGGGTTGGTATATACTTTTCAATTCCCAACGAATTTATTAGAATACTGTCAAATTGTGAGATAAGAACTAATCGGTTCCAAGGTAATTTAGGGAGATTGCTGTGAATAATAATAGGTTTTGGATGACGTGGCTGCTCGCAGCCAGTGCAATGATAATGGTTTGTGTTGCTGAAACAACCACGGACGGAGAAGCTAAGGGCGAGGCTCCGGCAACCCCGAAAGAGGCACCGGCAACCCCGAAACAGGAGTCTGTGATCACTGCCGATAAGATTGAGTTCGATAACAAAGAGGGGGTCATTCTCTTTGACAAAAATGTTTTGGTGAATGATGAGCAGTTTATCATGCGCTCTGATCGGCTGATTGTTTTTATGGAGGGCACTAATGATGTTGACCAGATCATGGCGATCGGCAATGTCTCCTTGACCAATGAAAACCGCAGTGCACGCTGTGAAAAGGCTGTTTACACCCGCAAAGACGGACAGATTGTAATGACCGGAAATGACGCTCAACTCGAGCAGCTCGGCGACAAGGCCGGTGCTGTGAGCGGCAAGCGGATTGCCATCTGGTTGAATGATGAGCGGGTGGAGGTTTCGCCGGGTCGCGTTGTGTTGCCGCCTGGTACGTTTAAAGGTGTGGACAAAAAACTGATTCCATGAAAGAATATGTTTAATTCAAAGAGTTAGTAGTCAGAGCGCTGAATACTTGAGTAGTTACAATATCAAAGAGTAGTTGTAATATTGAAGAATGAAGTATGAATTTTATTGATGAAAATATAAGTTTGGGAGAGCATGATGTAATTGCTTCCAATCTGGTTAAAAGGTATGGCCAGCGGACAGTGGTAGATGGAATATCGCTCTACGCTGATTGCGGTGAGATTGTGGGGCTGCTGGGAGCTAACGGCGCAGGCAAGACAACTACATTTTACATGATCGTGGGGCTGGTGCGCCCGAATGAAGGGGTGGTTTGTTTCAAAAACGAGGTAGTCACCAGGGTGCCGGTTTACAAGCGAGCCCGCATGGGGCTGGGATATCTGGCGCAGGAGGCCTCTGTTTTCAGAAAGCTCACGGTGGAGGAGAATATTCTCGCTATTTTAGAGACCATGAACCTGAGAGCCGCTGAACGCCGGGAGCGGTTGGATGAGCTGATGGTCAATCTCAGCCTCACCAAAGTGGCGCGGCAGCGGGCATACACTCTCAGCGGCGGTGAACGGCGTAAGCTCGAAATCGCGCGCGCGCTGGTGCGTGAGCCGTCGGTGCTGATGCTGGATGAGCCTTTCAGCGGTGTTGACCCGCTGGCAGTCAATGACATCCAGGAGATTGTCTGCGCACTGCGCGACAGGGGGCTGGGGATTATTATTACAGATCACAACGTGCGCGAGACCTTATCAGTGGTTGACCGGGCTTATTTGGTTTACGAGGGCAAGATATTGCGCGAGGGGAGTAGCGAGGAGCTAGTGAACGACCCGCTGGCGCGCGAATTTTATTTGGGCGAAAACTTCAGAATGTAATACTACTGCTACGGCGGTTAAACAAAGAAAGGGATAAGTTATGCCAATAGAAGTAACATTGAGACACTCCTCAGTAAATGAAAATTTAAAGAAGTACGCGGAGGATCGCGCTGCGAAAATCCTCGCGCAGTTTCCCAAAGTTGACCATGTGCATGTGGTTTTGGATATGCAGCGTCATCTTTTCGAGGCGGAGTTCATCGTTCATCAACAAGGTTTGACAGTGGTTGGGGTTAAAGAGCATGCGGTTAATCCGCAGTCCGTGATTGACACAGCCGCTGCCCGCGCTGAGAAGCAGTTGAAAAAGAAACATGACAAGCGCATCACCGCGTTCCAGAACTTTGGCACCAGAGTGTGATATCCTTATGAGCGAGATCCCTCAAAGCAGAGCAACCGTTCCAGTCATTACCGTGAAAGACTTCATGGATAATGCCGTGGGACGGTTCGATCTGGAACTGATTGCAGGCAGAGCCGGACTCGGAAACATTGTCGATGAGCCTATGGTGCATCGACCGGGTCTGGCTCTTGCCGGCTTTTATGATCATTTCGCCGCGTCACGGATTCAGGTTCTGGGGATGGCGGAATACACCTTTTTGCAGGCGATGAGTGAGGAGAAACGCTGCCAGTGTTTTGAAACGCTGTTCGCCTGCAAGGTGCCCTGCATTGTATTTCCCGGAAACATGGAGATTTTCCCCTCCATGCTGGGAATAGCCGAGCAACATCGTGTCGTGGTTTTTAAAGCCAAGGATCTCAGCCGGTATTTCATGATGTCCGCGATGATTTTGCTCGAGGAACTGGCTTCGCCCCGCTGTCGGGTCCATGCCACCATGATGGATATATCCGGCATAGGGGTTTTGATTGAGGGCAAGTCGGGGGTGGGTA
>JAQUCE010000077.1 GCA_028686345.1 Kiritimatiellia bacterium
TCCAAAGCGGGTTATTGAGACGTTACCGTAAAAGTGATAATGGAGCAGTGTAAGCATCTTGCTTGCAGAAAACATTTTCACTCAAGCTGGAAGCTTGAGGTACGTCATCTATACGGAGTGAATAAAGTGTAAAACAGTGCACTTTGACACCAAAAGATGGATAGTTGGTGGTTGTTTCAGAGACCACCTTAAATGCTTTCAATGAACAACTTATGAAGATGGCTATCTGAACTTCTTGTTTTTAACGACAGGAGCTGAGTAGCAACTAAGAATAATTCGGCTGCGCAGAATTATATGATTCCGCCCCGCGGAATAGCAATAGTGATGACTGATTTATGAATCGCCCGATGTTGGAGTGCGATAAGTGCCTGTCCCTCAAATAGTGCAAAAGGCCGTTTTTGAGTGCGATAAGTGCCTGTCCCTCAAATAGTGTCAGTTCCTTAAAAAATGCCTGTCCCTCAAAGTGCGCAAAAGTGTGATAAGTGCCTGTCCCTCAAAAGAAGAAGTACCTGTCCCTAAGTGTCCCCTCAAAAGAAGAAGTACCTGTCCCTCAGTGTCCCCAAAAGAAGAAGTACCTGTCCCTCAGTGTCCTCAGTGTCCTGTTCTGAAGACACGCTAAAGCGTGTTAGTTGCTATTCTCTCAACTTCTATCGAAAAAAAACAAGAACTTCAGATAACCATCTTCCTGAATTTTTGAGTGAAAATGTTTTCTGCAAGCAAGATGCTCGCACTACTCATAGTCACTTTTGCATAACATATAACTGGCCGGCTTTAGAGCAGCCTAAAGGTAATACAACAAACTTTGTTTCCCTGAATGCGCAGCGTTTGTTACTAAAGCAGCGGGCTCATAATCACAAACTTTTTAGTGAGGGCGACGACCTCCCGCACATCACGCAACCTCTTTTGGTTGCGGCGACTAGCTGCTTTAGCGTGTCTTCGGTCACAATTATTATTGCAAGCCCAAACACACCATCCCTTGACACCCACCGGGCCGTGTGATAAGCTGATACTAATATCGAATGCCTGTATGCTTGCGCAGTGCTACGCTGGCAAAGGCGATTCTGGATGAGTGCTAAAAGTTTTAAAGGAGATGCGGGTGAAGAAAAAAAATAATCTTCTCTTATGGTTATGTGCATTGGTGGTCGCTGTCAGTGCGCAGGCAGACGCATTGATTTTGAACGGGGATATGGAAAAGGGGGTCGATGGCTGGCCGGAAGGATGGCAGCGTCATGCGCAGGCTGCCTGGTTGGAGGAGAACGGCAACCATTTTTTAAGGCAGAGCGCCGCTGGCCCTGACAAGATGATCATGTTTTACCAGAGTATCCGGATGCCTGCCAGCGCTGAGGCGTATAAGCTCTCATTCCGCGTGCGATGGGAGGGTGTGGAAGTTGGCCGGGAGAAGTGGCATGACGCACGGGTGATCATTGACTTCAAGGATGCTTCAGGTGAAAAACTGCCGGGAGGGCCGGGGCACCCCTCTTTCAAAGGTAGCTCCAAAGGGTGGGAGACGCGCACCATCGGATTGGTGGTGCCGCCAGGGGCTGCGATCTTAGAGATCATGCCGACACTTTACAACGCGTCCGCAGGCACGCTGGATATCGATGATTTTGAGCTGATGCCCATTCCGCTGGAGGAGGCGGGTTTTTTGGAGTATAGGCTCAGTGAGCGTATGCCTCTGCCACAGGGGATTAAAACTCCCGAGCTTGTGGTGATAGGCAACCGACTGGTCGGTAAAGCCGACGGCCAGGAAGTGTGGTTGCAGGGGGTGGCGATCGCCAGCCTCGAGTGGTCAGCGGTTGGTGATAATATTCTTAAGTCAGTGACAAATTCATTGACCGAGTGGCACGCGAATGTGATCCGGCTGGCGGTCAAGCCGAATTTCTGGTTTGGCAAAGGTCCATGGCAGAGCGACGGCGGTTTGAAGTACCGGGCACTGGTGGACGAAGTGGTGTGGCAGGTACAGCAGCACGGTGGCTGGGTGGTGATTGATCTGCATGAGTATCGCGCACCAGAGCAGAAACACGCGGATTTTTGGCGCGATGTCGCCACCCGCTATGCCAACCACCCGGGGGTGATCTTCGGATTACTGAACGAGCCGCATGACATTACCTGGGAGGTCTGGCGCAATGGCGGCTGGGTAACAGATAAGCCAAAAAGTAAGGATGGCGTGGTTGCAGAGAATGCCGAGCCCATTAAACGCAGTGTGTCGATCGGCATGCAACAGCTGGTGGAGGTGGTGCGCAAAACTGGCGCGCGTAATATTCTCAGTGCTGGCGGACTTGACTGGGGATATGATTTGGCTGGAGTGCTGGAAGGGTTTGCGCTGACAGACAAAGTCGGCAACGGCATTATGTATGAATCCCACGTCTATCCTTGGAAAAGGGAGTGGCAGAAGCGGTTCTTGGATGCTGCGGCCGAGTATCCGATTCTGATCGGCGAGGTGGGGTGTCAGCCTGAACGTATGCCTTTCATTCCGCCGGAGGCGCATGAGATGCCGGAAACCTGGGCTCCGGATATGCTGGGATGTATTCAGAGGTACCGGCTCAACTGGACAGCGTGGTGTTTTCACCCGAGATCATCGCCCTGTCTGCTCCTCGACTGGGAGTACACCCCGACGCCATATTGGGGAGTGCCAGTGAAAGCCGCGCTTGCAGGAAAAGAGTTTGAGATGGAGAAAATGCGATAGGGGGTTAAACCCTTAGGATCTAATCGTACGAGCGGCCGACTGGTCATTCATCAGAAAGGAAGAACTAATGCACATACATGTAAAAAACATACTGGCGGCTCTGGCCGTCATGGCCTGCGCCTTACCCCTGTTGGCGGTTGATCGCACATGGGATGGTGAGGGCGGAGACCTTAGCTGGGATACAGCAGAAAACTGGAGTGCCGACAGCAAGCCTGGATTGGGGGATCGTGCACGGTTTGATTCAGCGGTGGTTGCCGGATCGACTATTCTGCTGGGAGCAGACCAAACAATAGATTCGCTGTTTTTGGTCGGTAGCGCAGCTTATACTCTTGACGGGGGAGCCAATACGCTGACTCTGGCAACGGGCTCGATTTTCGCGGGTGGTTCATCAGGTACGTCTGATATTAAATTGGCTGGAACGGTTGTGCTTGGCACCAATGGTGTATGGTCAGTGCCCGGTGGTTGGGGCTCGAAAATTACGGTTGAAGGCGTACTGTCAGACAATGGCATGGGGTATGGATTTGAAACAGCATCTGATCAGAACGACAACCATGTCTTGACTGGAAGCAATACCTTGTCAGGGACGATTCTCATCCGCTGCAATGGTTTCACTGTTGCTGGTGCCAATGGAGTGTTTACTGACGCAACAGTGCTGCTGGATGACGGCATGGATAAGAATGCGACCACCCTTTATATTGATAACAAGATACTCAATGATGATCGGTTCGGCGCGAATGTGGTGTTGGGTGCTTCCGGCAATGGTGGCGAGATCAGGTTTAACGAAGGTGAGTATACTTATACAGAAACAGTTGGAAGGCTGTCGTTGCGCGGAGGCAATCTACACCTCCACCGCCGTAAGGGTGTCCCTACTCTTGAGTTTATGAATTATGACCGGGTGCCTGGCAGCAGCTTGACGTTCGATGTTCTGGGTGCTAACTTCAGGTGTGTCATTCAAGGGGAGAACGCAAATAGCGGTGGTTTCTGGCAGCCATGGGCAGTGGAGTTCTATTATGAGCCAGACTTGATCAAGGTGGATAGCAGCGGAGAACTGTCCCTGGTTCCTCTCAATGAGTATGCAACATTGGCCGCTTCCGGGCATGATCCATTGAAGCCCGCGTTGATGACTACCGCAACAAACATTCTGTCGGAAGGGGGGGAGGTTTCCGCTTTGAATTGCCGCTATTCATCTGGAGCCATGACCCTTGACTTGGGAACCAACGATCTGCTTATCGGAAGGGGTGTTCTTATTGTCAATTCACACTCATTGTTAATTGATTCGGATGGGGGACGACTGACCTTTGGTGGCAACGAAGTCATTATTGTTCCGCGTGTTTTAGGTGGAAGCCGAACCGTGCGCGTGCATGCCCCGCTACATGCGGACGGAAGTGGGCCAAAGTATCTTTTAGTGCCGCGCTCTTCTGGCAATGTTGAGCTGGTCATGGATGGACCGGATATGATTGGCACTTACGACACAATTTTTGCCAACATGGACAGTTCCGACGGCAGCAAACTTCATCTTGGAGGACCGAGTGATCGCGCAGTCACCAACTCTCTTGCTGGACGTTTCGCATTAATTAAGGAGGGTGAAGGTTCGCTGACCCTCTCAGGTAATGATACGCGGGGTGAAGTCACTGGCACAGTTGTCAGCAATGGTATCTTGCGAATTGCGTCAGCAAACGGATTGCGGTCAACGCACCCTGGGCATACAACCGTCGCGGAAGGCGGGACTCTGGAGGTTGCCGAAAATACGCTCTGGCCAGGACAGTTCACTGTCAAAAGTGGCGGATATCTTGGCCGGGGCTGAGAGCGTGACAGGCAAGAGCTATGTGGTGGCGCGCTGGACAGGCAATAACCCGTCAACTGCTCCGGCTTGGAGCGTGACAGCGGCGGTGGGCACCGAGATTGATACAAGTGCGGCTGTGGTCACAGTTGATACAGCAAATAAGCAGATCGTGCTTTCCGGGCTTAAATCAGCGAAGACCGGCACACTGATACTGGTCCAGTAGTGCTTAAGCGGCTAGAAAAAATAACGCAACGCGTTCATTCCACTCCGCTTAAACCATGGAAAAGACCATTTATGGTCATTATGTTGGCAAAAGTGGTGTTGGTTGTTCTGGGAGCACCGACGTCCTCGTCGGCCTTGTTCTCAGCGATGCCGACGGGGATGTCGGCGCTCTCAGGGACTTGTGCGTTAGTCGGCATATTTATATCTTACTTGGCTCCGGATTAAAGAAGATTTGCTGCAAGCAAGATGCTTGTACTACTCCATTATCACTTTTAAGGCAACTACTCAATAACCAGCTTTGGAGCAGGCTAAAGTTTGTACAACAAACTTTGTAGTCGCTCTACCAGCGACATCGGTTGACGATGCTGTGCGCCGATGTTGACCGACGATTGGGATCATCCTCGTCTCTTTTGACCATCCCGATAGCCGCTGCTTGATTATGATTATGCTTAGGGTTGTGTGTCCCTGACTCCTAACCCCTAACCCCTGTCCCCTATCCCTGCGTGCCGCGGGAGGTGAGGTTGTAGACATGGTTGCGTACGCGCCGCAGCGCGCGCCAGCCGTAGCGGAAGAGGAACTCGGTGTCGCGGATTCGTCCTGATGCCAGAAAGCGCAGCTGGCGCGCCAGGAAGCGGGGGTTGAGAGCAATGCCGTACATATCGCGAATCGCCTGGTAGTACGCATCATGGGGGATCGGTGTTTTGACAATCAGACGGCTCATGTCAAAATCATTGTAGTCATTGGTCAGCAGTACATTCTTTTCAATGCACTCATTGTGGTAAGGGGTGAAATCCAGCGGTGTGCAGATCGTTACCTGCAGTGTGCGGGCCAGCCCTTTGAACATCATGTCGCGGACTGTGCTGACTGTCTGAGCCAGCTGCTCGGCACTCTGCCAGTAGTAGCCCACCATGATCGTGAGATGCGGATGCAGCCCGTACTTGGTGAAGCGCTCGAGGTTCTGGTAAGCTTGATGCGGCAGATAGCCTTTGTTGAGTCGCATCAGGGTCTCTTCATCCGCAGCCTCCAGCCCGACCAGCACAAAGCGGAAGTTGGCCTTGGCCAGCAGCGCGATAGTTTCGTCATCAAGATAGCCGAAGCGGGTATTGAAGCCAAAGTAACATCCGCGTTTGTGCAGACCGCGGTCGATAATGCCACGGGCAAAGGCGCGGGCCTGCTCGCCGCGGTACCATACGCCCGAGTCGTCAAAGATCTCCTTAACCCCGTAATCTTCGATCAGCCGCTGATACTCATTCAAGCTCTTTTCAACCGAGCGGATGGAGAATGTCAGGTCCGGGCCGTTGTAGCGGCAGAAGGTGCACTTTCCGAAGGTGCAGTCGCGTATGACACTGGTGGCATAGGTTCCCGGCGTGCGTAGAAAGTTGCCGTTCTCGAAGGCATAACGCTTCCACTCCACCAGATCGCGGTCGATGTCAGGTGCCAGATCCAGATCCTCCACTCGTTTGAAGGTGCCTGTGGAGCGCACGCTCTTTTCGTCCACGCGCAGGAGGAGCCCGTCGATCATGCAGCTCCTGCGCCAGTCGTCGTTCTCCGCAATAAACGGGATCAGCTTTGTGAGCACAAAATCCACGTGATTGCTCAGCAACACAATATCGGTCTGCGAACTATCCATGGTCTCCTGCGGTTTGCGCATGGAGTGGTAGCCGGTCATAACCATGATTGCCTGAGGCAGATCGCTTTTCAGACGGTCGACTAGCTTCCAATAAAACTTCATGACCGGGGTGGTGCTCTCAAAGACCACGGCATCCGGTTTCCAGGCTAGCAGCCCGGCATACCACTCGTCGAAGGTTTTTAACTGTGCGTTGCCGTCGTCCCACCGCACATCGCAGCCGATATCGCGCAGCCAGGTTGCCGCCTGTGCGTGCACGACTGGCAACAGATAGGTGGGTGTCTTAAAATACTGCACATTACGGTTCTGTGAGACCATAGCCACTTGGCCGCGTTCATTCACAATAGGAGGGTATGAGATTGCGATTTTCATAAATACCTAAAATTTTGGAGCGGCTGGGGTCAGCTCGCTGCTGGTGAAGGTTTTTCGCCAGTGTTCTTTTCCATGCGGGTCAACAATGCAGATGGTGGCGGTGGGCTCATCCGCAGTGGTGTCGATGGTGCATTCACCAAAGAAAGGTTTGTTAGTAGCACCGAAAGGCTGGTTCTCTTTTGATTTGCCGAAGGCTGGCGGGCCTGGCTGGGCACCGAGGCTGGCCAGTTCAAACTCCCAGAGTGTGTGGCCTGATGGACGGGGAATCCTGATTACCCGCGCTCCGTGACGATCGCCGGAGAGGAGCATGACCGGGAGACGCAGTTTTTCAATCAGAGCGAAGATGCGCTCACGGCCAGGGATATCCCAGATGCCCCAGGAGTCCTTGCCATTAGAGATGTTGTCACTCCACATGGTGCCGCTGGTGAGAAAAACGAAGGGGCCGGTGCAGGCTGCCAGCTCTTGCTCTAACCAGCGCATTTGCTCCTCACCGAGGAACCCGTCCGGCGCACCGGGCCGGGTGCGCAGTGAGCGGGTGTCAAGCATAATCAGATCGCAGGGTCCTAGGCGCGTACGGAAGAAAATCCCTCTCTCGCGCCCTTCAAAACCATAGGCTGGATTGTTCCAATTCCGGATCCAGACCTTACGTATGGCTGCCAGGTCGGCAGCGGCTGCTCCGGGAACGCCGCGGCAGTCGTCGTCAAAGTAGTCGTGGTCATCCCAGGCGGCGTAGATCGCCGTGGTGGCGGCCAAATCACGCCAGCCAGGGTGGAGGTCGCGCATCAGGTAGTCAGAGCAGTGCAGTCCGACGTTGTTTCGGCGGTCGTCAACCGCGCTGTCGCCCAGCACCAGAAAGCTGGAGGCGCCACGCTGGCGTACGCGGTCGAGCAGAGCCACGTTGCCCAAGCCTGTTTTATGGAAGCAGGAGCCGAAGGCAAAAGTCATCCGCCCGGGCTGATCCGGCGCGGGGGGGGTGGAAATCGCCGCGTCCGTACACATGCTAACGGGCTGATTGTCAACCAGCACACGATATGGATGGCGTGTGGCGGGAGCCAGACCAGTGATCCGTACCACTGCGCTCAGGTCGCTGGCAACAGTGCTGGCAATGGGGCCGAAGCTGATTTCGCCGGCAGCGGTCGTGACTTTAACCACAACGCTCGCTGGTTGAAGGGTTCTGACCCAAACACGCGCGCTGTTATGGGTGAGTGCACCGAGCATCGGGCCACCGAGGGTCGAGAGTCCGTGAAGCGCGGCGGCTTTACCGATGGCAGGCAGTTCGGCAAATGTCGCTCTTTTATTGGTTTCAAATAAGCTTCTGGCTTTGGCAAAGAAGTCGCGCACCGCCTGCGACGGTTCGGAGAGGGCGAGAATTATCTGGTCAACCTCTGCCTGACCATGATGAATCTCTTTTAAACTGAGGTTTTGGGGAGGGTGGATCCTGGTGGTTGGCGCTGCTGATTGAGCATCGAATACAGGGAGTGCGGGTATCAGCCGGGCGGTTGCAGCTGTAAGAGAAGATTGCAGGAATGATCGGCGTGTATTCATGTTAGAAGAAGGTTTCGGTCAAAAGGTTATCGCTGGGAACGCCCTGCGCGCGCAGCAGATCGTAAACACTGGAGACCATGCTGCTGCGCCCGCAAACATAGCATAGCCGCTGCGGGTCAACTGGGTGCTCGCGCAGATAGTCGGTGACCCGCCCGTGGTAATCGCCGCCCGTCTCCCGGCTGACACAGGCAACGTAGCGCCCTGATTCGTAATCGTCGAGGTCATAGCGGTCTTCGAGTCGGGGGATGCCGTGTACCAAGGTGTAGTCGAGTTTGGGGTAATGCGTGACAAAGCAATGGAAGGGGGCGATTCCGACACCTGTGGCCACAAACAGGTAGCGCCGTGAGCGCTCCTCAGGCGCAGCGATCACGAACTCGCCGTAGGGGCCAGCCAGATCGACCTCATCGCCGGGGCGCGCCTGCCGCAGCGCGAGCGCGGTTTCACTCCCTGCCCGCGCCTTGATCAGAAACTCAATGTATGGTTTGTCCGGTGCGGAGTAGATGGAAAACTCACGGTTGATGGCAAACTGGCGCGGCCCTAATGTTACATGCTGGCCAGCCGCTGCAAAGAAGGAGTGACGCTCAACTCTGATCACAAAGCTCTCGTCTGTCAGATATCGCACGCTTTGAACTAAATGTCGTGGCCGTTGATCCATCAATCTGCTCCTGCTGCTACAAACTCTCGTGACTTAGAATAATAACATTTCCGACAACTGATGGGCAACCAAAAGTGGCACGAAGAGCACGTAGATTTTTAACTACGAAACATACTGGAAATGCGAAAAGAATGCGCTGGGCCTATTTTAAACTACGAATAACGCGAATGACACGAATGTTATTCAGCTACGCACCATTCGCGCAAATTCGCGCTATTCGTAGTTATTAAAAAACTATCATGCTACCCCATTTTTCTACCCCTTTATTTTGCTACCCTAAAAACAAACCTAGCGCACCCTCTGTGCCCCTCAGTGTCTTAGTGGTAAAATTTGGCTGCCTGCCTGTGCGTTGCACGCAGACAGGCGGTTATGCTGCGCTGGGTTCCATGTGGCTTCAAAAATTAAAGTGCAGCTGGTTTGACTCCCTGTGTCCAGTGATCTGGAGATTCATTATCCACGCCTTTCATAAATGTCACCGCACTTTGTCGTTAGTTATCTCTAGATTAAGCCTTGTTGTTTACAAAAAAAGCAGAACTGTTAAAAATAAGAATATTGGGTGAATTACTCTTAAAAATGATCTCATTATTTTAAATATTTGACAAAAAAGCCTTCCAGTGGTCAATTAGCGGTGCTTTATTTCATGATTTTCAGATGGCAGGGTTATTGCGTTTGAAAACGCATGAATCACTACAAAAATAAAAACATGGTTAAACGGGCCTCAACAATATG
Source organism: Kiritimatiellia bacterium (assembly GCA_028686345.1). Taxonomy (GTDB): domain Bacteria; phylum Verrucomicrobiota; class Kiritimatiellia; order RFP12; family UBA1067; genus M55B167. Next base: position 9,620 of record JAQUCE010000077.1, read on the forward strand.
TGGGGCTTTGTTGATTTCAGGGTCAATTGCATTGCTCAGTTCTTGCTCAACCATTCCGCGTGCTGTTGAGAGGCCGAATATTGTTTTGATCTCCGTTGATCACCTGGATATCTTGGATTTACAAGAGTACGCCCACCATATCACAGGTGAAAAGAAACGCAAGATGTACAATGAAACGCCGAACCTGGATCGTCTCAGCGCAGAGGGTCTCAGTTTTGAACAGGCGCGCTCCTGCTCGCATCAACTTCCGGCAGCTGAGAGTGTTTTGACTGGCAGGATCATTGCAGGGCGCAGAGCTGCGGAAGGTGATACAGCAGCAAAAAAAGCGGGAGGTGTGACCCTTGCCGAGGTGCTTGTGGATTACGACTGCGCGTTCATAGGTCAGTGGCTGGCCCCAGGCACACCGGCCAGCGCCGGGTTTGATCAGAAGGGTCTGCCAGCCGATGGGCAGAGCCGTTGTTCAGAGGAGCTTGCCGAGCAGGCTGGCCGCTATATTGAAGGGCGCTCCAGGGTGCGCCAGCAACCTTTTTTCCTTTATGTTCATCACTCGCTGGGGGACTCTGCTGCGGTGGATGCGAGGGCACTCGCGCATTTTAAAAACAAGCGTACGAAAGGGTGGCGTGGACAGAGCGATCCACAGCATGCCGCCTTGGTTAAGGGGCTGGACAACTCAGTTGGACATATCCTGCATAAGTTGTGGCGCAACGGCTTTGAGAAGAAAACGGTCGTGATCTTTATGTCAGTTCCCGGGGCTGCCGTTGCTGCTGAGAGAGACCTTCGGGAGCAGTTGGCCGGCTGTGACCTGCGCGTACCTTTGATTATTCGCTGGAACCAGTATACACGGGCTGGCAGCTGGTGTAGCGTGGCGGTTGACCAGGCCGATATTCTGCCAACCATGATGTATTGCGCCGGATATTTTCCTGAGTCGCTTGATGACGCTGCCGGAGTTGCTGGTTGCAGTTTGAGCGGGCTTTTCTGGGATCCGAAAAACAAAGACGCCAGTTATGACCGTGACCAGCAGTGTAAGGGTCAGGTGGGTGTTCTCGCACGTCCTGCTGTGAAAAGCAGGTTATAATACCTCTCATTTTCGTGTTTTAGTAACACATTGAAATAGTTAGTGGGAGATTGCACTGGATGCAGCTGCCACCATCACGCCGGAGATCAAGGATTATGCGCTTCGGTATCGCCCTGATGCTGTCTATCTGCTGGGGAGCACCGCTGATGGTCAGCCGCCAGCTGGCAAGCACTACACCTTGCTACACGCGGCCAGCGGTGATGCGGCCGCCTGTTTACTGAGCCTGTAGCAAAATGCCGCTCATAGAGCGGCTACTACACCGAACGACAACCTTGCACTCCGCAGTGCAGCGCATGTGTAGTAGTCGCTCTACCAGCGACATCGGTTGACGATGATGTGCTACGATAGCGGATTACGATTAAAAACTTCGCCCTTGAAAATCGTCCACCAGCATCGTCGCCGTTATCGTAAACCAAGTGCGGAAGCGGATCACTCGCGTGTCGCCCGCAGGCGCCCGCATAGTGGACGACTTGCTTTGCCGCGTCTTGTCAAATGGAGTAAGCGCGGGGGGAGGTCCGCCGCTATGCGGTGGACGGAAATTTTTCACCTTTAAGATATTCACCTTAATCAAAGCACCACGGACATACCATCATAGGCAGGGATCAGGCCTTCCAGTAATAATTTTTCCTCCAGTTGGTTGTGCGGGGGGTGTAATGTCCGCGCCATATGGGTCAGAATTATTTTTGTATCAGGCTTTATGATGTTTCTGTTCTTCAACGTTTGATTCATGTGGCGAATCATTGCAAGGTCATTATGCTCAAAGATTCGATAGTCACCGGCTTGCTCGCCTATTGTCGCGTCCCAGATGAGTACGTCAACTCTCTTTGTCTGAAGATATTCCCATGTTTTTTTCAACAGCCAGGAACCGTCGGTAGCGTACAGTAAGTTTTTTGTGGCACCTTCAAGAAGGTAATAAAGGCATTTTTCCTGTGTGGATGTTACGAGATGGTTTGACTCAAGTCCAGTAATGTCGAATTCATGAAGTTTGAATGTTTCACCAATCTCGACTGGGTGCTTTTCAATCCGGCTCGACTTGGGTGCAAGCTTCAGTGCTTCCGGGTGAGCCCAAAGCCTCAAAGGTTCAAGCTTTGCATCCCGTGCGTCAGCTATGGCAAGCAGTGTCTTTTGGTGAAAGTGGTCTGAGTGTGTGTGGGTCAGAAGTAAATCAGTAACACTGGCAAAATCAACCTTGTACCGTTTCATGACATCAAGTACTGTTGGGCCACAATCGATCAGTATATGTCCGTTGACCAGCATTGAAGAGAGACCGCGCACCTCTCCTCTTGCAAGCTCCCGCTCTATCGGCGGATAATTGCCCGGCCAATCTGCCGCACCAGTGCCTAAAAAAAGCAGTTCCATCTTCTTCGCCTCAAGTTTTTCGGATGCCTTGATCGGTTTGTTCTGTTTGCTTTCTTCGGCACAGGCTGACCTAGTCGCCAGCCCATCGGCAAGCAAGGCAGTTCCAATTGTGGTTGCTAAATGATTAAGTGTGCTAAAGAGACGAGGATTGGGATTAGGATGCGCATCCCTCCTAATCGTAATTCTAATCGCAATCCTAACCAAATATTGGTGATCCTTGGTTGTATGCACACTTAAATCGCTTTCGGGGGATGGTAAAGCACCTTCAACCATTTCAAGTTATAGGCAAGCAAATGAGTCTTAGAAGAAGGGGTTGGTTGCGATCTCGGTACGCAGTGTTGTGGTTGCTCCGTGGCCGGGATAGACCACTGTTTCCGGAGGCAGCCTTAGGAAGATGCGCAGTGATTTCAGCAGTGCGCTGTGGCTGCTGCGGTGGAGGTCTGTGCGTCCGACAGCACCGGCGAAGAGGGTGTCCCCTGAGAAAATGATCTTCTTTTCAGGGAACCAGAGGCAGACGCTGCCCGGCGAGTGGCCCGGCGTGTGGAGTACGATGTAGTTGAGTGCGTTGTCGGAGAATTTCTGCCCATGCGCCAGAGGGCGTTCAACTGGCACCCGCTCTGTTTTCGGGTAGTGGGGCAACCATTGGTTTTTGTCACAGAAAGCCCAATCATCCTCTTCAGGGTGCATGGCAACCGGCGCAGGCAGGGCTTTGAAGCACTCATCAAGCGCTGAGATATGATCCAGGTGGCTGTGCGTTAGGACGTAGGCCTTGACCTTGAATGATCGCTCCTTGAGGAAGGCCAAAATGACATCCGCCTGCGCACCAGGGTCAATAACAATACAGTTACGGTTGCCCTCTGAGACAACGTAGCAGTTCACGCTGAGCTCTCCCAGCCGCAGGGTATGGATCTTCAGATCCCCGTGTCTGGTGGTTGACAGAAGTTCTGGCGGGTCAACTGGATTGGGTGGCGGCGCCCTGCTTGTTCCAGCTAGGAGCGCCCCTGTCTGGAGGGAGAGGGTTTTAACAAATGATCTTCGCGATGGATTTCGCATAGGTTGAAACAATCTCCCCCCAGCCGTTTACTCTTCACAAGGTCTTGAGCAGAGCCTCTTCCGCCTCTTGCATCATGGCAAACATCTGTTCGGCTGATTCGGCTTCACGCAGGTTCTGCAGCAGGCTTGTGCCGTGAATCAGCATGCACAGGCGGGCCAGAACATGCAGATGCAGGTCATCGTCCACACAGCAGATCAAAAAGAAGATGTCGGTTTGACCGCCATCCTGGCTGCCGAAGAACAGCGGTTGTTCAGTGCGGGCGAGAATGATAAACGACTCGGTGAAGGCATAGGGGTTGAAGTAGCGGCTGTGAAGCAGCGCAGCTCCATTGCCGATGGCAGTGGAGGAGACCTCTTCACGGGCAGTCAGCTCTGCAATCAGGGCCTCTTCATCATTTACCATGTTGGTGGCGGCGGCTGCCTTGACCATTTCGCGAATGACTGCCGGCTTGGTTTTGGCCTGCAAGCAGGGGTTAATCCGCTCCACTTTCAGTAGAGCGTCGATCAGGCGATCATCACTGATGTTTTTGGCGCGGGTGGCCACAACCTCTTTGTGATGCGCTTCAAGATTCTCAGGCGAGAGTCTCATGATGCGTCTTTGCGCCCACTCGTCGAGTTCGCGATGTTCAAAAAAGTACTGTCCGCCTCGTTTCAAGCACGGAATTTCCTTTTGAAGAGCCAAATGATAAATCAGCTTTTCAGGAATACAGATATGGCGTGCAGCCTGTGAGAGAGTCAGCATTTCATGTGGCATTGCAATAATCCTTTTTTTTATATTAACCCGGTATTAGCAACTCGGATTGTTTATTGTTTATAACCTGCATTCTACAGGAGTGAGCGAGATAGTGAAAGAGTATTTTGTTAGAAAGAATCTATTATGACTCTTTCCTTGCATTAAACAGTAAAATAAGCGTAAAATACATACATATTTACATCTTAAAAGGTTTAAAAAGAGCAGAGGAGAGTTTATGTCACGAAATGGGGTAATTGCTGCGGTCGCAGGCCTGATTGTGTTAGCGAGCAGCGCACATGCGGAAATGAAGTTTTTCGCTTACAAAGGACAGATTAGAAATATTGCTTATGTGGGGCGGGGGGCCAAGGCCGGTGAGGGGACGGTCGCGGAGGCTACCTCCATGGGTGAGAAAAAGTACGGGCCTTTCTGGAATATTGAGTTTTCCGGTGTGATGGAGCTCAAGAGTGATGGGCAGTACGCTTTTACGGTCAGCGCTGATGATGGCTGTGGGTTGTTCATTGACGGCAAGCAAGTCAATGGTAAAGTGAATCTAAAGGCTGGCTTGCATCAGGTCAATCTTCTCTATTACAACTGGATTGGCGACCATTGGTTTAAAGCCCTGGTAACGCCGCCTGGCGGCGAAGCTTGCAATATAGCGACACTTTGCACACCGAGTGACAAAAGGCAGGATTTAAGCGATTTAATTGCTGTGGCGGAAAAAGAGGCGGCTGAACAGGCTAAAAAGGACGCGGCAGAGGCCCAGAGGGCTCTGATCGGTTTGTCAAGTCCCGAGGCTCTGACACGCTCTATCAAGCATATTCTGAAAACAAAGCCGCGCGAGTATAAAAACGGGCGTGATTTTTTGAAAAAGGCCGAGGGGTTTGTGCGCGAGATGCCGCAGATACTCGAGCGGCTGGAGAAAGGGGAGCCCGAAGCTGTGACAGCGATGGATGAGTTTGCTAAACTGAAGCAGGCGGCGCTGGTAACTGAGAACCCTTACTTTGATTTTGATGAGACCCTGGTGGTGCTCTCGGATAAAATAGCGCGCAAGAATAACTGGCTTGGCACGCATGTGATCAATACCGCAGGTTACAGGAACAAGATTGCCCGGCTGAACCTCAAAACCGGTCAGGTGACTGATGTGTATGAGCCTCAGGGCGGGACCTTTGTGGGTGAGCTGGATCTGCATTATGATGGCCAGAAGTTGTTGTTTTCCGGGATTGATGACGCCAAAATGTTTCAGGTGATGGAGGTCGGGATCGATGGCTCCAACCCGCGTCAGGTCTCGACGATTAAAGGCGATTACGTGCATAACTACGGTGGTGTTTATCTGCCCAACGAAAAGATTGTTTTCAGTTCAACAGCTCCGCTGATAGGAGTTCCGTGTATCAGCGGTTCGCGCACAGTGCCTAATCTATATCTGATGGGGGCGGATGGCGGGGGTACCCGGCAGCTCACCTTTGAGCAGGATGCGGATTGGTATCCCACTGTTCTGGCTGACGGCAAGATCATGTATCTGCGCTGGGAGTACACGGACATCATGCACTACTACTCCCGTATTATGATGACCATGAACCCTGACGGCACCAACCAGCGCGCAATCTATGGATCGCAGAGTTTGTGGCCCAACTCAATGTTTTACGCTCGTCCCTTGCCTGGGGCGCCGGGCCAGTTTTCGGCGGTGGTTTCAGGTCATCACGGTGTGGCCGGTACCGGTAAACTGACGATCTTTGACACCAATAAGGGTTTTGCGCACGCGGATGGCGTGGTGCAGCATATTCCCGGATACGGCAAAAAGGTTACGCATGTCACCGTTGACCAGCTCTACCCCGAGGTTAAGAAGGAGTTGCTTGTGCAGTTCCCTGATTTGCAGGAGGTTGTGACCAAGTTAATTGCTCAGCATATGCCCGAGTCCTCACAAAAGGGCAAGGATTACCATGAGTTGAACAATGACTTCTTTAATAAGTGCTACCACCGCTTGCGCGATTTCTATCCGGAGATGGCGTTGGATTTGGACGAGCTGGTGAATGGCGTTTATCCGCAGTTCTACCAGCCCTACCCTGTCAGCGCGGAGTACTATTTGGTGGTCGCGCAGTTGACCCCAAAGAGCGACTGGGATCTCTATCTGGTGGACGTTTTTGATAATTTCGTGCAGATCAACCCCTCTGTGCCCGGTTATCGGTATGCGTTGGATCCATACCCCCTTAAAAAACGCGAAAGGCCGCCAATCATTCCCGAGCGCGTTAACCTGCAGAGCAAAGAGGCGGTTTGCTATATCCAGAATGTCTATCGCGGCCCTGGTTTGAAGGGGGTTCCTGTCGGAACAGTGCACTCATTGCGCCTCTTCACCTATGCGTATGGCTATTTTCAGGTTGGTAACCACCACCATATTGGCATCGAGAGTGGCTGGGACATCAAGCGCATGCTCGGAACAGTCGAGGTGGAAAAAGACGGCTCAGCCATGTTCAGCATCCCCGCGAACACAACCATCAGCATCCAGCCGCTTGATAAAGAGGGGCGTGCGCTGCAGCTCTTCCGCAGCTGGCTGGTGGCAATGCCCGGCGAAGAGCTCTCCTGCATCGGCTGCCATGAGCCGCCCACCGAGCCTCCTGTGACCAGCAAAACACTGGCTTCCGGCAAAGCTCCACAGCGTATCAAACCCTATCGTGACCGTGTGGAGGGCTTTGCCTTTGACATGGAAATTCAGCCTGTGCTGGATGCTTACTGCGCACGCTGTCATGATGGCAGCGACGTGAAGAAGCCTGATTTCAAAACAACTGAGATTGTTAACGCTAAAAGCATGGATGCCAATTACAGCGTCTCTTATTACGCGTTTCATAAGTATTTCCGCCGTCCCGGTCCAGAGAGCAATGGCTTGATGGCCACGCCGTATGAGTACCACGCTTCCACCTCAGAGGGGGTCCAGTTGCTTCAAAAAGGACACCACGGGGTTAAGCTGGATGACGAATCCTGGCGTAGACTTTACACCTGGATCGACTTGAATGTGCCCTACTATGGCAGTTGGTCAACTGCTTACGCGACCGATGCCGGACGCGAGAAATGGACGACCGAGATCTCGGCCAAAGCCGCGGCGATGCGCTCGAAATACGCCTTGGTGGAGGAGGATTGGGAGTACACTCCCACCACACCTTACGCGGTCAACCGCAGCCAGGAGAAGGGGCCTGAGAAAAGCGCGCCGCTTGCGCTCTCTGCTCAAAGCTGGCCCTTCAGCCCTGAGGTTGCCAAACAAATGCAGAGCGCAGCCGGCGGCGAACAAAAACGGGTCTTTGATCTTGGGAATGGGGTGAGCGTGACAATGGTGCGCATTCCTGCCGGAGAGTTTATTATGGGCAGCGATGCCGAGACCACCCTTGAACAGCCGCGTAATGTCGTGAAAATCGAGAAGGCGTTCTGGATCTCTGAGAGCGAGGTTAACAACGCGGCCTACTTCACGTTCAAGCCGGATCATGATGCCAGCGTCTTTGACCAGCAGTGGAAGGATCATGTGCGCAATGGCTATTACGCCAACTACGAGGAGCAACCAGCCGTGCGCCTGAGCTGGATCGATGCCCAGGAGTTCTGTCGCTGGTTTGGCAAAAAGAACGGCGTTAAAGCCGCTCTGCCAACTGAAGCGCAGTGGGAGTGGGCCTGCCGCGCCGGCAGTCCGCAGCCGATGTTCTTTGGCTCGATCAATTCAGACTTCAGCCCCTATGCCAATCTGGCTGACAAGTCACTGGAAAAACTGGCTGTCAGCGGTGTGAATCCAACCTTCCGCGCCAATTTAGTCGGCAACCCGATCTTTGATTTCGTGCCGCGGATCACGGAGTTTGATGACAAGCAGTTCCTGATCACTGGAACCAAGCAGTACCAACCCAACGCATGGGGGCTCTACGACATGCACGGCAATGTTGCCGAGTGGACCCGCAGTGACTATGTGGCCTATCCCTATCAAGCGGCCCGCAGCAACTCCATGGACCCTAAGGTGAAGAAAACGGTGCGGGGGGGATCATTCTTTGATCGCCCATATCGCGCCACAGCCAGCTATCGTTGGGGCTACGCTCCCTGGCAGGGGGTCTTTGATGTGGGTTTCCGGGTAGTCATCGAGGAGTAAAGCCATTGTGCCGGCTTTGTCGTAAACTTTGTCGCAAACTTTGCGACAAAGTGAAAAAGCACACATGGAAAACACCTTCAATGATTTGAAATTACAGGCAAAGAGTGCCGACTACAGGTTAAATTGCGGGCAAAGCCCGCGTTAGAAAGAGGAGTTAGATGTTGAATATCAAGTTTTGGTTCCCTTTATTATGGTTGACGCTGCCGCTGGCAGCCGGGCAGCACTATCTCTCGCCTTCGGAGATTGAGGTTTCACCGGACGGGAAGCTGCTCTATATAAGCTGCGCTACCGCCGGCTTGATTAAGGTTTTTGATGCAGTCAATGAAAAACCGCTCGCTCAATACAAGGTTCCGGGTATTACCGGGCTGGCACTTGCGCCTGATGGAAGCCGGATCTTCGCTGCTTGTAATGAATTCAACGGTCGGCTGGCGGAGGTGGATGCCAAAAGCGGTAAAACCTTGCGCACGTTCAAGGCCGGGCACACTCCGGTTGCACCGCTTGTGAGCGCGGATGGAGGGACACTGTTCTATTGCAACCGTTTCTCGCGCTTGGATCAAATGAATGTTCATGCGCTGGACGTTGCCTCAGGCAAAATCAAAGCTTCGGGAAGGGCTATCCGCGAACCAATCACCATGCAACTGTCGCGGGATGGAAAATTCCTTTGGGTCGTGAACCACCTGCCTTTAATGGAGGCCAACCTGGAGCATGTCTTCACCTCGTTGCATATCTTCAACAGTGCTGATCTAAAGAGTGTCGCTAAATTGGATATGCCACCCGGCTCATTCGCGATCCGCGGTTCAGCGATGAGCCACAATGGAAAATATATGTTTGTGTCGCACACCATCGGCCGCTTTACCGTGCCCACCACGCATCTGGACCGGGGCTGGATCAACACCAGCGCGGTCTCGGTCTTTGATGCAATCGGGCAGCGATATATCAACACGGTTCTGCTGGACGATACAATGCAGGGCGCGGCCAACCCCTGGGGCGTGGCTGTGACCGAAGATGACAACTGGCTCTGTGTGAACGCCTCCGGCACACATGAGGTTATTGTTGTCAACCTGAAGGAGATGCTCGCCCGCCTTGATGCCGCGGCTGCGCCGCTGGAGGTCATGAATGACCTGGCCTTTCTGTATGGCGCGAAACACCGCGTTAAATTAGAGGGTGAAGGTGCCCGCGCCATTGCGACTAAAGGGGCAGCGGTTTATGTTCCCATGTACTTTTCCGACACCCTCAACCTGCTCGAGATGTGGGATGATGGTCCCGGTGCCGCGGTTGCGCTGCCGCTCATTGATGCGCCTGCCCAACCCAGTTTAGTCCGTTTAGGGGAGATGGCTTTTAATGATGCTACAATCTGCTATCAGAATTGGCAGAGCTGTGCCAGCTGCCACCCTGATGTGCGCTCTGACGGAACAAACTGGGATCTCTTAAATGACGGCATTGGCAACCCAAAGCAGTCGCGCAGTCTTCTCTATACCCACAAAACCTCGCCTGTTATGATTACCGGCATCAGGGCCGCGGCTGAGATTGCGGTGACCAAGGGGTTCACCCATATTCAGTTCCACCAGGTCACGGAGAAAGTAACCGATGGCGTTAATGCCTATTTAAAATCACTGGAGCCTGTTCCCAGCCCGTATTTGACGGAAGACGGCAAGTTGACAAAGTCCGCGCAACGCGGTAAAAAAATCTTCAACGGCAAGGCCGGGTGTGTGCAATGTCACATGCCGCCATACTATGGTGACCGCAAAATGCACAAGTTTGGGCTGGGCTCTGACAGTGAGCGCGATCGTGAGTTCGCAACTCCGATTCTGATTGAGATTTGGCGCACAGCTCCCTACATGTATGATGGCCGCGCGGTTTCGATCCATGATGTGATTACCGTTGACAACATTTACAACAATCACGGTAACACCAAAGATCTTAAGCCCCAGGAGGTCGATGACCTCGCAGAATACGTTAACACACTTTGACTCCAAAATATTGATATAAATGGGCTGAAAAAAGAACAAGACAGCGTGTTCACGGGTTTTTAATAGGCATTGAATCTCCTGAAGGGATTGTTTGGTTCTGGATAGGCACTGACTAAGAATATAATAACTGCTGTGAACAAGATAGCGTAATAAAAAACCGGGCTAACAATCTGGGTACACGTTACCTCGTAAACTCGGAAAGTGACCTAATCGTTATCCAATGTATAAAGTGTGATGTCTTGCGTTACATGAAGCAACCCTTTTGCGACTTTTGACCTTTAAGTATTACCGGATTTCTGATAGGCTGGCTTTGTTTTTTTAAGGAGTCTATTCGTCCCATGTCCAAGTCCTTTGTCCACCTTCATTTGCATACAAAATACAGTCTTTTAGATGGAGCCTGTGATATCAAGCCGCTCGTGCAGCGCGCCCAGGAACTGGGCATGCCGGCAATTGCCATGACCGATCATGGTGTAATGTACGGTGCCATTGATTTTTATCAAACCTGCCGCGCGGCAGGCATCAAGCCCCTGATCGGGTGTGAGGTCTATATCCTGGCCAACGCCCATCGCTCGAGCCGTGATAAAAACATTCCCCACCACCATTTGATTCTTTTGGCTAAGGATCTGGAGGGTTATCACAACCTGGCCCGGATCAATACAATAGCCAATTTAGAGGGCTTTTACTACAAGCCGCGCATTGACAAAGAGAGTCTCCGGCTGTACTCGAAAGGGCTGATTGCCATGTCGGCCTGCTTGCAGGGGGAGATCAATGTTCATCTGCAGGAGCGTCGATTGGATTCAGCGGAGAGCATTGCCCGCGAGTACAGCGAGATCTTCGCGCCCGGCGATTTTTACCTGGAGATGCAGGATCACGGAATTCCTGAGCAGCGGGTGGTGAATGAGGGGGTGCGGGAGATCTGTAAACGTACCGGCATCAAAGCGGTGGTCACCAATGATGTTCACTATCTGCTGCGACAGCACGCGGAGGCGCATGAGATCATGCTCTGCATCCAGACCCAGACCGTGATGAGCAACCCCAAACGCATGAAATACGCCTCGAATGAGTTTTATTTCAAGTCCAGAGCGGAGATGGCCGCGCTCTTTCCAGCTGACACCGAGGCGCTGGATGCCACGCTCGAAATAGCGGAGAAGTGCAACCTGGAGCTGACCTTCTCGAATGGCAAAGCAGAGAGCCTGCACTTTCCCGCGTTTGACACCCCTGATCATATTGACCCTCTGACCCATTTGAAGAACCTTGGCAAGCAGGGGTTGAAACAGCACTACGGCCTTGATTATGAAAATCCGCAGAGCGCAGCGGAGCATGAGCTGGTCGAGCGCTTTGATTACGAGGTGGGTGTGATTGATCACACTGGCTTCATCAACTACTTTCTGGTGGTGGCCGACTTTATCCGCTGGGCCCGTGACAACGATGTGCCAGTGGGCCCGGGCCGCGGCTCAGGTGCTGGTTCGCTGCTCGCTTATTCGTTGGGAATTACGCAGTTGGACCCTATCCGGTTCGGGCTGCTCTTTGAGAGGTTTCTCAACCCCGAGCGTGTTTCGCCACCCGACTTTGATGTCGATTTCTGTCAGGCCCGGCGTGACCGGGTGCTGGAGTATGTTAAGCAGAAATACGGTAAAGAGCGCTGCGCTCAGATCGTGACCTATGGTAAGCTGGGTGCCAAGAGCGTGATCCGCGACGTTGCCCGGGTGCTGGAGATCCCGCTCGAAAAGTCGCTGGCCTGGACCAAGATGGTGCCGGACGATCCCAACATGACGTTGGCCAAGACCAGGGAGCAGTCCAAGGAGTTTGATATTGCCTGCAAGCTGGATCCGGATCTGAATCATATCATGAAGTTTGCAGTCGTGCTGGAGGGGCTCTACCGCAACGCCGGTGTGCATGCCGCGGGTGTGGTGATCGGGGATAAGCCGCTGATTGACCTTGTGCCGCTAGGCCGTGACAAAGAGGGCTCGCCGGTCACGCAATACGACAAAGAGGCGGTTGAGAGTGTTGGCCTGCTGAAGATGGATTTTTTGGGGTTGAAAACCTTGACTGTCCTGAAAGAGGCGGTTGATCTCATAAAACTCCTGCACAACAAAAGCATTGATCTGCACGCCATCCCGCTCGATGATCCCAAAACCTTTGAACTCTTTCAGCGCGCGGATACAGTAGGCGTGTTTCAGCTTGAGTCAGCGGGCATGCGTAATGTGCTGCGCGACTTGAGGCCCAACTGCATTGAGGAGATTATCGCTATTCTGGCACTGTACCGCCCTGGCCCGATGGACAATATTCCCAGCTTTGTTAAACGTAAAAAGGGAATTGAAGCGATCCACTATGATCACCCGCTGCTGGAGCCAATTCTGAAAGAGACCTATGGCATCATGGTTTATCAGGAGCAGGTGCAGCGGGCCGCCCAGATTCTTGCCGGCTATACCCTGGGGCGCGCTGATATCCTGCGGCGCGCCATGGGCAAGAAGAAGGTTGAGGTCATGGCAGCTGAGCGGGCGGAGTTTATTGAGGGGTGCAAAAAAACGCTCAATCTGGATGCAGAGAAGGCCGGCCAGATCTTTGACAACATCGAGAAATTCGCTGGCTACGGATTTAACAAGGCTCATGCGGCGGCCTATGGGGTGGTGACCTATCAGACCGCCTACCTGAAGGCCCACTACCCGGCTGAGTTTATCTGCGCCCAGATATCTTCGGAGATCGGTAACTTTGACAAGCTGCCCGGCTTTGTGGCCGAGGCGGAGGAGATGGGGCTAAAGGTGCTCACCCCGGATGTAAACAAGGGGCTGGACCGCTTTAAACCCGAGGGTGACTCTGTGCGCTACGGCCTGGCAGGGATCAAAGGGGTGGGTTCAGGGGCAGCGGAGGCCATTACTCGCGAGCGTCTGGCGCACGGTGAGTACAAGAGTTTTTCGGATTTCTGCGAGCGGGTGGATGCCTCAGCCGCCAATAAAAGGGTGATCGAAGCTTTGATCAAGAGCGGCGCCATGGATTGCTTCGGGATGCACCGGGCCAGACTGTTTGATGCGATCGAGTTTGCGCTCTCCCGCGCGGCGGCCAATGCCAAAGAGAAGGCCAGCGGACAGATCAGCCTCTTCGATATGCTGGATGATGTCGCTGACGCCGGTTCGGCCAACCCCGCTGAGTTGCCGGACAGAGTGCCGCCCTGGAGCGAGAAAGAGACCCTTAAAAACGAGAAAGAGCTGCTGGGAGTCTATATTAGCGGCCATCCCATGAATCGCTATCGGGCGGTGATCAAGTCGGTGCAGACAAAATCTATCCGTGAGCTTGCCGGGTGCAATGATGATGTGAACGTGCGCTCAACCGGTATAGCCGCCTCTGTTCAGCGTCGCCTCACCAAAAGCAAGGGGGAGCCCTGGGCGATCATCAAATTCGATGATGGCGATCTCTCAACCGAGGCCTTGGTGTTTCCTAAAACCTATCAAAAATACGCGCATCTTTGTCAGGAAGAGGCACCGCTGCTGATCTGCGGGCGCGTCTCTAAGCGTGATCAGATGGGGGGTGGCGGCGGCAATCAGAGCTCAGAAGAGCAAAATAATCTGGTTGCCAAACTGATTGTGCAGGAGATACATCCGTTGTCAGAGGCGTTGAGATATTTTGGCACAAAGGTCATTGGCGCAGTCCGCACTGAAGATGAACGGTTTCAAGAGAAACTGGTCAGCCTGCGGGAGTTGGCGCTCAAATATCCCGGCACCTTGCCGCTGCGCTTCTGTCTGATCTATCCTGACAAAAAAGTGATTCTGGAAACAGCGGAAAAACTGGCCATTGATCCTTCGCTGGAGTTTGTCAACGAACTTTCGGCCTTGCTCGGCAAAAAGTTTTTTAAGGTTATGGTTAAAAAGGATATCTACAAAGAGTACCACGCACCCCGCTGGAATGGAAACGGGGGTGGAGGGTGAGGGAGACGCTTCGCTGTTTGCAGATGAATATTTCAGTGAAATTGGAGCTGTTTTAGATGGTGGAAGCTGGTGATTCAAATCTGATGCTGTTGGGGCTGCGTTTTGTGGCTTTGGTTTTTTTTGGCGGTGCTGTCACGTTGGATTTGTACCTCCTGTTTAAATGCGCCAACCAGGAGCAAGGCCGCTGTTTGCCCTTTGTCAACTCGCTCAAGGCGCGAAGTTTCGCGCTGCCGGTGGCTGCCCTGGCGCTGGTTACTACCCTGGGTTTCACGGTTCCTGTTGAGCTTATGGGTTCAGGGGGCGCGCAGTTGCCGGAATCGGGGCGCTTGGTCGCCGGCTCGCTGGTGTACGCCGGAGCGGCGGCACTGGTGGTTCTCTTTGCAGGCATGGTTTCCCGCTCAACTCTGTCGCAGCTCTTCACCTCTCCTGAGTCCTGCTTCAAGGTATCCCTGTTAAAAGGTGTGGTCTACGGGGTTGCCGCCATTCCTCCGATTATTTTAGTCACGGTGATTACAGGCACCGTGATCAAGGAGCTGGGATTGGAGGCTGAGGGCCAGTCAGTCATCGAATGGCTGACTAACCCGCAGACAACTGTACTAACGCGCATTGCCATTGTCTTTTGCGCGGTTGTGGTGGCACCGGTGATTGAGGAGGTCATCTTCCGGGGGATTCTCTTTCCCGCGGTTCTCAAGGGGCGCGGCTTTCTTTTTTCAGCGCTGCTGGTGGGATGTGTCTTTTCATTGATTCATTTTCACGCCCCCTCATTCTTGAGTATTTTGTTGTTGAACGTTTTCTTTTGCGCGGGATATGCCGCAACCGGTTCATTAGTTACGCCGATTGTGATGCACATGGTCTTTAACGGCTCTGCCACCTGCTTTGCGCTGCTGGTATGACGGAATATTAAAAGGAGAAAATTATGAGAGCTAAACGTGGATTAACTGGTTGTTTTTGCTGTGCTGTGTTGATGGTTATGAGCCTCTGGGGCGCGCAACCCAAAGGGGTGATTCTGGTTTTAATCGATGACATTGGCTATGGTGACATAAACGCGCTGGAGCCGAGCGATCTCAAAACTCCGCAGCTGGATCAGCTCCACAGTGAGAGCGTGCGGTTCACCGACTTCCATGTTGGTACAACCTGCGCGCCGACCCGCGGCTCGCTGATGACCGGACGAGCTGTGAATGCGGGCGGGGTGTTTCATACGATCGCCTGCCGTGACCGCCTGTTCCAGGGCGAGCAGACCATGGCTGAGGTGTTTAAGGCGAACCAGTGGGCAACCGGAATATTTGGCAAATGGCACTTGGGCAATGGCTATCCCTACGCTCCCCATTACCGGGGGTTTGATCTTGCGGTGATCCATCGTGCTGGCGGGGTTGGTCAGCAGCCGGATTACTGGGGCAATGACTACTATGCTAAAACCCGGTATGACGGATCGCCAGCCACGGCGGATCGCTATCTTGAGAACGGACGAGAGGTTGTGTCCGATGAGTTCTGCACGGACTACTGGTTCAAGCGCGCCAAAGCGTTTATCAAAACAGCCTCCCAGAAAGAGCAGCGCTTTTTCTGCTACATTCCAACCAACGCCGCGCATAGTCCTTTCAATGCCCCGCCAGGCGGCAAGCCGGGCTTTGA
>JAQUCE010000179.1 GCA_028686345.1 Kiritimatiellia bacterium
AAAAAAAGGTACAGGAAAACAAACTAAGCTTTTAGTCTTCATTCATAGTGGGCACTAACCACGCAAAACGCGCGCGTAAAGTGCAAATATAAAACGAACTATTGTTCGGAAAATAAGGCAAAAAACACTAAGTTTTTCACGTCTATGTCCAGTGGTCTGGGGTTGCTTCTCAGAAGCAATTAGCGGACACCGGGTGTTTGTTTGTCAAAGGCGCGCCTCGGGGTTTCATAATCTTTGTTTGGCTCATCCGTCTTCGTCCCGCAAGCGGAACTACGCCGGACAAGTTCCGCCAACCCTCCACGTTTCCACTGTGATGAAGCCTGCATGTCGCACGACAGGCGCGGGTCCGGGAGGTCGTCCGCTGTGCGGGCGACTGCGAGCAACCGGCGGGCCATCAGGTTGCGCACTTAAGTCAGCCGCATAGCGACTGACCTCCTTGCTCCGCAAGTGCGTAGCACGCAGACAGGCGGCAAAAAGCTGCTTTAGGGTTAGTTGGCACTCACCACAGCAACTCCGGCCGAGTAGGCAGGCATTGTAAAGGAAACAACTCTGCCCTGCAGCGAAATCTCCGATTTTTCAGGGCGCAGCATATCAGGTTTTTCCAGGGTGTTGCGGGCCTTCAGATCTCCGGTGGCAACCATCTGCATCGCTGCAGCTTTGGGCTGGAAATCACCCTGCAACTCAACCAGGATAATCCGGGCCTTGGCACTCGGATTGACAGCCTTCAGGATGAGCGTTTTGCTATCGTCGCTGCGGGTTGCGACAACACTGGCATCCTTCAAGTCGCCCTCCAGCACCAGAAAGTTTGGCGCATAGTGGTCGCGCCAGAGTTTCATAATCACATAGTTGGGCGCAGGGAACCAGCTGCAATGGTCAAAGTTGATAAAGGCGTTGTCCCACGCTTTGGCATAGGTGTGGCGCAGGAAGAGCGCCGGGCCGCCAATCTCAAAGAAGTCGCCGCAGCGCTCAAAGACATTCAGCAGGCCGCCGCAGTAAAGTCCAGTACGCCAGTCGGTTGACTGCACATTCCACTCTGAGCAGTAAATCTTTATATCAGGGTTGGGGCCTGCGTTGATGACGGTTTTCAGCTCCCGGTAAAAAACCTCTTCGCGTTTCCATCCAGTCGCAAAATTTTTCGGATCTTCATAATGATGGGTTGAGATATAGTCGAAGTTTTTGCCGCTTAGGTTGATCACCTCCCGGTTCCAATTCTGGTCATAGCCGTTGCTACCGCAGGCCGCGAGTTTGATGAAGGGATATGCCTGGCGCATGGCTGGCCCGAAGCGGTTCACAGCTGCGGCGTAGGGTGCGGCCTGCATGCCCCAGGTCTCGTTGTCGATCTCCCAGTACTTGACATTATAAGGCTCAGGATGGCCGTTGGCAGCGCGTACCTTGCCCCACTTCGAGTCAGCCGGCCCATTGCAGTACTCCATCCAATCCAGGGCCTCACGCAGGAAATCATGCTCCTGATCATTTCTATTCCACTGTCGCGTGCCGATATTGACCACGATCAGCGGTTCAGCGCCGACTTGTCGGCACATCTCGATAAACTCATCAGTCCCGAATGAATTGACATCTTTGTCATCCCACATCATAAGCGGATGAGCCTTGCGCTGGTGTTGCGCTCCAATGCCGTCTTTCCAGCGGTAGCCGGAGGCATAGCAGCCGCCCGGATAGCGGATCACCGGCGGTTTTAAGTCGGCAATGGCTGCGAGCAGGTCAGGGCGGAAACCGCCGGCCTGGCGCCAGGATTCGGGCATCAGGCTGACCTGGTCCAGCCAGATCTTTGAGTTGGGCGGAAGCGTAATCTCCAGTGAGGCACTCGTCGTAGAACCGCTTGGTTTGAGCTCAATTGGGATCTCCCGCCACTCGCCGGCGGGTTTTGGCAGGCTCTGTGTTGCGAGGAGTTTGGCACCATCTTTAAGCACCAGCTGCAGGTCACCGGCGGATTCACCCCGCAGCCACAGGGAGCCTTTATACACCTCTCCGGCTGTGATTTTAATCGGCTGCTGCGCCAACCCGCCAGCTTGGTCTTTGGTCGCAACCTGTTTGCACTTTTCTCCATTCAGCGGTTGCTCTCTGACAGTCACGGCCGCGGCGCCGCCAACCACGCGCCAGGCAGGTACCTCACTCTCGTGCGCTTTAGGGAGTGTCGGGGGACCCTCATGCAGCGTCCGGCCATCCAGTGCGGTGACCTTGAAGTTTCTGAAGCGGGCCTGCGTTGACCAGGTTCCCACGCCAGCCTGTCCCCGGGCTGGCCCCTGGCCATTATCGGTGTAGTCGATCAGCTGCTCGTCATCCAGCCAGAGCTGGATGCGTGCCCCCTCGCAGCGGGCCCGAATGCGATACCAGCGCCCCTCTTCGATACGACCCGCCCGCCGCGGGGTGACTGGGCCCCAACGTTCGCCTCCGGTTCCGCGTTCAAGCGCATGACCAACGTTTCCCCAGCCACCCAGGTTGGCCCAGTAAAAGAGATGCTGGTTGACAGAACGCAGGAGAATCAAAAACCCCTCGTCGCCGCTGATTTTCTGCGCCTCCACCGTGAACTCGTAATCCTGCCACTGCGGCGACCCAAAGGTTAGACGCAGATCAGGGGATTCGCCTGCCTGGGTGATAACCCCTTGGTCCGCAGACCACGCCACGCCGGCTCCGCTGCCCTCAAAGCTGCGATCCCAGATCAGATCGCCCCACAGCCCGCCATTGCAGGAGTGGTAGATATGCTCCAGAAAGTGGCCATAGATTTTCGGGTCAATCCGGTTGCCCACCTTGTCCGTGTCCAGCGTGAGATTAATATCAGCGGCAAAGCATGGTGCCGCCGCTGCTAAAATCATAGTAAACAATAAGTTTTTCATGTTTATGCCCTTTCGCGTTAGCTGCGGATTATGATTAAAGACTCCGCTCTTTTAAAAATCGTCAACCATCATCGCCGCTGCTACCGTCAACCGGAGGCGCAGCTGAATCAATCAATCTTAACACGGATGAACTTCACCGACATGGCTGGCATTTCACAGGTGAACCGCGGCGCAACCTTGAGGGTGCTGATAGCTGGTTTCACCCGCTCCGGGTTTTGTAGGTCATTGACAGCTCCCCGTGCACCGCTCAGGGTGACGACCCCCGCTTCAGTTGCAGCCAGCTGAGTCACCCCTGTGAGCTTGACCTCTGTTGTGAGGCTCTGCTCCAGCGGATTGGCAATTTTAATGATCAGTTCACCGCTGGCGCTATCCTTGGCAACCGCGACCCCGACTGTGCGACTCTTTTGCTTCTCAGTAAAATCGTGCACCTTTTTGCCATCAATAAAACACCTGATACGATCGCCATCAAGCTCTACTTTCAGCTCGTACCAGCGATTAGACTCGATCTTCCCGTTCGCGCGGGCGAGCTCTTGCTTGTCGTTGTTGTCCAGATACTCAATTCCATGGCGTTTATTGCCCCAGCCGCCGATATTCCACCAATAGTACTGATTCTCGTTGGTGCCGCCGAATGCGACTAGAAAGCCCTCGCTGCCCGCGGTTTTTCTGGCGCGCACTGTGATCACACCCCGGCTGCCGCTGGCAGGTGTCTTGAAGAAACTCAGCGCCGGCGCGGCCCTGCCATCGGTTTGCGCTAAAACGCCCTCTTTGATGAGGTATTTTCCGCCCAATGTTGTCCACCCTTGCAAGTCGCCGCTGAAATTATCGCCAATCACAGCGCCATCCGCGCCTGTGACTTTAAAGTCAGCGTACTCCACTGTTGTCTGCCATGTGCCAAGCCCCGCCTTGCCAACCTTGGGCGGCAGCAGCGGGCCTGGCTCAAGGTTGAGTGTTTTCGTGCAAGGCACATAATAATCGCCTTTGTTGACACTGAACAGCCGTTGTACATGATAGTTGGGGGTCAGTACCACCTGCTCATGATCAAACCAGATCAGATCAGCGCTGCCCCACTGTGTGAAGTTGTAATGCGCCAGCAAGGGTGCGTAGGCGGTCATATGCACCAGATCCGCATTGCGTTCAATACCGGTCAGGAAAACCGCCTCAGCCACCGCATTAAACAACTGATTGCCGTTTGAAGCATACTCCCCGACGTAAATTGGTGGTTTAGCGCGGTCAAAGTTGTCAAAGCGACCCTCGTTCTCGATAAACCACTCCGGCTGCATGTAGTAGTGTTCGTCTGAGAGATCAACCTTCTGAGAGTCCATGAAATTATAAATCGGTATGCCCGGGCCTAAGCCGGAGGTCCCGACAATCACGATCTCCGGGTGTTTATCACGCAACGCCCGCACAAAGTACGGAAAGCGTGCTTCAAATTCAGGGGTATGGTGCTCCTCGTTGCCCAGCCCGACATATTTCAGGTTGAAAGGCGCTGGATGACCCATCTTGGCGCGCAGGCCGCCCCATTTGGTGTTGACCGCGCCGTTGGCGAACTCCACTAAGTCAAGCGCGTCATCAATCCACTCCTGCAGGTTATCCAGCGGGGTATTCTCAAAGGGCTGGCGGAAACCACAGCTGATCCCCAGCGGCAGAATCGGCAGTGGCGCGGCTCCGATGTCTTCACAGAACTGGAAGTACTCATAGTAGCCCAGACCGTAGCTCTGATGGTAGCCCCACAGATTCCAGTTCGGTTTACGCTCCGCGACATCACCGAGCGTATCCTTCCAGCGGTAGGCATTTGACAGTCCGTGGCCATGCACAATGCAGCCACCGGGAAAGCGGAAGGTCGCGGGCTTCAGGTCAGCGATCGCGCCGGCGAGATCAGCCCGCAGCCCATTGGCGCGGTTTTTATAAGTCTTGGCTGGAAAGAGCGAGATCATGTCCAGGCAGAGAGCCCCCTTGCCCTGAGTTGTCAGCAGCAGCGTCGCCTTGGGGTCGCTCGCCGACGGACGCAGCTCCACCTCAAATTTTTGCCACTCAGTGCCAATGCCTTTGATCTCAGCCCTGGCCAAGGGTGTATCCGACGCGCTGCGCAGGGAGACATTCACCGGCGCCCCGCCATCGCCCTCCCAGCGCGCGTAAAACGAGAATTTATATGTCTCATCTTTGACAACCGCTATGCCATCGTAACCGCTGTTGCGCAAACCCACCCCCGCGCCTGGCTCGGTCACGACGATTTTCACATAATTGGTGTTGTTGGCGTTCAGCGGCGCGGAACTCTCAACCGCCCACTCACATGCGCCGCCCGTCAGCTCGACCCTCTCCCAGGCGTAGAGCGGGTGCATCACTGCTCCGCGCTTCTCTCTGCCATGCTGCAGCTTATAATACTCAAAAGAGCGGTTCTGAACCAGTTCAGCGTACAGTCCGCCATCACCGGCGTAGTTGATGTCTTCATAGAAGACACCATAGAGGCTCTCCTGTAAGATCGGCCCCCTTTTCAGGGCATCAATATCAATGGTCAAATCTGCCGCGCGGCACAAACTTACCGCCAAAAAGCCAACCGCGATCACGGCACCGGGAACTCTGTTTTTTCGCTGCATTATCACCTCTTTTCCATTTACACCAACATTGAACATACCCACCCAACTCGACTTATTAAACAAAGCTTCACAATATAGCTGATTGCTGTGATCAAAGCAAATAAAAAAGCTAAAGCTAAAGCAGCTAGTCGCCGCAACCAAAAGAATTTGTGTGATGTGCAGGAGGTCGTCGCCCTCACTGAAAAGTTCATGGTTATGAGCCCGCTGCGTGAACAACAAACGGCTGCTGCGTAAGGTTTGTTGTCCAGCCTTTAGGCTGCTCCAAAGCGGGTAGTTGAAACGTTGCTGTAAAAGTGATAAATTGTAGGGCAGATAAATTGTAGATTTATGGTAAGAAAATGGGGGGTAAGAAAATATTGCTGCGTTTTTTGTAACCACAAGGAACACAAAGAGCACAAAGGTTGCGCGTTATTTAAGAGGGGTAGAAAAATATGGGCAGCGTTATTTTTGAGGTGAAAAATGGGTGGAACCCTGGGAACGCTGAGCTCCAGCTCGGCTCTTTGTGCTCTATATGTTCTTTGTGGTTTCCAAAAAATTAAGTGCAACCGTTTTGGCCCCCTATGTCCGGTGATCCGCACTTGCGGAGCAAGGAGGTCAGTCGC
>JAQUCE010000005.1 GCA_028686345.1 Kiritimatiellia bacterium
TTTTTTACCCGCGAATCTCCGCGAATGGATAAGGGTATTTCATCCCCACTTCGTGGGGTCGCTAATCGCTTGAAATACCCTTATCATAAGATCACTTTTAAAAACATGACTTGTAATTTTAACATGGGACTCTGCGCTTTAAATCTTTATCCATTAACGACTCTCCGCAGTAGAGAAAAAATTTAAAGCGCAATATTCGCGGAAATTCACGGACAAAAAAATTAAAGTGCAACCACAAGGAACCTAGCGCAGCATAGCCGCAAACAATTTTTTATCTCTGACAGAGGCACCCTCCTACGCCAAGGCTACGGCGTGCCATGCAGAGTTCTCAGAGTAACATACTTTGCGCTCTGTGTTCTCTGAGCCTCTGTGAGAAACCCCTACAAAGCGCACCCCTTTCGTGTTTTCCGTGTGTTTCGTGGTTAAAAAAAGAGGTGCAGGAAAACGAACTAAGCTTTTAGTCTTCACCCATGGCGGGCACTAACCACGCAACACGCGCGCGTAAAGTGCAAATATAAAACGAACTATTGTTCAGAAAATAAGGCAAAAAACACTAAGTTTTTCACGTCTATGTCAAGTGGTCTGTATGTCCAGTGATCTGGATTGCCGTGGGAGGGCATCATTTCAGCTTGCCCCTGGCAATGCGATATTCATGCAACCATGCATCCGGGTTTTTGCCGGTAAGGTCGCTCCAGGTTTGCTCTGTATAGGAACCCTCTTTAAGTGCGCGGTTGAGTTTTGCCAGCAGCAGCGGGTTGTTGTGCGCTTCAACCCATGACAAAAAAAGCGCGGTGTCCCTGTAGGCATTGTGATAATCCAGCTTTTCGGGGTCAATGCGGTCAACAGCTTGCCGCCAAGGGTCATCGGCCGGGCTGAGCTTGTAGCGGAGCGCCTCCGCGAGACCTTCCACCAGCCAGCCAGGACGTTCCCCTGGACCGCCGTAGCCCTGGACAACGTGGGTCAGCTCATGGATGAACAGGCCGCGCACATCGTCGGGGTTACGCAGGATGTGGGGGATGCTCAGGGTCATTGTCTGGCCAGAGACATAGCCTGGCACGCCGGGTTGCATGTCGTTTCGGAAGCGGATCTTCAGCGCGCGCGGCAGCCCTTGGGTTGGGGCCTCTAGCATTGCGACAATCTTGGGATAGAAGTTGAAAAACCATGCGGCTGTTTCATCCAGCTGGTCGCGCATCAGCACAGCATAATCGCCGGGAACCTCGGCAAAGTTGCACTCGGCGGTTAATCGCCCAAAAGGCGCCTCGCCTGAGAGTGTCACCCCTACACTGCGCAGCACACTGTCATCCATCGCAATTTCGCGGATCGCAACGCCGGCGGTGCCCTCTTTGAGGGCCCGCACGCGGATGGAGGCAACCACCTCTCCATCACCGTGCCACTCGGCCTCGCCACGCTCCAGGGGAATTGCGGCAGAGTAGGTTTTACCGTCAGAGGAGAGTTCCAGCAGGGCATTCTCAAAGCGTCCGCCGCCATCCGGGCGGCCGCTCAGCACACGCACTGAGGTCAGCTTCTGCGGTGCTCCGAGGTGGAGCGTGAGATGCTCCCCGGCGCGGGGCGGGCGTGAGCTTTGGAACCATGTCCCGCGGTCGCCATCCGCCGCAGCGGAGGGAGCATGGTGTTTATCGGCTGGTATCGAGGATTCAATCCGCATCTTTGCCCCGGCTGTCAGCGCGCCAAATCCAAGACAGAGGGTCATGGCCAGGGTTGTGAATGGATTATGGTTCATATGGTCTCCTTTTGTCTGTTGCATGTTTATACAAGGATGCTTGCACTGCTCTATTATCACTTTTACATTAACACCTCACTGGCCCGCTTCGGAGCAGGCTAAAGCCTGTACAACAAACTTAGCCTGACAATGCCGAGTCTCGCAGGTTGCGCTCCAGCCTCTTCCAATCCGGCAGGTAGCTTTCCAGCAGGTCATAAAAATCCTGGTTGTGTCCGTGGCAGGTTATGTGACAAAGCTCATGAATAATAATATAATCAATCAGCGCCAGGTCGAGCTTTATCAATTTCAGGTTGAGGCAGACCCGCTTGGTTCTGGGTGAGTAGCTGCCGTGGCGGCTGGTCATGCTGCGGATAGCGAGCTTTGGTACATGGGGAAGCTTGAACCGCATTGCGCAGAGTTGGAGCTGCTCGGCAAAAACGCGTGCGCCCTCCTGGCCGTACCACGCATCCAGCAGCTTGCGCGTGTAGAGGCTGCTTTGCGGCCGCCAGCTGCTGACCACAAGCTTGTCACCCTGCAGGAAGACGCACTCCTTATCAGTCGCACCCTGGACCAGCAGCTGATACTCTTGACCCAGATAGCGGAAAATTTCGCCGCTGATGTACTCCTTGGGAATCTCGGGTTTGAATTTCTCGAAGTGTCGCCGATGCTTGAGAATCCAGCGCAGTTTGCGCTGGAGAAAAGCATCGATTTTCTCGTCTTTCGTATCCAGCGGGGCAGTCACAACCACCGATCTGTCCGGCTTCACTTGAATCATCATGTGCGTGCGCTTTTCCCGGATCAGCTCATACTCAAAAGTAACGCTCAAATATGTAAACAGTTTTTTCATAAAATCGTCCACCAGCATCGTCGCCGCTATCGTCAACTGGAGGCAGGGCCGACCTCGGTGCCGGTGAAGCGTATTATTATCTCTTTCCCGTCGTAATCTTTGCCGGGGTTGGGGACAAGGATGAAGTCGTCGGTGATCACGGGCGTGTGCTCCGCCCCCTGGATGATCCGGGGTTTGCTGATGCGGCGGGGAAGGTAGGCGACTACCGGGCGACCACCGCGCTGGGAACCGTTGGTATTGACGGGCAGGAAGCTCGCCCGGCCGCGGTTGGGGGTGATGGTGAGGGTGAAGAGACCGTTGCTCTCGTCGAGTCTCTGCTCCCAGCAACACGCAGCCGCTGCCATCTTGGCGCTCCAGGCAGGATCGCCGTAAATTGCCACATGGTCGCGGTCAAACTCAAGCCCTTTGGATGGCTCGCTCCGGAGTTTGTGGACCAGCGCGTGGTGGTTGGCAAAGAAGGCCTCAATCAAGGTGTAGCGTCCCGGCTGCTCAATAAAGTAGTCGAGGCAGCCCCACCCCGCATAACCGAACCAGGTGGGCTGGATGTAGCCGATCATCTGGTGCACACCGGCACTGTTCATCCAGGCCAGCGCCATGGCGTCAGGGCCGTCGATATGGCCCATCAGGCAGTTGCCCACCGGGAGATAGATCTTGGGATTGGGGGAGTTGACAGGATGGCGCACCTGATTTGTGTCTTCACCATAGATCGCGCCCTTTTCGCATTTAAAATATCCGTTCTTGTAGCGGTAGCCGAGTTGCCAGTTGTGCTCTGTGGCGTGACCGGAGGCCACCAGGCAGTCGGCCTGCCATAGGTTGAGGGTGTCGACCAGTGCACGGGTGGTATCCTGTGGAACTTTGGTTTGCACCGGGCTGTGGCCCGGCTCTTTCCAGACCTTTTTACCAGCCTCAAGTTCATCATACCACCCGCCCTGCTCGACCATCTCCAAGGCGATCTCTGTGCCGGAGGCCACCTTGCGTATGGTCAGCGGCTGATTGTGGCCGGCAATGCGCAGGGCGTTGGCAGCGTCGTATCCGGTTAGGATGGCCCACAGGGTATCGGTGTATGGGTCGCTGTCGTACGCGGCGGTCAGCCGGTGGATCTCCCGCACAAAATCGCGGCTGACTTCAGAGGGGCGGCCCACGAAGCAGGTGTAACGCGGGTGGCTCTGCTGCAGTTGCGGGAGTAGCTCGGTGGGGTGATCGGCGTAAACCAGCCGCTGCGCGCCGATGTGTTTGCTTTCAAGGGCAGCCACCACCTCCGACCACCCGGAGGTGTTGAGGGTTGCCTCTGAGACAATAATGGCGTAACTGCAACTTCTGCGGGGAATACTACGGCAGGCGCAGGTGAAAATCAGCGATAGGCAGAGGGTGGTAACAAGAGAAGCGGTAGATTTCATTATAATTCCTTTGTGTAACTGCGCACCATTGTAAGGAATTTGCCGGGCAATTGAAACGGTAAAAGTGATAATGGAGTAGTGCAAGCATCTTGCTAGCAGCAACTCTTCTTTAATCCGGAGCCAAGTAAGATATGAATATGCCAAATATCGCGTACGTCCCTGGGAACACCGACGTCCCCGTCGGCATGGCTGAGAACAAAGCCGACGAGGATGTCGGCGCTCCCAGAACAACCAACGACGTTCTTGCCAATAGAATAACCATAAATGGTCTTTTTAATGGTTTAAGTGTAAGCAAGCACTGCAACTTTCATGATGACCGCGCCCTGTTCAGAAGACACGCTAAAGCGTGAACTACATGCCGTTGCTGCGTAAGGCTTGTTGTCCAGCCTTTCTTTGTCCGCCGTAGCCTTGGCGAAGGAGGATGAAGCAATTTGTGGATGCCGGGCGGATGTTCGTCAAAGGTGCGCCATGGGGTTTCATGATCTTTGTTTGGCTCAGAGAGCCAACCCTACAGTTTCAACTTGAGTGAAGCTTGCAAATCGCGGCAGACGCAAGTGTACCAAAGGCAACGAATTAGCACTCGATAGACAACTTCTTGGAAAGAACAATTAATGGTTCTTCTGCGCCTTGTAAGCGACTAGATCCGCGCAGGGCGCGCAGGTCGCAGTGGCGAATGGCAAGCGGCAATAGGTGAATCCGAACGTCCAACATCGAACATCGAACTTCCAACATCGAATGAGCGGTCGCGCCTGTGATGCGGGAGCAACGTATCCTGAGTTCTAATCGACACCTGTGTTCAGCTGATTGCTATACTTGTGCAAGTAATCAGGAAAACCCCGAAGGGGTGAATTCACCTTAGCCCGGGGCAAGCGAAGCGAAGCCCAGGGAGGTAAGAAGTTAGATTTGTGGCCTGAAAGGTCACCTCAAAATCGCGGCTGAGGTGTCCTTTCAGGACACAAGTTTGTCGGAGTTCGCAGAACTCCGACAAACTGTTAGACAACCCGAAGCAATAAAGTGTAATATTAAGCATACAAATATTGAGTAGTCAAAACTGAAGATTGAATTATGAAACGTATTGGGATGATTTGTCTTTGACCCAGGTGGCGGCAAACCGGGCACGCTGAAAAGGTATATCCCTGGCGCAGAGCTTAACGGGTGGGCGCTGGTTGTCTCAGTGCAATCTGCCAACAGCTCAAAGATTAAGGTTGAGGAATCGGTTTATGCGATGGTGGATGAGGTTATCGAAAAGTATCCGATTGACAAAAACGTATTTACGCCTACGGGCACTCAGGTGGTTCACGTGTTGCCGCGGAGTTAGGTGCAGATATGCGCAAGCAAGGTTTTGCGGGATTATTGGCTAATAAGTGAATGTGGCTTTCAAGGAGTGCATGTTGCTATACTAAATTAATTCAAGAAGGACGTAAATCATGAAGGCTTTTTACACGACTGCGGCTGTGAGTTTATTTGTTTGTGGTGTTGGCTTGGCCGAACCGCAACGCGGCTTAATCGCGGATTTCCCAATCGACACAAAGCTGTTTCCCGCAACAAAAGAGTATTATAAGTCCAAGGTGCCGCGCAAGGTGTTCAAGGCTTATGATGATGGCAATGTACCCGCTTCATGGAAAGAAGCGAAAACACCTGTTGATGAGTGTATTGAGTACAATCCGGCTGAGCACACAACCTTAATCTATGTTCCGGAGAGCTACAGTGAAACCGGAAACTTCGGGGTTTATCTGCACAACAGTCCCGGTGAAAGGGGGATCACCCCTGCCGCTGATTGGAAAGCCATTATGGATAAGTTTAAACTGATCTATATCAGCCCGCATAAGGCGTCAAATAACACCCCGCATATGCGGCGTCTTGTTCTTGCCATGGACAGCCTTGCCACAGTCAGGAAACACTTTAAGATTAATGATCAGCGGGTGTATGTCGGAGGTTTGTCAGGTGGCGGGCACATGGGCATGATGTGCCAGATGGTTTATCCTGAGCAGTTCAATGGCGCCATCAGCCATGCGGCGCAGAGTTACCTGCCTGATCGGGGCTGCGGCCACTTTCCCGGTCTAACCTTGGCTGATGCCAAGAGTGCGCCCCGCAAAAAATTAAAATGGTGTGTGGTCTCCGGCGATAAGGATTTTAACTATAAGGCAATATTGGAAACCAGCAAAGAGTGGGATAATGCCGGGTTTATGTACAAGTTTTTCGATCACAAGGGCATGGGACATGCAAACGCATCCGGACCGGCTTTAGAGGAGGCTTTAATCTGGATTGGAGCTGATGAACTGTCGGAGTCTGCCGGCAACAGCGAGGCCGTTACTCCAAAGAGTTTTGGGCTGCGGACATGGAGCGCTGTGAACGGCAAAACCATAGATGCAACGCTGGTGGAAGACAAGGGAGTGCGTGTGGTTCTAAAAACAGAGGCAGGTCAGGAACTCTCAATTTACACAGCCCAACTCAGTGCCGCCGACAGGAAATATCTGGCAGATCTGAAACAGTAAGGCAGTTTTCCCGCTTTTTAGTTGGTGTTCTGTTTTGATATCATTTTGTTGTTTTGCTATACTGAAAAATTTAGCTCGACGTACATACGTCAAAGCAACCGTTGTTTTCAGAACAACCATAGGTAAATTTAGATATGTTATATTTTTTAGGGGAACATTTGGAGTCGGTGTGGGGGCCATTCCGTCTGCTGACATCTCACATCATGCTTTTGTCAGCGGGTACCATGTTGAGCGCCCTGCTGGTCTGGGCACTGTTGCCAAGGTTATGGAACAAACTGCCGCGTGATGGCGGCAAGGTGCTTGCAGCGGATGGCGGCAGGAGCGCCAAGGGCAAGCCGACCGGTGCTGGTGTGGTGATCACCCTCCTCTCTCTGCCTGCGATCGCGCTCTTTGTGCCAATGGATTGGTGGCAAATGGCCGTGCTCCTCTGTCTCTATCTGAGTATGCTGTTCGGGTTTTTGGATGATCGAAGCGTGGTTCCGTGGAGTAGATGTCAAAAAGGGGTGCTCGACTTACTGATCTCCGGGGCTGCCGCGCTCTGCATCTACTATGCCTGCGGCTCTGAGTTGTGGCTGCCCTTTGTGAAGCACGGCGTTGTGGTGCCGCTCTATATTTATCTGCCGCTGGCAGTGGGGCTGCTGTGGATTACAACCAATGCCACCAATTGCAGCGACGGGGTGGACGGGCTCGCCGGTTCGCTGACCCTGCTCTCACTCTTTGCTATGGCCGGGCTGCTCTACGGCGTTGTTGGTTACAAACCAGTGGCGGATTATCTCCTGATTCCCACCACAACCAACGCCGCCCGCTGGGCTATTCTTGTTTCGACGATTGCCGGGGGGCTGGCCGGATATCTATGGCATAACGCGGAGCCAAGCCGGGTTTTGATGGGTGATGCTGGCTCGCGCTTCCTAGGGCTGCTGGTGGGCATCACGGTTCTTGTGGCAGGCAACCCCTTCCTGATCATTGTGATCGCCCCTGTGGTGCTTGTCAATGGCGGAACAGGCATACTCAAGCTCTCTCTGTTGATTGCGCTTGGACGATTGGGTTTTGATGTCAGAATAACCCATCAGCTTTCACTGGAGGAGGCGGCCAAACAGAGTGTGCTGGTCAAGTCTCTGCACAGCATCCGCTTTCCCCTGCATGACCACTGCCGCAAAAACCTGCATTGGAGCAATGCTCAGGTATTGATGCGGTTTGTGCTCTTGCAGTCATTCCTGACACCTCTGCTCTTTGTAATTTTAACCAAGATCAGGTAGCGGGCTAAAGCAGTTGGCTGCAGGAACCAAATGAGCTTGTGTGCTGTGCGGGAGGTCGTCGCCCTGGCTGCTGTGCAAGCTTGCAGGGGCGCGCCAGTCGAGTTATACGCAGGTCGACCGTGCCGCGCGCTGCGAAAAAACGATGGGGTAACTCGAAGGCCTGTTGAATCGGAGTCCGGGTCAGTAAGCAATGCCACCGAGTCACCTGGTCACCATGTTACCTGGTCACCGCGTCACCACGTCACCTGGTCAAAAACAGCTTGCAGCAAGTTGCAAGCGATACGCCGGAGGTAGGAGATCATTTACATACGCTTTTTGACCCCGACCCCGACCCCGACCCAGAGGCTCAAAACTAGGCTAAATGAATAATTAACGACAAGAGGAGTACTATGAAAACCAGAGTCATCATATTTAATTTAGGATCAATTGATCGCTTTACCGCCGACCCTTTGCAGGTGCTGAGAGAGGGCGGCTGGAGTGCGGATGTTGATGTGGTCGAGGTTGCGGAATTGGCGGCGCAGGTGCTCCCGAAAGGCCGTGCGCTCTTGCAGGGACTCTTTGCCGAAGAGGTGCACTATCTGTGTTGCGCCTCCCGTCCGCGCACTGTTCGGGCACTGCTGGATTTTGGCAATGTCGAATTTCGCTCTCAAAAGGTGACTTGGATTACCGTGCCGTATGATGCCGGCGCGCTGAAAAAAGAACATGGTAAGCCCTGGTTTCCAGTGATTGATCGTGAACGTTGCACAGGTTGCGGGATATGTCATGATTACTGTCTCTTTTCAACCTACATCCTCGATAACTCATGCGAGCCGGCGTCGCGGGTTGAAGTGAAAAACCCATTGAATTGCAAAGCAGGGTGTCCTGCCTGTGCGCGTCTCTGCCGCGGCAACGCGCTGATCTTTCCCTTTTGCCCGGAGGCTGCGCTGAACGGCGCGCTTGACGAAGTAGGGCGCACCGGGGACGATGCCCTGCTGCAAGCCTTTGAGGCGGATCCCTTAAAGGTGCTGGCTGAGCGTCGCCGGAAACGCCGCCTGATTGACGACAAAAAACTGGCTGACGCTGAACGCGACAGTTTCGTTGGGGGGTGAGACCTTTGCGCCGGGATTAAAAGCGCGTGCCAATCGTCCACCAACATCGTCGCACAGCATTGTCAGCCGATGCCGCTGGCAGTGCGGCATGTGGGAAGCGGGATGCTATTTCGTCCACCGCATAGCGGCGGACATACTGAAAGCAACACAGTATATCCGCCGCTATGCGGTGGATGATTGCGAAGTAAGGAAGTCGTCCGCTATGCTGGCAGTGCGACATTTTGCAGCAGGCTCATGAAGGGCGCGCCTTGGTAGGTGTAAGGTTTAACCATTTGAAGTTATAGGCAAGAAAAATTATGAACAAGAAAAAAAACAGATCGCTTGCTCTGCGTTTTTTAACAGAGGTCAAGCCGCGCCTGCTGCTGAAATTTATCTTTGGCGCCGGGATCGGCAATATGCGCGCGATTCGGGCCTTTGAAAAGCGCAAGCAGCGCGGTGTAGTATTTCCGCCCTTTGTTTTTGTCAGTATCACCGGGCGCTGCAACCTCGCCTGCCCCGGTTGCTGGGCGATTGGGGCGAAGAACCCGGTGGATATGTCGCATGAGCTTCTCGCGCATATTGTTAAAGAGAGCCGACGGCAGGGGTGCCGTTTTTTCGGCATTCTGGGGGGTGAACCATTGCTGGTGGATTGGCTGCCGGGTTTCTTTAAAGCGCATCAAAACTCCTACTTTCAGATGTTCACCAATGGGCACTTGCTAACAGCGGCCATTGCAGCAGAGCTGGTGGAAGCCGGCAATGTTTCGCCCTTGATCAGCATTGAGGGGTGGAATGAGAGCTATGCTGAGAGGCGCGGCACAGGATTTCAGCGGGCGCTCGACGCCCTGGCCCTTTGCCACAGAAGCGGTCTGGTGACCGGCGTGGCGGTCTCGGCCTCCAACAGCAACTTCGACGATGTTGTGACGAGCGAATTTGTGGATGAGATGGTCCGGCGCGGAGCCCACTATCTCTGGTATTACATCTACCGCCCTTCAGGGCAGGAGCCAAATTTCGCGGATGCGCTGGACGATGGCAGGGTGCGCCGGCTCAGAGAGTTTTTGGTGGCGGAACGTAAACGCTGCGGCTCAATTGTGATTGTGGATGCTTATTGGGATTACAAGGGCGAGGCGCTCTGCCCGGGTGCTGTAGGCATCAGCCACCATATCAACGCCATGGGGGATGTGGAGCTGTGTCCGCCAGTGCAGTGCTCAGATTGTCGCCTGACCCTGGCGAGTGATGTCGCGGCAGAGATCAGCGGCTCAAAGCTGCTACAGGATCTGCGGGTTGAAATTCCAAAAATCACACGCGGCTGTGTTTTAATGGATCATCCGGCAGAGCTCTCCCGGTGGGCGCATGCCGCGGACGCGATTGACAGCAGCGGACGCGACACCTTCTTTCAAGAGCTCTCCGAGCGGAGCCCCATGGGCTGTCACAATCACAGCGGCAGCCCCATCCCGGAGACGAGCTTCGCGTACAAGCTGGCCAAAAAATATTGGTTCTTCGGTTTTGGCGCGTATGGCTGAGGATTTTGGATTTTGGATTTTGGATTTGCAAAGCGGTGATTGAGAAGTTACCTTTGTGGTGTAAAAAACATAAAAATGAAGGATAATCGCCAGGATAGCGAAAAAACCATTCATTCACTTGTTTATAAGCTTGGAATTTCGATTTAAATTCATTATTGTGTTTATGTGAACTAAGGAAGAATAAATCATGAAAATACTACTATACAGTGCGGTTTTTGGGCTTTGTGTACAACTGAGCGGTTATTGTGCGGAGGTTGAGGCCAGGAAGAAAGAGTTGAATGACGCGATGGCGGAGCGGGCAGCCTTGATGGTTAAAGCACATCAGACAGAGGAGCGGCTGGATAAAGCCTGGAATAACAAAGAGTATACATCCGCGGAGATCGAAAAACTGCGGGAGCGTTATCAAAATCTTAACCTTGAGCTCATTGCGGTGCGTGAAAAACTCAAGCGCGAAGTCAGCAAGCTGCCAGCTGTGCAGCAGCAGGCGGAAGAGGTCAAGGCCATGCGTGAAAAGCAGGCAGTGCTTGAAGAAAAGATCAAAGATTTAAATAAATAACAGTGTTTATCAGAGAGGCAAGTATGGCAGCCGAAAATAGAAAAAAAAGAACCGGGCTTAGAAAACCCCGAATTTTGATTGTTACACCTGAGATTACCTATCTGCCCGATGGCATGGGGAACATGGCTCACAAACTAACAGCCAAGGCAGGGGGGCTGGCAGATGTTTCCGCTTCCCTGGTTGCGTCACTGTTTGATCTGGGCGCTGATGTGCATGTGGCTCTGCCGCACTACCGCCGCATGTTTCACATGGAGGTGGGTCAGCTGATCAGCGATGAGTTGCGCGTTTATAAAAGCCGTCTGCCCGACTCCCGCATCCATCTGGCGGAGGACCGCTGCTTTTATTACCGCGACACGGTTTATAGCAGCTCTGGCAGCGAGAACCCCAAACTGGCGCTGGCCTTTTCACGCGAGGTGATCAACAATATTATCCCAACCGTGCAGCCGGACTTGATTCACTGCAACGACTGGATGACCGGGCTGATCCCTGCCGCGGCGCGGCGGATGGGGATTCCCTGTCTTTTCACCGTTCATAATATCCACACCCATGATTTGACACTGGCTCAGATTGAGGACAGCGGCATTGATGCGGCTGAATTTTGGGCCAACCTGTATTTCAAACGGATTCCTTTCAATTATGAGGAGTCACGTAACAGCAATCTGATTGACATGCAGGCCAGCGGTGTTTTCGCCTCGCATTTTATCAATACCGTCAGCCCCACGTTTTTGAAGGAGATTGTCAACGGCTGGCACGACTTTGTGCCGGAGTGTCTGCGCCGCGAGATGCGCAACAAGTTTGAATCAGATTGCGCTGTTGGCATTCTGAACGCCCCTGATGTGAATGATGACCCTGAGACCGACGAGTTCCTCAAGGTGAACTACAATGCTGAAACGCATAAGGAAGCCAAGCGTCAGAACAAATTGGCGTTGCAGCAGAGAACAGGACTGGAGGAGGATCCGGATGTGCCGCTCTTCTTCTGGCCCTCACGCCTTGACCCGATTCAGAAGGGGCCGGAGCTGCTGACTCAGATTTTATATAAATTTTTGGCACGCCACTGGAAAGAGAGGGTTCAGGTTGTGTTGGTGGCAAACGGAGCATTCCAGCGCCCCTTCTGCGAAATTTTATCGCATCACGATCTTTATGGACGTCTGGCGGTCTGTGATTTTAACCAGGAGCTCTCCAAACTAGCCTACGCTGCCGCGGATTTCATATTGGTGCCCTCTCGTTTTGAACCCTGCGGTCTGCCTCAGATGGTTGGCCAGCTCTATGGAGCATTGCCGGTTGTGCATGATACCGGCGGGCTGCACGATACGGTGGAGCACCTTGACTGCGGCGCCGACTCCAAAGGCAACGGCTTTGTCTTCAAAACGTATGACAGTTTCGGTCTCTTTTGGGCCATGGATCGGGCCATGGCGTTTTATAAGCAGGACGAAGATATCCGCGAAGCGCAGATCAGCCGCGTGATGCGTGAGGGGCGGTTACGCTTTAACCATGATGTCTGCGCGGCGGCGTATATCGAAATCTACGAGAAGATGCTCGATCGCCCGCTCGTGAAGTCGTTTGAATAGGGCAGGCTCTCAGGGCATTAAAAACTTTGCGACAAAGCTCATGACAAAGTGAAAAAAACATGAAAACCCCTTAAAACCATTTGAATTTACAGGCACGTTACTAAACCGATTTAACAATGGAGCGAAACATGCAGCGTAATGCACCTCGAACCCGGCTACAGGATGACCCCTATCTGGAGCCGTACATTGATACTATTAAGCGGCGCAGTGAGCTGGTAGAGAAACGAATCAAAGAGCTTGTCGCAGCTCCTGGTTCACTGGCCGAGTTTGCCTGCGCGCATGAGTATTACGGGCTGCACAAGAATACGGAAGGGTGGGTTTTTCGCGAGTGGGCGCCCAATGCGACGGCGATATGCTTGGTGGGCGATTTTTCAGGGTGGAAGATTCTCGACAAGTTTAGGCTGCATCGTCTGGAAGGGCGCGAGGTCTGGGAGGTGAGGCTGCCCCTTGACGCGCTGCGGCATGGACAGTTCTATCGCCTTGAGATGTGCTGGCCGGGGGGGCGCGGTGAGCGCATACCCGCCTATGCCCGACGGGTGGTGCAGGACGAGGCTTCGCTGTTGCAGGCCGCGCAGGTCTGGGACACCCCCGAGTATGATTGGCAGGTGCCGGATTTCAAAGTGCCTGCCAGCGGCTTGACTATTTACGAGGCCCATGTCGGCATGGCGCAGGAGGAGCCCAAGGTCGGTTCCTATGTCGAGTTCCGCGATAAAATATTGCCGCGAATTGTCAAAGCCGGCTACAACACCATTCAGTTGATGGCAATTATGGAGCACCCTTATTACGCTTCCTTTGGCTACCATATCTCAAGTTTCTTTGCAGCCTCTTCGCGTTTCGGAACCCCGGAAGAGCTCAAGTCGCTGGTTGACGCAGCGCATGCCGCAGGTGTGGCGGTGATCATTGATATTGTCCACTCCCACGCAGTCAAAAACGAGCGCGACGGTCTCAGTGCTTTTGATGGCACTACCTATCAGTATTTTCACGACGGGATGCGAGGCTGGCATGAAGCTTGGGACTCTCGCTGCTTTGATTACGGCAAGGTGGATGTGCTGCACTTTCTGCTCTCCAACTGCCGCTACTGGCTGGATGAGTTTCATTTTGACGGCTTCCGCTTTGACGGCATCACCAGTATGCTCTATCTGCATCACGGGCTGGGAGTTGATTTTGTGGACTACAGTCAGTATTTTGATATGACCGTTGATGAGGATGCCTGGGTCTACTGCTGTATGGCGAACCGGCTGATTCATGAGCTGCGCCCTGACGCGATCACCATTGCCGAGGATGTCAGCGGCATGCCCGGACTGGCCGCGCCGGTGGAGGAGATGGGCGCTGGTTTCAATGCCCGTATGGCCATGGGTGTGCCCGAGTGCTGGTTTAAGCTGGTGCGTGATGTCAAAGATGAGGATTGGAGTGTCGGCTATCTTTGGCATGAGTTGACCAACTGCCGCTCCGATGAATGCACCATCAACTATGTTGAGAGCCACGACCAGGCCCTTGTGGGCGGTAAAACACTTTTCTTTGAATTGGTGGACGATGCGATTTACAGCTCAATGGCCAGAGGCACACAGAACATCAATGTTGAGCGCGGCATTGCGCTGCATAAACTGGCCCGGCTGGCAACCTTAGGCACCTGCGGCTGCGGATACCTGAACTTCATGGGCAATGAGTTCGGCCACCCCGAGTGGATCGATTTTCCTCGTGAGGGCAATGGGTATTCATACAAATATGCGCGCCGCCAATGGTCGTTGCGGGATAACGAGGGGCTGTCGTATTGGTGCCTGGCGGAGTTTGACGAGGCAATCGTCAATCTGATGAAAGAACATAATGCCCTGGCAGGCAGCGCTCCCCGCAGGCTTTATGTGAATGATCATGACAAAATATTGGTCTTCGAGCGCGGCGATTTGGTCTTTGTTTTTAATTTTCACAGTGCCAACTCGGTGGCGGATTACTCGATTGTCATTCCTCCCGGCGAGTACCAGCACCTGCTGGACAGCGACCAGGAGCGCTTTGGAGGCCACGGGCGGATTGAGCCGCACCAAAACTTTACGTTGATGAACGATGTGCGCGACACAGAGAGCTGCAATATCATCAAGATCTACCTGCCCTGCCGCTGCGCAATGGTGATCAAACGGAGGAAGCCCGGCAACATGCGGGGCGGGTGAGTTCGGAAGTCGAGAGAATCGAGTTAATCGAGGTAGTCGAGAGGATTGAGGTAATCGCCGGAGTCGAGGTAGTCGAGTGAGTCGAGGTAGTCGAGAGCATCGGTTCCCTCGATTCCCTCGACCCAACCTTCGCCTTGTAATTCGCCGCTTTACGCACAGCACTCAACGCGCAACCTAAAACAACAGAAAGTAACTCTATGGACGATGCCAAAATTATAACACCGCCGCCACCCCCGCGTGGCGGTCGTCGAGCCGCGGGCGCCTCTGCCCGTCCGCCGCTCAAGCCGCACTCAGCCGCATTGCCGGCCCTGCCATTCCTGCTCCTGATCGCAGTTGTGCTGCTCCCGCTCTGGGTC
This sequence comes from Kiritimatiellia bacterium, assembly GCA_028686345.1. Classification (GTDB taxonomy): domain Bacteria; phylum Verrucomicrobiota; class Kiritimatiellia; order RFP12; family UBA1067; genus M55B167. The sequence goes on from JAQUCE010000005.1 coordinate 14,945, forward strand.
TGGTTCTGGTGGAGGATTGAACCTGAGGCCGGTGAGATCGCAATCCTGATTAAGAAGACCGGCAAAAACCTGCCAACCGAAGAGATCATCGCCACCTCGGAGGAGTACAAGGGGGTGCAGCTGAGTGTTCTGCCCGAAGGGCGCTTTTTCAAGAACCCCTATGTGTACAGCTGGAGCGTTATTAAAACCACCGATATTCCAGCCGGTAAGTTCGGGGTGCTGGTGCGCAAGTACGGCCAGAACCTGGCTGGGGGTGAGATTATCGCCCTGGATGCGAACCACAAGGGGATCGTGGGCGATGTGCTCGGAACCGGCAAGCACCGCATCAACCCGTATGCCTATGAGATCAAAATCTTCGACGATATCAAGATCGCGCCCGGACACGTCGGCGTGGTCACATCGCTGGTCGGTACGGATCTGCTCTCCGCCACAAATGCGGTAGCCTACGAGGACGATGGTTTTCTGGCAGCCGAGGGCTGGAAAGGGGTGCGCCGTGAGGTGCTCAAAGAGGGCACCCACCGCTTGAACCCCTACCTCTACGCTGTCTCGATTGTCAATATCCAGAGCCAGCGCTTCGAGTTCTCCGGTGAAGAGGCGATTATGTTTCTTACACTTGATGGCTTTATGGTGACGGTTGAGGGCACGCTGGAGATCAACCTCAATGTTGACCGGATCGCCAAGCTGACACATGAGGTGGGCGATATGGAAGACATCATGAGCAAGCTGATTTTCCCCAGCGCCCACGGGTTTTTCCGGATTGAGGGCAGTAAACTGCCGGCAACTGAGTTTATTGTCGGCGAGTCACGCCAGGCCTTTCAAAACAGCCTTGAGGTATATTTGAGAGATGTCTGCTCCGAGTGGGGTATATCACTCAACTCGGTCCTGATCCGCGACATAATTGTACCCCAGGAGATCGCCGGGATTGTGCGCGACCGTGAACTGGCGGCCCAGGAGGCCATGAAGTTTGAACAGCAGATTGTGCAGGCCAAATCCAAAGCCGAGCTCGAAAAACAAAACGCCCTGGCAGAGCAGAATCGGCTGATGGTTGACGCAGAGACCGAGAAGATCCGTCAGCTGGTGATGGCCGAGCAGGGCCAGCTGGAGAAGACCATTGCGGCCAGCACCGAGCTGGCGGTCACCAAGGTCAAGCTTCAGGCAGCGAAGGCCGATGCCGAGGCGCTGCTGACCCTCGCGGAGGCCAACCGCAAGGTGATTGAAGCCAAGAATAAGGCCGACGCTGAGGTGCTGAAACAGCAGGTCTCAGTTTATAAGGATGAGTCGGACTATGTGCGGGCGCGCTTGTATGAGGTTGTGGCGCCGAATATTGAGAGCATTCTGGCCACCGACAAAGCCGGCGACCTCTTTGGTTTGCCTGTCAAGGTCTATCCAGCCACCCCCGCCAAGGTTGCTCCGGTGCCTAAGAGTGCCGCACAACCTCCGGCTCAACCTCCCGCACAACCGCCTGTCTCCCAACCCGCAGCCCCGAAAGGAGGTGCCCAATGAAGCGCCTTTCTGTTGTATTGATCCCTGTTTTGGCTGTTATTGGCGCAGTGGTTTTCTTCCTTTGGACCTTCTGTCGCATACCGGTCAAGGCTGGCTATATGGCGATTGTGACCGCCAAGATCGGCCAGCCGCTGCCGCCCGGGCAAATTCTGGCTGAACCAGGCCAGAAAGGGGTGCAGAGCACCCCGCTCCCGGAGGGCCGCCACTTTCTCAATCCCGTGACACATGAGTGGCGCATTGTTCCAGCTATCAACATCCCGGTCGGCAAGGTCGGGGTGGTCACCTCCAAGGTGGGAGCTGAGCTGCCCTCGGGTGAGATTATAGCTGCCGACAGTGGCAGCAAGGGCATCTGGAAGGATGTGCTCGGGCCGGGCACCTACCGCCTCAACCCTGAGGGGTATGAGGTGACCCAGCTGGATGTGATCAATATTCCGATTGGTTATGTGGGTGTGGTCACCTCCCAAACCGGTGAGCCCGTGTTGCCAGGCCAGTTTGCCGGCGTGGGCCAAAAGGGTGTTATGAAGGATGTTCTGCAACCAGGGCTGTTCTATGTTAACAACCTCGCCTATCAGGTTGATGTGCTTGAGATCGGTATGAATCAGGTTTCGATCCTGGGCCGCTCTGGGTCGGTTGTGATGACTAAAAATCAAATTTTCAGTGCCAGCACCGCGCTCGATTCGCTACAGCAGAATACGATCCAGGCTCAGCAGGAGAAGCGTAATAAGTATCTTGAGCAGAATGAGAGTCGCGGCTTTATCTCGCAGCAGACACTCACCGATGATATCTCCAGCATGGTGCAGTCCTCCCGCCAAAAACTCAAGGAGTTTGGTAAATCCAGAGAGGATCTGCCTGCCGGCGCTGCGCAGCCGCGCTCAGGAGGTGACCGGATTGATACCACCCCGGCACCGGAGTCGGTTGCTTTCGGGTTGAAACGCTTTGTGGAGTTCCCTTCACGCGATGGCTTCCAGATTCTGATCGATATGACCGTTGAATTCGAGCTGCTGCCCGAGAACATCTCCAAGATCTACATGCTCTACGGTGATTTGCCGGCAGTGGTCGATAAGATCATCCTGCCGCAGATCCTTTCAATCTCCCGTATCAAGGGTTCCAGCTACGGTGCCCGCGACTTTATTGACGGTGAGGGGCGCCAGCAGTTTCAGATGGATTTGACCAAAGAGTTGACCACAGTTATGAAAGAGAAGCACATTGTGATTCACAATGCGATTATCCGTCATGTGGAGGTGCCCAAGGAGATCCTGGATCCGATCCAGCAGGCCAGTGTGGCGACAGAGCAGGACCTGACCAACCAGGCCCTGCAAAAAACCGCCCGCAAACAAGCGGAGCTGAACACGCAAACTGCCATGATCTCCCAGTTGAAGAAGCAGGTGGAACAGGAGACCGAGAAAGAGGTGGCAACCATTGTGGCCAAAACCAAGAAGGAGGTGGCAGCTATCGCGGCCGCAGCTGAGCTGGAGGTGGCCCAGATTAACCTTGAAAAGGCCGCGGTTCAGGCTGGTATCACTGAGTTGAGCGGTGAGGCAAAGGTGCAGGCCGACTTTGTGGTGGCCAATGAAACCGCGCTCGGACGCAAGATGCTGGCCGCGGTCTTCACCGACCCCGCCACCTTGGCGGAGTTGAAATTCGTGGAGGAGCTTAACCCCCGCCTCGGCATCCGTATCATTCACGCCGGCGAGGGCACGCTCTGGACCGACCTTAAAAACCTGGCACCAACGCTGCCGGTCAAGTGACGCGTGTCAGTGGTCGGCGGCCGGTGGCCGGTGGCCCGCCACAAAATTGATTACCTCGATTACCTCGAATCTTTCGACCCCTAACCGAGACACACGATGAATAAAAAAACGATCAACTGGCTACAAACAGAGATTGATTCCTGGCTGACCGAAGGTGTGATCAGCGCAACAGCTGCCACCCAGCTGAAATCGCGCTATGCGCGCATCAGCCGGGATCAGCGTCCGATTGGGTTAATCATCCTGGGCGCGCTGGGCGCGCTTCTGATTGGGCTGGGCATTATCTCGCTGCTGGCCGCCAACTGGGGTGATCTGCCCCGCGATGCCCGGGTGGTGATCTCTTTTCTGCCGCTGATTCTCTCCTACAGCGCCGCGCTCTATGCTTTGTTGCGGAGCGATCGCTCACTGGCATTCTGCGAGCCGCTGGGCATCTTCTGGGGGTTATCAATCGGGGCGGGTATTGCCTTGATCTCCCAGACCTACCACCTGCCCGGTGAGCTGAACGCTTTTCTGATGACTTGGATGCTCCTGCTGGTGCCAGTGGTCTACCTGACCCGCTCGCTCGGCTGTGTCGCCGGATATTATATCGGGCTGCTATCCTGGTCTATGGTTATTCAGAGTGAAATGGGTGTCAGCCTCTATTTCTGGCCGGTCTCTGCCCTGATTCTGCCGGTGGTACTCTCTGTCAAGCGCGAGAATCCAACCGGCATGCGCGGAGTTTTCATGTTCTGGTCGCTCCTGATCAGCACCATCATCGCGCTGGGTGTCACCCTCGACAAATCACTGCCCGGTCTGTGGATCATCATCTATGTGGCCTTTTTTGCGATTCTGCTGTTAGCCGGGATGCTTGAGAGTTCAGAGGACTCTGAGACCTGGTCAAAGCCGATGTCGCTCTGCGGTGCTGGCGGGCTGGCATCAATGCTTTATCTGCTCTGTTACAAGTGGCCTTGGAAGGATGTCGGTCCGTCATACTACCGCGATGGCTATGGCTACTATCTCTGGGCATCGGTTGTTTATGATTTCGCCTTGGTTGCTCTGTTGCTGGCAGGCGCATTGTTTCTGTTCGTACGATGGAATCGACGGCGTGCGGAGCAGGGCGCGCTCTCACGAATCACCAAGCTTGGCTGGGTTGCCGCACCACTGGCTGTGACTGCTTTTTACGGTATCGCCTCGTATGCGGAGAGTATCAGCGGTCAATTGTGCGGGGCTCTGACCTCGGTTTATGTGATTATTCTGAGTCTGCTGACACTGGCCGATGGAATCGGGAGGCGGGCGCTCTGGATGGTCAACTGCGGCGTGTTGCTCTTTCTGGCGGTTGTGCTCGGCAAGTTTTTTAACGAGGACTTTTCATTCACAATCAAAGGGGTTGTGTTCATACTCTGCGGGCTGCTGTTCTTTATGGTGAATACCATCTTTGCCCGCAAGATCAAGCGGGAGGTGCGCTCATGAAAAACAAGACATTTCTAGTCGTGGCCTCAGCCGCCTTTATTTTGCAGGCGGGAATCTTGGCCTGGATGATCATCCAGCGCGAGATTATCCTGACCCAGGGTGAGCTTTACAGGTTCAAAGCAGCGCCTGTGGATCCCTACGACGCCTTTCGCGGACGCTACGTGCGAGTTGACATTGAGGGGGGCGGCCCTTTCCGCACCGACACCCAGCTGCAGCGCGGCATGCCGCTCTATCCATCGCTGGTGGTGGATGCCAATGGTATCGCCACCTTGACCAACCCTGCGGTCAGACCGCCAGTAGACACGCCGTATATCAAGGTCAAGTGTCGCTATAGCAGCCCTGTGATGCGCGATAGCGGGATTGTGACCACCAACTTTGATAAATACGCCAACAATGTGGTTGCCACCAACACCAGCCCCAAGATGGTGATGAGCGGGAAATACACTACCCATGTTGAGCTTCCTTTTGACCGTTACTATCTCGATGAAAAACTGGCGCCCAAGGCGGAGCAAGTTTACAACGAAACTCGCAGCGGAGATCAAAGAAATCGTAAAGCAGCCACTCTGCTGGTGCGTGTGCGCAAAGGGCGCGCCCTGATTGAAATGCTTGAAATTGATGGCATCCCGATCCGGGATCTCGCGCTGGAGGAGCAGGCGCGCACCCCTTAGGCCCTTACCGAAGGGCAAGACAAACATGTTGGTCCTTAAATAACCCGCTTTGGGGCAGCCTTCCTCCTTCTCCAAGGCTACGGCGCGACAAGAAAGGCTGGACAACAAACCTTACGCACCGTTTGTTGTTCACGCTTCCCTGCCACGGCGTAAAAGCGAAGCTCGACTTGTCCGGGCGTAGCTATTGCGAAGCCTGAAGCCGGAAGCGTGCTCTTTGTTCTCTGCTGGTTCTTGCGAAGTTACCTTCAAGGCTGCATTGTTTAAAGTTTTAGGTATGGTTAGACCCCGGCGCGGATAATCAGGGCTAACCCAGCGACAAAGAAGATGAACATGGCCAGATTCAGTTTGTGGGCTATGCGCGGCGCGCCTTTGAACTCCTTCCAGACCAGAATCCCCCACAAGGCCGCCACCAACGTGGCGCCTTGGCCAAGGCCGTAAGAGATGGCCGGACCTGCCGTGCCGGCCGCCACCAGGTTGATGGCATTGCCCAATCCCCAGATCAGCCCGCCTAAAATACCGACAAAGTGAATCCCCATCCCGCCCTTAAAATATGCGCTGATCGAAACCGGGGTGCCCGCAACCGGACGCTTCATGGCAATCGTGTTGAAGACAAAGGTGCTGGCGAAAATACCGCACGCAAAAACAAAGAAGGCCGAATATGGTGTCATCTTGCCCGCGGCCGGTGCCACAAAATTCATATCCATTGAGGCGGCAATAAAGTCTGTAATTTCAATTAGTTTGCAAGTTAATGATCTGCCACTTCATGCCGGTAGGGTGCGGAGGCTTGTGCGCCCATCCGCGTGACCGACACCGCCGCGGCTCTGGCCGCGAACGCCACACCATCGACCAGTTCGCGGCCTTCGGTCAACGCCACAGCTAAAGCCCCGCTGAACACGTCACCAGCAGCGGTCGTGTCAATAACCGGCACCTTTATCGCATCCACCATGACCCCCTGGGTTCCGTCAAATGCGTAGGCACCTGCTTTCCCCATTGTGATGACAACCTGTAGCGCACCTTTGTTGCAAAGTTCGCGCGCGGCGGCTTCAGCGCTCTTTAAGTCCGACACTTTGATGCCAGTCAACAGCTCGGCCTCGCTCTGGTTGGGTGTGATGACTTCAAGGCATTCGTATAGACCACTCGGAATTGCCTGTGCCGGGGCTGGGTTGAGGATCACCGGGACACCTTTGTTGACCGCTATTTCGGCTGCCCGACAGACTGTGTCGAGCGGGGTCTCGAGCTGCAAAAGCACCAAGTCAGCAGACTCAATAATTCCCTGGAGATCTTCGATCTCTGACGGCGATAGGGTGCCGTTGGCACCGGAAGCCACAGAGATGCAGTTCTCGCCATTTTCGTCCACCATGATCAGGGCTACTCCGGAAGGCTCCTTGGTGTCGGTGAAGATGTGGTCAGCGCAAATGCCCTCTTTTTGAAAGAGAGCTTTGGCCTCACGCCCGAAAAGATCGTCTCCGACCTTGGCTATGAAGGTCACTTGACCGCCAAGGCGTGCCGCCGCAACAGCCTGGTTAGCACCCTTGCCTCCGGGATTCATCATGAATCGCCCGCCCAGGATTGTCTCGCCCGGCGCGGGGATACGCGCTGCCTTGACCACCATATCTGTGTTTGTACTACCTATGATCACGATTCGTTTCATTTGACCTCCATAGTCGTTTAAGCGAATAGAAAAAACAATTAATTGTTCTTTCCTAAAAAGTTGTTTATCGGGGTTTAGTGCGGCTTGTTTCGCAATCATCCACCGCATAGCGGCGGATATACTTTTCAATCATCCACCGCATAGCGGCGGATATACTTTTCAATCATCCACCGCATAGCGGCGGATATACTGTGCTGCTTTCAGTATGTCCGCCGCTATGCGGTGGATGCCCGTTTTTCGCGTGCCAGTCGCAAAATGCCGCTCGTAGAGCGGCTACTACACCGAACAACAACCCTTGCATTCCACAGTCGCTCTACCAGCGACATCGGTCGACGATGTTGTGCGACGATGTTGATGGACGATTGGGATCATGCGTGGGCTCGTCAACCAGCATCGTCGTAAGTCACCGTCAACCAAAGGCGAAGCCGACCGTCTGTAGGTCCGGTTTCCAACCGGACATCTCCGCTTGGAAATCGGAGCTGCGTTGCTCCCGCACCAAAGGCGCACTTCTCCGCTCACTACCTTCTCGGCGGTTCAACGCAGAGTTGTACGATCGCCTCACGCACGCGGGCACTCTGCTCTGCGCTCATTACCAGATAGCGGTCGCGCCCTCCTCCCTCTTTTCCGGGTTTAAAGACCGTTGCGCCATCGTCAGCCACGGTGACCGTCCCGGGTGGTGAGAGATCGAAATAACCGCGCTCCGGATAAACCGCATACAGCAGGGTGGTCGGATCCCATGTTGGGCGGTCGTGCCCTTTCGGCGAGTAGAGTGCATACGCTTCAGGCATTGGATGGTGCTTGATGTAGCCGTAATCCCGCTCAATCGACGCATAGGGATAGCATGCCGCTATGCCTATTTCAAAGCCGCTCCAGACCACTGGTGAGGGCCACTCTTTCGCCAGCTTCTGTGCGGCCGGGATGTCCTTGATGACGTTGTACTCCAGATAGCGGGTGTTCCAGTTAATGGTTTGGAACGCGCCTGCCATGATTGAAAGCAGTTTGACCTTTTTGGCGATCAGCGCTTTTCCGTCCAGCGGCGAATATTCGTCTGGCTGAGAGCCCAGCAGCCGCTGAAAATTGGTAAAGAACCCCACCTGCACCAGTGTTACGCTGTTATCCGGCTGTCCAGCCAGGATTTTGCGAATCAGCCCTGTTGCCTCAGGTGCGTCAATGCCGCTCTTCAGGTCATGAGGATAACGCAGATTGCCATCCGCATCCTTTGCCTCTGCCAGCAGGTTGAATTTGCCGGGTTCAGGGGTCACGCCGTTTTTGACCACACCGACCGGAATGTCGGGGCGTCCGTAGAAGGTGTTGACAGCATCCGTAAAAGCGGCGGCCTGCGGGTGGTCTTTTGTGATCGTAACCGCGAGCAGATCCACCGCGCCGCGGGATTGTAAAGCGTGGATCATGCACAAAGCCATCAGGTCATCTGAATCATTACCCATGTCGGTGTCGAAGATCAATCGTACTGGTTCGGCGTGCGTGAGTGTAGCTGCCGCGATAAGAGCCATAAGCCATTTGCTGTTCATACTTTCAATGCCTTTCGGTGTGATACGGTTAACGTTTTTCGGGGCTGAAGGCGCACTCGCCTTTAACCGCCTGTTTTTATCTCTCACAGTGGCACAGAGTGCGCAGAGCGAGACCGACAAAATTCGAGAGCGAGATCGGCCAATTTCTGCCGCGCAAAGATCTAACTCTGTGAGCTTCGCCTCTCCGCGAGGATTCATTTTTTAGGTAAAAAATGGGTGGTAAAAAATGTTGTCGCGTTGTTTTTGAAACCCTTATCACCTTTACAGCAACGGCTCAACAGCCCGCTTTGGAGCAGGCTTCCGTCTTTGCGCTTCGCAGCTACGCCGGACACGGAAAGCCTGTACAACAAACTTCGTTATGTTAATCGTTGAAGAGCGTCTTCAGCATCTGCCAGCGGATCATCCCATTGAATGGCGTTGTATCATAAAAGAGCGCATCGAGAGCCTTTTGGCATCCCTGCTTGACCCGCAGCTGGTCGCCTATGAGAAGGTTGTAGCGCGTGTAAAGCAGGGGGTTGGCGCGCGGGGCTCGATTGTCATGCTCCTCGATCCGCATCAGCTGTTCCAGTTTGCAGGCAGCGTAAACCCAGGCGTGGTGATTGGCCAGGCGTTCGGCTTGTATGCTGAGAACCGAGGGTTTTGAGGGCGGCTCAAAGAGACGGGGGTCAAAGTCGTATGAGTAATCAACCATCTCATAGTTGAAGTTGTCGAGATCATCCTCTTTGCTCTCAGAAAAAATCTCCGGTGTTGGGGTAATGGCTGGATCAGAGTCTTCGCTCTGCTCTTTGCCCTCCGCGGCGAGTAGATCCTCGCAGTGCTCCCAGCGTGCGCTCAGATCGCCATAGTGCAAGATGGTGTGCAGATCCAGCAAGGTCGCGTGGTTACGCTGTTCCAGCAGTATAAACCGGTTATCCATCAGCAGTGAGATGGCGGTCACCGGGTTGTTGCCGCACCGCATGTACTCTTTCAGGTCAACCTGAACAACCTCATCCTTTGATTTCTCCGAGGCAATCTCCAGCACACTGTTCTCACGCAGATGAATGCGCCACGCGCCATCCGGCGTTTGAATGGAGGTGGAGGAGGTTTGCACTGCCCTGCTCACGGCATTGGTCGTGTTCAACGTAATGGTATCATCCACAGGTTTATAGAGCAGAGTCCATTCACGCACAACCGGCTCAACCATCTGGAACGTGGTTGCAAGTTGTACCTTAAGTTCAGAGCCATCGCGGTTGGCTTCCAAGGCCAGGACAGTCGTGTTAGTCGACGCATTCCAGGCCTCTTTGGTCTCTAGTTTAAGCTGTGTGAAGGCATCGTAGATTGTGACAAACCCGTCCGCTGCCCTGAATTTCAGCAACCCGTTGCCTGAAAAGCAGGTATACTGATCAAACGCGCCAACATCATACAACCCAGGCAGGTCGCGCAGGGCATAACCTTTGAGGGTGCTGTCCTGTTCATCACAAACAAAGTAGAGGTTGGAGGCAACTGCCACCGGGCGGCCGGGAATTCCGGCATCCCGCACAGGTGCTTTGACAGGGAAGGGGCCGCCCGCGCCGAGCGCGTCAATGGCGACAATTTTCCCGGTCGGATCAATTTCCATTGCAAACCGGCGGTTGTTCTTTGAGCTCCTGACAACCGTGGTGTTATTGAAAACCCAGGGGCCTTCATGCGTCTCGGGCCAGGGCAGCGTGTTTTGCCAGAGCCAAAGATCCTCAACAAAGCTGTACAGTCCGACCTTGCGGCGCAGCGCATCACCGCCAGTGCTCTTTTCCACTGCCAGCGCATACTTGCCGTCCCGCGACAGATGCCACTCGCAACGCGTGCCCTCCTCCATTGGAGGAAGTGTGATGAGCAGCTCAGGCAGCGCAGTTGCAGCCCAGATGCGAATGTTAGTGAATTCAATTGGCAGGCCGAGTTTCCGCAAGGCAGCGCGGTGTTGGAGAAGTGCGGCGCGGTCAGCTCCTGCCGGGCATACGGGCGCCGCGCTCTGCTCCGCCTTACGCGCGGCCTGAGCCTGTTTTTTCCCTGGTGAGAGGTGGTTGACCAGCAACCCCAGCAGGATGGCGGCGGTGAACGGGACTAGAAATATTAAAGCAGCCAAACGTATAGTTTCCCTCAGGTTTTTAGATTCGTTCCCCTTTTCACTTTGTTTTTGTGCGCTCTTGATTTTATCGTGCATATTTATTTCACCTTGTTGTTCTCATAAAATTCAGCCAGTTTTTTCAAGCTTTCAGAGTCGCTCTCCGGCTGCGTTCCGGTTGCGGCGTTTTTGAGATAGATGTTGGTGGCAATTGATTGAACCTGGTTACCTGCCAGTGTCTGCAGGTCAATCGCAGGGGTGCGTATGTTCTCAGCGCGGGCGTTTTTGGCGTGATTGCCGCGATTTTCAGGGGCTGGCAGCGGTTGAACTTGCGCTGCGGCTGTTACCGCTGGCTGGCTGCTCTGTGTAACAACGGTTGCAGCAGGCAGGAGAGGCGTTGGGGGAGTGGTAACGGCTGGCAGCAATTTGTTGTCGGCGACCTGTGGCAGCTTGGCTATTTGCTGCGCCCTCTTTTTCTGTGCCAGATACTCCCGCCAGCGCTCATTGGCCTCAGCGTCTTTTTTCCGTTTTTCAGCGACCGCAACCTCCAGCGAGTTCACCTTGTGGCAGTAGTCGATAATGCCTGCGGCAATTTTTTCCGCGCAGGCACTCTGCCATGCGTGCTCCTTCATACGCCGCGCTTCATCCCGGTTTGAGAGAAAGCCGCACTCAATCAGAGCTGCCGGACAGTGTGTCTCCCGCAGCACAAAAAAAGATTGGCGTTTGAGCCCGCGGTCAAAACTACTCTCCAGTCCGGTGAGTTGTTTGTGAATGGCATAGCCCAGCAGGTTGTTGTTGTAATCATTTTTGTTGCCGATCTGCCAGCCGCGCGGCGGGCTGCCCTCGGCGGTGCCGGGATATCCGCTCGGTGTCAGGATAAATGTCTCCACGCCGCAGGCATTGATGTTGGCGGCATGGTTGGCGTGGATGCTGACAAAAAGATCTGCTTTTTCTTTGCGCGCAATTGCCGCGCGTTCGTTCAGGGAGAGCGTCTTATCGCTGTCGCGCGTGGCGCGCACCTTAAGTCCGTGGCTGCGCAGGATCTTGCCAACGCGTCGGGCCAACTCCAGCGTGATCTTCTTCTCATAGAGGTCACGACCAGGTGTAATCGCGCCTGAGTCATCGCCGCCATGCCCTGGGTCCAGCACGATCTTCAGCGGCTGCGGCTTGTCCGCGGGCTTTGCCTGCAGCATCAGGGCGATTAAATCCATATCAATCGCGGAGATCTTCCAGCCAGCGCCTGAAGCGCACAGTTCAGGCGCCACATTCAGCCAGACCGTCACACCATTGATCAGCACTCTGCGACTGTTGTTGTGAAAAATCAGCGTGCTGGTCTGGTTTGAAAAAATACAGGTTTCGGCGGTGACCACCGCATTGCTGGCGGCAAACTGCTCCTGTGCCTGTTCCAGTGTTCTCCACGAAAAATAGGGGTTGTTGGGCGCGGGGGTGGCGGCAGCGCACTGAGTTGCAAACAGTACGGGAGAGAGATAAAGGCAGAAGTTTTTCAAAAATTTGTCCATAGTCAATCGGGTTCTGGTCTGGAATTTAATACACCAAAGCTTGCGCATCCTGTTAGGAAGCTAAAGAAGAGTATCATAGCACACCTGTAATTCAGAATCCAGAGGTCATCGCAGAATTGCTGGCAGTATTGCCGGCAGTATTACCAGGATCATTTTTGCCGGTCAATTTTTGCCACAGAGTCACTGGGAGCGCCGACATCCCTGACGGCATCAGTAGCTTCACAAGGACAAATTGCCGACTCGTCTTCATCGGCTTCGCAACCTATGCCGCGGCAGGCAGGCGGTTAACACAAAAAGCACGAAAAGGGTGCGCTTTGTAGGGGTTTCTCACAGAGGCTCAGAGAACCCAGAGCGCAAAGTATGTTACTCTGAGAACTCTGTGCCTTCCCCGTCAGGGCGTAGTTCCGTTTGCGGGACGAAGCCTGATGTGAGAGATAAAAAACGTGCAAAAAAACACGGAAATGAATGATAGCAGTACAAAGAGCCGTTACAGGGCTCGGGTTCTTAGACCCTTAAACCCTTAGCGAAGGGCAAGATAATCATGTTGGTTCTTAAAAACATGTTGTCGGTGGCTACTCCTAATCCCAACCCTTATCCCTTTCGACCAGCCACAGGCTCCCGTTGTTTGATTAGGATTGTTCGTATTACCGGCCCAACGGGTCGGATTCACCATAGCCATGGACAACGTCCCGGGTATCCGACCCCGCATTTATGTGTCCTGAAAGGGCACCTCAACCACGATTTTGAGGTGACCTTTCAGGTCACAAATCTAATTTCTTACCTCAAAAAACCGAACTCCCTAAAAAAGCTCGCAGTTGCCGCCAGCACAGGCAATCGTCTCGGCCACTGTGGTGTTGTCCTGCCGCTCAATGAGCTGCGTGTAGTCAACCGGCGCGTGGGTGCGGGTTAAATCCTCCCACATCTTGCAGGTGCTGATGCGCTTGAGACAGCGGGTCATTTTGAGCGCGTCTTTTTTGAAATAATTCTCCGCGAACTTATGCGCACGGCGCACCCAGTCGAGCTTCTCCAGACGGACTGTTTCAATCGCCTCATAGACGCGCATGGGATAAGTTTTGGCTGTTGCCAGCTCCAGATTCTCACCGCGTCCCAGGACACAATCGCAGGCTGCCCACAGGTTGTCATCAAAGGCGTGCTGCCCATCAACAATCAGCCCTGAAGCCAGAATAGCGCCGACTCCGTAGATTTTAACAATCGTGGCCGCGTCCAGCACCTCGCAGAACGGGGCCTGCGGATAGTCGAGGTCGCCGCCGTCGGGCAGCAGGGAGATGCCGGCGAACGCGTGGCGGTTGGCATAGATGTACTCTTCAACATCATCCCACTCATCATCCTTGACCGAGATGGTGTTGGAGACATTGTGGCTGAGCCAGGGCTCGGCGCACAGCTCCACCTGCTTGCCGGCGTCAATCCAGTTCTCTTTTGTAAGCTTAACCTTTTCCAGCAGATCAGTTGCGCACAGGTCGCTTTTAATCAGCGCATCCGGCTGCGCTTTGATGCAGAATGTGAGCACCACATCGGTGCCGTTCGGATTCCAAACCGATTTTTCAACGGCTTTCGGGTTCTGGCCTTTAAAAAAGTCAACCAACAGCTCATCTTCATTGGCCTGGGCACGGCGCAGATAGCGCTTGGCGTGGTGGGGGTGGATCCCGGAGGATGTTCCCAGAATCGAGCTGGTGGTGCCGGCCGGCTTGACGCAGGTTGCCCGCGCGGCCGGGTTGATCCCGATCCGCTGCGCCACCTCGGCGTTGATTTTAATGATGTGTTTGGCCATGGCGCGCTGCAGCTCAGGGTCAAAGGCGATCTTCGGGTGCTCCATCATGCCGGTCATGGAGATGCCAAGCAGCGCTTCACGCTTGGCGATGCGGGTGCTGACCTCGCCCAGATATTCAAACTCGGTGTAATCAGCTTGCAGGGTTCCGAGAATGGCGGCCACCTCGCACGCCTCTTTAAACTTCTCCGGGCTGTCAACAAGGCCCATATTGATCTCGCAGAGGTTGCAGAAGGCGAAACCGGATTGGCCGTCAATCTGCGGATAGAGGCCAATCTCAACGCAGGGGTTGAAGGTCATCTCCAGGCTGTCGGTCCAGACAAAGCCCGGCTCGCCAAACTCCTTGACCGAGTGCATCAGCTCTGTGAATTGGGCGCGCGAGGTGGTGTCACGCAGCAGAATGGCCGAGTTGTTGGAACGTGCGCGCTGCGGGTTTTCGTTGAACCAGTTGCCGGTTTTTGATTTGGCCATCAGCTCGTCGTCAGGCGAAAAAAGACAGATTGTCGCGCTGCGGCGCACCCCGCCTGAGAGCACAGCGTCAGAGGCGTGCATCAGGATGTCATAGGCATCCAGTGAGCGCAGTCGCTCCTGGCCGTCAGCCACGCAGCGCTCCAGCAGATCGGTGATCAGCGCCAGGCTGCGCTTGAGCGGCTCCGGGCCGGGTGCGCGCCCCATGCCTGAGGAGATCGGGCGTCCTTTGGGGCGAATCAGCGAGAAATCAAAGTTGACCCGCTTGCCGGCAAACTCGGGAAAGGGGTGGTCAGAGGTGAAGTAGCAGGAGAGCAGAACGCCGAGCGAGTCGCCCCACCCCTCGATTGTGTCAGGTATCACAAAGGTCTCGAGCGCGCCGGTGGCCGCGGCGATGCCGGGCAGTTTCGCAACATGATGTTTTTGCACTGAGAAGCCCACCCCGCAGCCGCAGAGCAGCAGCCAGAGAGCCTCCTGGAAGAAACGGGCCCGGTCGCAGTAGGAGGTGGTGCAGTTATAAATGCGGGCGTTTTTTCTCAGTATGGGCTCGCCGCCGAACTGCATTGCGCGCTGGCTGCCGAGCACCATACGTTTCTTGATCGCGCCCTCGCAGCGCTCCAGCAGATCATCCACGTTGATGTTTTTGGCGTTAAAGTGGGTGCGGTGCATTTCAATTACGCGTTCAACCGCCTCGTCAAAGGTTTCACGCCGCATTTTCTCGGGGATATAGCGGCTGTATTTAGATGTAAAAACATAGTTCTGCAGTGATTCTGTACTCATATTCAAAAAATCCATTAGTAAATTTATATCTCAAAAGCGGAAAAAGGGCTTTCAGCAAGCGACTATATATAGTGGTTGTTGCGGTGATTGTCCACTATATTTTGTATTTTTTGTGTAAGTTGTTGTAAATCAAGGATGCTTTTGTTGTAGGTTTAACGGAGTTTAGATGTTGGGTTTTTGGGTTTCCAGCATGTTCCCAATCGTCCGCCA
Organism: Kiritimatiellia bacterium; assembly: GCA_028686345.1. GTDB lineage: Bacteria > Verrucomicrobiota > Kiritimatiellia > RFP12 > UBA1067 > M55B167. The sequence goes on from JAQUCE010000005.1 coordinate 30,331, forward strand.
TGCGGGCAACCGCGGGTAACACGCGAATGATCAGCAGGGTACGCAAAAACGCAGCTCCGATTTCCAATCGGAGATCTCCGGTTGCAAACCGGAGCTCCGCAAAATATCACCTGATTGGTTCCAATCGCAAGGCATGACCGCCGTTGGCTGCCATCTCGGCTGTGATGACGCTGGTAGAGTCGACCACTTGCTTTTCGCATTTGACGCTTGTCCGCTCCGAGCCATCCGGTGCTCCGTCACTGTAAATAAAAGCCGTGTATTTTTGTTGAGGTTTGAGAAATGTGAGCGGGATCTTCAGTTCACGGCGCTCGAGGGCGTTGATGGAGCCCACAAACCACTCTTCGCCTGCACGACGCGCGATGGTTGCATAGGCCCCGATTTGGGCGTTAATCACCTTGGTGTCATCCCAGGTGGTTGGTGTCCGACGCCAGAAATCCAGCTCAGGCTCATTTTTAAAAGCCGATGGGCGGTCATACCAGAAAAGGAATTGCCAGGGGCTGTAGGTGACAGCTGTCAGCGCCAACTGATGTGCACGCGTGTTTTGAACGCGTCCGTTGTACCAGCAGGGGGTGTAGTCGCCTGCGCCGCAGAGATAACGGGTGAAGGGAAGCGCGCAGTTATGCTCAGCAGGGGGCATCTCTTCATTGCCGGCAATGCCTTCCACTGTCATGAGGTTGGGGTAGGTGCGTTGATTACCGGTCATCCGGTATTCATCGTGAATGTCGATCATCATCTCAGCTTCAGCGGCTTTGCGGATGGCCTCGTGCAGCCAGGTGGTCCACACTTGACTGCCCACATTGACAAACCCGTACTTCATGCCGACAATGCCCCATTTTTTATAGAGCAGCAGAATTTCATCCAGCCGCGCTTCAAGCTGGTGCCGGTTGACATAGAGAATCACGCCAATCCCGTTTTTCTTGCCATACTCAATCACAGCCGGCAGATCCAGCGGTCCCTTGGAGCGCTTGGGGTCAAGTGTTACAGTTCGCGCATCGGATGCTGCATCATATTCGTGGCCATACCAGCCGGCGTCAAATTCAACATACTGCAGATTCATCTCTTTCGCAAAATCAACGCACTCCATGCCGCCTTGAGTTGTGAGTGTGGTCTCGCGGATAACCTTGCCTGGTTTGATCCAGCTGGTATCTTTTATTTTACAGGGTTCATTCAGGTTCAGCAGCAAGTCGTTGTTTTCCAGCAGTGCGCCGGCATGGTCGGCCACCATTACAAAACGCCAGGGGCTTTGATCCGGCAGGCTCAGCTCAACCGCTGAGTCCAACTGCGCGCACAGGGTGTTGGCTTTGCCGGGCATGGGCCGGTATTTCATGCGGGCAAAGGTGAAAAGGGCGGCCTCTCCAATGGCCAGCACCACGCCATCCTGCATTTCAACCGTTAGCGGACGTTCACACTTTGGCTTAATCTGGCTGATGGTTGCAGGTTTATACTGCCCTTGAGCGTGATAGACCGGCCATGCGCGGTGGTCGCCGGTGAACGTATATTCAGTCAGCTCCTGATTGATTTTCAGGGTGGCGCGGGGCTGTTGAGGGAAGATATAACGAAAGGCAAACCCTTGGTCATAGGCACGGCACTCAAGGCGCATAACAAGATCATCGCAGCGTTGGTTGAGAAGATTGAGGTTAAGGGCGTTGTAGTTATCGATAATGACTGCACGTTCGCCGTAAACCGGCTTCCAGCTTTTGTTTTCATGATGGCGGGATTGACTGGTCAGTGAAAAACCATGGCTGAGCTCCTGGCCATCATTGATGTTAAATCCCATGCGGGAGTCGAGGATAACTGGTTTGCCCCTGTAGTTGACATGGTAGGTTAAACCGCCACTCTCTGAAATGGCAACCACAGCGGTGATACTCCTGTCAGGCGACTCCAACGTAAATTGGTCTGCAAGCAGGTTGAAGCTCAGCAGCGCAAGCTGCACTATTAAAGTAAATCTGCAAAATTTCATATCAATCTCCTGTTAAATTATAACACATCTTCCGGGTTGTGAATCGGGCGGCTAAAATTATCTGAATGGGATATAATAGCAAAAGTTTTCCTTAATTTCTTGTTTTTTACGGCAGGAGTTGAGAGAATAACCATTAGTCAAATCTAAGGGAGATCAAGATGAGCAAATTCAAGACGCATGTGGTCATTTTATCGGATCAGGTTTTGCCGAATGTTCTGCCGGTTCTGGATTATACCACCGCGCCGGAGTTGGTTATTATCTGCGAAAACGACGCAATGCACAACCGGGGTCTGGGCACGCGGATGATCAGGTTTCTGGAGACAAAAAACATACGCGGTGAGCTTTTCAGAGTCGGAGGCGGCTCTGATTTCAAGGAGCTGCAGAAAAGATTTCAGGAGTTGGCCACACGTCTGGGTTCCCGCGCCGCTGAGGTCGCGGTCAATCTTTCCGGGGGTAATAAGCTGATGTCGTGCGTTGCGCAGAATGTTTTTGCAGGCAAACGATTCACCTGTTTCTATGGTTTACCGGCACAGGGCGAGCTGGTGGAGTTAAGCGGCGGGCTGGCTCAGTTTCATCAGTTGCGCGATAAGCTGAAACTGACAGACTTCTTTAAGGTTCATGGCTACACAGTGCTTGCCAAGCGCGAGAAGAACCTCAAGCTGATCAGCGGTTCGCATGCTTTGTGCCGGGATATTTTAGCGGATTTCAGTAAGTACGGGAGACACATCGCCTACCTCAACCGACTGGCAGCCGGCGCGGAAAATCACTTCTCTTTAAAGGCGAAAGCCAATATAACCCCGGACGAGGCTCCGCTCTTTGAGCTTTTTGCCAGGCACGGATTTATCTCCAAGTTTGATGATGGGATGGTTGAGTTTGTCAGCGATGAGGACCGCGGCTTTTGCAAGGGTGGTTGGCTGGAGGACTATCTGCATCAGACGCTTAAAAGTATTCATAAAGAGGTCGTGTTGCAGGACTTCGCGACTTCGGTTGAGATCGAAGGTGAGTCTGGCCGGCGGAGTGAACTGGACGCGGCCTTTCTCTTCAAGAACAAACTTTACATTGTTGAGGCAAACACCTCTCCTGTGCATGACCGGGGCGCCAGCCTGCTTCACCGGCTGGATACCCTCAAGGATTTTGCCGGAACATACACCTTTTCAATCCTGATTGCGCTGAGGGGCGCGCAGAATTTTGACCGCCGACGTGCGCAAGATCAGGGTGTGCATCTGATCCAGAGCACGGAGATCAATGATCTCGAGAGTCGCATCAGAGCTGTGATCGGCGCCCCTGTGCAGAAACCAACGGATAGCCGCTAAAGCAGCTAGTCGCCGCAACCAAAAAATACTGTGTGATGTGCGGAAGCTTGAGGAACTTCATTGTAGGTACGATTTCCAATCGGACATATCCGGTTGGAAACCGGAGCTGCTGAGGCCGGCTACGCCTCCGATTGACGATAGCGGCGACGATGCTGGTTGACGATTTTCACGCATGATCCCAATCGTCCGCCAACATCGTCGCACAGCATCGTCGACCGCACCGGTAGGGCACGGCCTCCACCGCGCCCGCGAACGACCTTGCGGCGCAAGCGTAAACGTTGTGAAGTATATCCGCTGATATGCCCCGCTGGTTTAGTCAACAACGCTATGCGTTGCATAGAAAAGATGGAAGTTCTTTTTTTTGCGCCTTTTGCGGCTATTCCTTTTTTCCTTTGCTTCGTTATGTTTAGCCGCAAAAAAACGCAAAAGTCGCAAAATCTTTCGCAAACACGATAGGATTTAAGAAAAGAGGTACTAAAGCGCCTCCATCACCTCACAGATATCCTGGTTGATAACAATGGCTGCCTCTTGATCCAGGGGGGTGGGGTCGCGATTGATGATAACCAGTGGCGTTCTCGGTTTACGGCAGCTCGGCAGGCTGGCCGCCGGATAAACGGTGAGGGAGGTTCCTATGACAAGCAGCAGATCGCTCCCACTGATGGCCGTCATCGAGGCGTTCCACTCCTGCTCAGGCAGCATCTCGCCAAAGAATGTGACCTCAGGCTTGTAGATTCCGCCGCAGATGCAGCATGGCAGCTCGCCTCGTTCAATCACGGGCAAGAGCTCCTCGGTTTGGACTACTTTGTTACAGGTGGTGCAGATGCTGGTGATGAAAGTGCCGTGCACAGTGTGTACCGGCGCTGATCCAGCGCGTTGATGGTAGTCGTCAATATTTTGCGTGATAATTGTCACCCTTTTATCTCGCTTCAGCCACTCGGCCAATTTGTGATGGGCAGCGTTGGGCTGCGCTTGGCGCACCAGTGGATAGAACTTGCGTGCAAAGTTATAATACAGGGTGGGCTCCCGATGGAATGTACCCAGATCGAAAACATTGATGTTGCGCTCATCAGCGTAGAGACCGCCGGCAGAACGAAAATCAGGTATGCCGGAGGAGGTTGAGATCCCCGCCCCGGTGAGCACTGCGATGGAATCGGCGTTGCGGAGCAATTCTATTAATTGTTTTATTTTATCATTCATTTTTAAAAAGCCTAGCTGTTTTCATGGCACTTAATATAGACTATTTAGTATGTATGTCAAGTGCGATCCTCGGCGTCATGTCATGTGAACGAGGATGTCTAGAAGACGGCTTACAGCTAAATGCTTTGGTTGTAACGTTCCCAAAAAATACAGGTGCTTGAGGGTGCTGAAAAAACCCGTGTATTATCTGCTTACTGCTTGATTTAGCCATACTGATATGTTTTAATTTAAACATGAGGTAATTCTTCTGGTGGAGTAGTGTCTGTGAATTGGACGGGCGTTATATTGTTCTACACTCCAGACTAGGTTGCTGCTGCAGGTCGGTTCGCGTTAGTGTAGAATTATTTTGTAGCCCTAGTGAATAAAGCATAGAATCGCGTATTTTGTGCGAGAGCAACGTAGGTCCGATTTCCAATTGGACATGTCCGGTTGGAAACCGGAGCTACGGGAGGGTGGCTTCGCCCCCGGTTGGCGATAGCGGCGACGATGCTGGTGGACGATTGAGAACAGGCGGAGGATCGTCCACCAGCATCGTCGCACAGCATCGTCGGCCATATCCGCCCTACTTGTGTCGGGCATCAGGCTGCCAATAGCTACGCCCGGACAAGTAGTTCCGCCATGCCACGGCGTAGCCCCGCTAGCGGGCGAAGCCGGGTTGCGGCGCCACGCCTGATGAGCGGCACTGCGTTCTTGAGGTGAAAAATGGGCGTCCACCGCATAGCGGCGGACATACTGAAAGCAGTACAGTATATCCGCCGCTATGCGGTGGATTATTGCGAAACAAGCCGCAATAACCCCCGATAGCCAACTTTTTGAAAAGAACAATTAATTGTTTAGTCAAGTCGCTTAAGCGACTAGACTAAAGGAGCTTCGTTATGTATGGTTTGTTGATCGTGTTGTTCATTATCTTTGGCGTTATCGTTATCTCCATGATCATGGCTTCGCTGGCTCAGATCAAACAGCGGCTCGAGACCATAGAGCAGACCAACCTCAGAGTTCTCAAGCGCCTCTCTGCTCTGCATCCCAAGAGCACCCCTGCGCCAACTCCAGAGATGACCACGCGGCCTGAAGCCGTGGCCGAGATGGGTGCAACCAACCTTAAAGCAGTGCACCCTGCTGTAATTCCGATAATCGACCCGCGCAATTTCCCGCAACCGCCGGAGCGCGCGCCTGTGGTTGTACCGCCGCCCCTTAAACCGCCGCCGCTCAAACAGAGCGAAGTCGCGCGCGACCCTGCTGCGCGGCAGGAGCCGCCTCCAATCTCAGCTGTGCTGGGGGTTCCGAAGGGCGAGCATCGTGAATCTAAGTTCGCCGCCTCACTCCGCGAAATCTTCCGCAAGATTTGGTGCTGGATTCTGGTGGGTGAGGAGTATCAACCCAAGGGCATGACAACTGAGTCCGCAGTTGCCAGCACCTGGCTGATGCGTGTTGGCATTATTTTCATTACTGCCCTGGCAGCCTATTTTCTTAAATGGAGTATGGCGCGCGAACTGATCGGTCCAGCCGGACGCTTTGCCATTGGTATTGGCTTAGGTGTCGCGATGCTGATCAGCGGCATCAAGCTGATCAGAACCCACTACAAGATCATTGGACAGGGGTTGCTGGGCGGCGGAATTGTCGTGCTCTACCTGGCCATCTACGCGGCTGATGCCATGTATCATATCATGCCTACTCCGCTGGCATTTGCCCTGATGGCCCTGGTCACGCTGACCGCCGGATTTCTGGCAATCAAGCTCGACTCGATGCTGGTGGCGATCTTCGGCATTATCGGCGGCTACCTCACCCCAATCGCGCTGCCGGCCACAGTGCTGAGCCTGCCCGGCTTCTACTCCTACCTCTCGGTTCTGAGTGTGGCGGTGTTGGTGATCGCACTGGTAAAACAGTGGCGGTTGCTCAACTACCTGGGTTTTGTCCTGACCTACGGGCTCTACTTCTTCTACTCCATGGAGCACTACGACAAAACAACCGACTTCCCAGTTGCCATTTTCTTTCTGACCCTGCTCTTTGTGCTCCACTCCTTGACCGTCTGCCTGCACAATATCGTCAAAAAACAGGCCAGCACCATCCTCGAGGCGATCCACCTGATCCTGAATGCACTGGTCTACGCAACAGGCGGCTATTTTTTGATTGCCGAGGCCCATGGTCGCCCTTACCCGGCCCTGATGGCGCTTGGGCTGGCCCTCTTTCATATGCTCTATATAAGCTTGTTTCTCCGCCGCGGGCTAAAGGACCGTCTGCTACTGCTCTGCCTGATATCACTCGCGGCTGCTTTCACGGCCTGGACTCTGCCGCTGATCCTTAAAAAAGAGAGCCTCACGATCGCACTGGCGCTGCTCGCCTTTGTCTTTCTCTGGCTGGGGCGCAAGGTGAAGAGCAACTTCCTGCAGAGTCTGAGCTATCTGGTTTATGGAACTGTATACTTTCGGGTGCTTTTCATGGAGATGCCGGGACACTACAACTTGAACAGGTCATCTCCAACGCTCTGGTCCGAGTATTTTGCAGAGATCCTTGATCGGTTCTTTACCTTCGGGGCCTCAATTGGCTCGGTGGTCGCCGCCTTTCTGCTGAGTAAACGCGAGGCCAGGGAGTCCTCGCTCATCTTCCCTGAGAACGATATTGCGGCGGCAATTCCCGCGCCCCTCGCGAGCGGCACCCTGTTCTGGGTTGCGGTTACCTTTGTCTTTCTTTTTTTGAATCTTGAACTCAACGCCATGTTCCTCTGCTGGAACCCCATCCGGCTTCCCATGCTGACCCTGTTGTGGGGCGCGATGGTGCTGTTCCTCTTCAGTCGCATGCGCGCCTGTGAAAGGGCTGGCGGCAAGGGCGAGCTGCTCTTTGCTCTCACAATTGTATTTCTGGTAATCACTCTAGGCAAACTGCTCCTTTTCGACTCCCAGTCGTGGAACCTGAATATGAATTTTATCTACAATCAGGAGTATCTGCTGCTGGACAGTGCCATGCGCCTCTTTGATTTCGGTATCCTCGTGGGAGTTATCATGGTGCTCTGGCGGATGATTGCCGGCAGCCCGGATAATTCACAGCATAAGACACTGTTCGGTTATCTCGGGCTCGCGCTCTTTTTCCTCTACGCCAGCCTGGAGGTGCGCACCCTGCTCTACTGGAAGATGCGGGGTTTTATGCCTGCCGGGCTCTCTATACTGTGGTCGGTTTTCGCGATCAGTTTCATTGTCTGGGGCATCACCCGCCGCTCCGGGGTGCTGCGCGCCCTGGGGCTGGCCCTGTTTGTGATTGTCTGCGGCAAGATCACCCTCTTTGATCTGCGCGGCACTGAGATCATCTACCGCGTGATCGCGCTGCTGATCATTGCGGTAACGCTCCTGCTGGGCTCATTCGCTTACTTGAAATCCAGTAAGCTGGAGGGTGGGAGGAGCTCGTAGCGGGATGGGCGGGATGGGCGGGATGGGCCTTATGGGCCTTATGGGCTTTATGGGCCTTATGGGCTTTATGGGCTTTATGGGCTTTATGGGCCTGATGGGCCTGATGGGCCTGATGGGATGGATGGGATGGATGGGATGGATGGGATGGATGGAAAGTATTTTCGCGGGTTTTTTTAGATTAGGATTGGTTGACGGTTATGAAAGAGAAGTTATGATGAAAAAAACAGTGACAGCCCTTTTGAGTCTTCTGTTGGCCAGCACCCTGTACGCTGCCATGCAGCTTGGCGACTACCCTTACACTCAGGCGTTGGAGCTGCAAGCAGGCTCCAACACCACCGCGCGTTTCGGTTCCTTTGTGGTGACTGAGGCGCTCTTTAACCAGCTGAATCCGCAGATGAGCAACCTGCGCGTCATGGATCGTGCTGATGTTGAAACCCCCTTTCTGACCCGTGTTAAAAAAGGGGAGCGCATTGTGACCCAGGAGCGCAGCGTACCCTTTGAAAAGCTCTCCTTTAAAAAGCTGCCGGAGAACCAGATCGAGGTTGTGGTGCAGAACAGAGAGGAGCGCAACTTTAAGAAGCTGCTGCAAAGCATTGTGCTTTCCAGCGACATCAAAAATTTCGAGAAGCATGTCACGCTCTACTGCAGTGATGACCAGCAAAATTGGCGGCTGATTGCTGAGCGCAAACCCATCTTTGATTACTCCCAGTACATCGACATTCGCAACAATCGTGTCAACTTTGCGCCAACCGCTGCGCGCTACTTCAAGATCATCATCTCCAACATCACCGAGAAGCAGGAGTCGCCCTTCACCACCCTGACCCGTGAAACCCGCGGTGGTCAGGAGTTCTCGGCTGTGGAGAGCTCCAGCTTCACCCGCGCCGACTTTCACATCAATGATATTTATCTCTATGAGCGGATCTCTACACTTGTCAAAGATAGGGTACTCAAACAGCCCTGCACCCTCTCGGATCTCAAAATCACTACGGAGGATAAGAGCACCCTGGTTACCTTCAGTACTGCCAAAGCGCCGGTGGTTGGGATCACCTTGAGCATAACCACCCCGTATTACCACCGCCGTGCTGTTGTTGAAACCAGTGCAGACAATAGAAGCTGGAGCAGCGCGCACGTTTGCACTGTCAGCTCGGTTACCACCGACGCAGGCAGCAATGAACAGCGGACTATCCAATTGCCGCGCCCGCTGCGCGCCGCACACTACCGCATCACGATCCAGAACCAGGACAGCCCTGCGCTGGAGATTACCGGAGTTGAGCTAGAGGCTGAGACCCACGAGGTGCTCTTTTACTGCGATCAGGCTAACAGCTATCGTGTGATCTACGGGGCTGTGGAGGTTGACCAACCAATCTATGACATTGGAGTGGTTTTGAGCCAGACAAAGAGCGAGACCACCGCCGCCTACCTGGCTGGCCCGCAGCAGACCAATCCGAGCTACGCCGCTAGGAGCAATTGGAACTTTCTCAGCCGCCGCACGATCATGACCATCGCGGTGATCCTGATGATCGCGGTGCTCGGCTGGGTGATTGTCAAAACCGCGGGCTCGATCGAGAAGATCGAGGGGGGCGAGGGAATCGACTGAATCGACTACCTCGGCTGAATCGATTACCCTCGATTACCCTCGATTACCTTGAATCCAATCCAAAAGGCGGGCCCATGCGACCGGGAATAAAAAAACGAATGATCATCTATCCACTTATTTACATCCTGCTGGGGGTATTCCTCTTCTTCCGTCAGCGCGGCATGATTTATTTTCCGACGGCGGCGGAGGCGCACCGCCATGCAGAGCTTACGCTAAGTAACGAAGGTGAATCGATCAAGGTGATAGTGCTGCATCCAGGGCAGGAGCGCGCGATCATCTATTTTGGGGGCAACGCCGAAGCAGTGGTCTATAACGCCTCGGATTTTGAGCAGCACTTTCCCGACTTCACCGTCTACCTTTTCAACTACCGGGGGTATGGCGGTAGCAGCGGCCAGCCCACAGAGCAGGGAGTCTTCTCCGATGCGCTGGCACTCTACGATCAGATCCGAGCGCAGCACAGCTCTATATCCTCAATTGGGCGCAGTCTGGGCAGCGGCGTGGCCGCTTATCTGGCGGCTGAGCGCGACATCCATTGTCTGGTGCTGGCAACTCCCTTTGACAGTATCCTGCGTGTCGCGCAGCGCCGTTTTCCGATCTACCCCCTGCGGCTGCTGTTGTTGGATCACTACAACACCATTAGCCGCGTGCGAGCGATCACTGCACCTGTTTTGGTGCTTATGGCTGAGAACGACCGGGTTATTCCGCGCAAAAGCTCGCTGCGGCTGGTTGCCGCGTTTCCGGTCGGTCAGATCACCGCAGTCACGATCAAAGAAGCTGGTCACAACACACTCTCTGAGTTCCCGGAATACTATGAGCAGGTTCAGAGGTTTATGGGCAAAAACCCGCCGCTTGAGGCCCTTACCAAAGGGCAAGACTAGCATGTTTTTAAGGACCAACATCGTCGTACAGCATCGTCGACCGCAGCGGTAGGGCACGGCCTCCACCGCGCCCCGCGAATGACCTTGCAGCGCAAGCGCAAGCTTTGTCGTTAGCTTTGTCGGAGTGGAATGAACGCGCTGCGTTGTTTTTGAGGTGAAAAATCTTAGAGGTGAAAAATGGGCATCCACCGCATAGCGGCGGACATACTGAAAGCAACACAGTATATCCGCCGCTATGCGGTGGATTATTGCGAAGTGTGTCCGCAACAAGCCCTGACAGACAACTATTTGGAAAGAACAATTAATTGTTTTTTTCTAGTCGTCCAAGCGACTATTGGCTATCTGCGAGTTCCATGCGGAGAGTTCGCAGCTCAATGGTGCTTTTGAGTTGCTGTATATACTGTGCGACTGCGGCACTTGGCTCTGCCCGCTCATTTTGCAGTTGCATGGCTTTTTCCGCATAGGCGAGGGAGTTCTCCCAGTTGGGGTGAAGGTTGAGAGCGTGCGCGTTCACGCCTGTTGTGAATGCGTGCCTCATGAGTGCAACAGCATCGTTTGTCGAGCGATTCAGGCTTTGATTGAAGAGTGCTTCGGCCTGCTTTGATTGTCCGGTTTTAGCAAGCACAACCGCCAGTGCGTACTCGGCTTTAGCGCGCAGCGCCTCACTCATGGCCGGGAATTTGTGGAGGAGCTCCCTGGTGGTGATAATCGCCTTGTTGAGAGAGGGCACTGGGAGCAGATCATAATCAATAATCAGGTCTAGAAAAGCCTCAATCCACGCCTGAAAACTTTCGCAGCAGTCAAAGAGTTCACAGTCAGGATCTCCGGGATCAACGATATTAGTTTTGATCATGTTTGTGTCAATAATTTCGCGCCACGCTTGGTTCCAGCAGAGGAATGCGTCATCGTTCTGTTCTTGCTCGCAGCTCGCATAGCCGCAATCGATCAGTTGGTCGGCATAGTTGGCTGGCTCCTCCGGCTCCCAGGGAGCGAACGTTTCGCTGTTAATGCAACATTTTTTGAATTTTTTGCCGCTGCCGCAGGGGCAGGGGTCATTCCGCCCTACAGGTGTTTGGCTGGCAAGCAGCTTGAGATAATCATCGTACAAGAGCTGCTCCAGCAGCTCTTCCACTCTTTCCCTTTCGACCTGATCGGGTGTTTGCGCACCCTTTGTCCACTGGGGTAAATAAGATAACATTGCTTCATCGGTCGTGTCACGGAATTTGTCCTCATACTGGCCTAGAGAGCCATCTGACAGCCCAATCTCGCGCACCATATATTCAAAAGGGAACACACGGTCATTGACAAAGCCGTTGGCATAGGCATCTTCAATTAGAGGCAGAGCTTGGGCCATGCCGAGCTTAATACATTGAAATATCATCACGTGCCAGATTAATCCCAGCTGCGGTTCCAGGCGGAAGTCGAGTAGGTCCAGGCAGTAGCTCTCTAATGCCGCACGCGGGAACTCTTCGGTAACGATAAGCAAGCACAGCGCATCCAGCGCTGCGGCGCGTGCGAAGCTGTCCAGGCTTTCATCTTCAACAACCGCTTTCAATGCGTCAAAACGTCCATAGCAGGTACGGGCCAGTATCTCATACATGTGCGATGAAATGACATCATCTACCAGGAAACGTATCACAGATGTTGGCAAGCGGCAGATTTTGATGTAGCGCTCAAAGGCGGCTCGGCTGCGCATTTCGGCGCAGAGAAAAAGGGCGTAGTAGAAGAGGATCGGGGGCAGGTGGCAAGGGTTGGCGAGGGTTTGGTCGAGAGAGTTCAGCAGCAAAGGTTCAGTATCTTTCCAGTTTTCCCGCAGGCATTGCACGGCTTCGCCGGGTGGCAGGCTGTTTGGCGAGTTTAATTGAGCGATAGCTTCGGAGATAGTCATGGGAGATCCTTTTTAGTTTCTGTTTATGGCGCATGAATATACAAAAAAGAGGGCGGTTTGAAAAGCGGTAGTTTTGCAGTTGTGTAGATGGTGAGTGTGGAGTATAATAAATACTAAACGACGGGGATGCTTTATGAGCCCAACAATTTTTCGAGAAGATGGTTACAGGTTTCATTTTTTCTCGCTTGAAGAGAGTCGAAAGCATGTGCATGTAGTCTCTTCTGGCGGTACAGCTAAATTCTGGCTTGAGCCGAAGGTTGAGCTTGCGATGTCCAAGGGGTTTTCAGTGAAGGAGCTTAATTGCATGGAAACAATCATAAAGGAGCGTAAAGATGAAATTGAAGATGCATGGCGAGTCCACTTCGGTGGCTGAGGTATCAAACATTGAGTCCGTCGGTTTCTGGTTGTTGCTGGATGGAGAAGAGCTTTTTCTTGATTATAAAAAGTTCCCCTGGTTTCTGGATGTTCCTGTAAAAAAAATAATAAATGTTAAAAGTGAGTCAGACCAGCATCTGTATTGGCCTGACCTTGATGTTGACTTAACGGTTGAGATGATCAAACACCCCGAGCGTTTTCCTCTGAAGGCAAAGCGCGCTGATCAGGTGGCGGAGAGTGCCGCTGGATATGCTTCCAAGTAGTAGGGTTCGGGCGTTGGTGTAGCTGGTGGAGTGATGGCGGGGTCGAGGTAATCGAATTAATCGATTCCCTCGATTCTCTCGATAAAAAAAGAGCCACCTTGAAAAAAAACAAACTTTTTACAAAATGCACTTGCGGTGCAACGCATGAGTGTGGTAAATTAGCCGTCCATTTGTATCAAGTAGAAGGAAAATTTAGATGCCGACGATTAATCAGTTAGTACGCCAGGGCAGACGTCCATTGCGTAAAAAGACCAAATCACCTGCGTTGAAGGGTTGCCCTCAGCGTCGTGGTGTGTGTTTGGTGGTTAAGACCCAGACACCTAAGAAGCCGAACTCCGCTCTGCGTAAGGTCGCCCGTGTGCGTTTGACCACTGGCTATGAGGTCTCAGCGTATATTCCCGGAGAGGGACACAACCTTCAAGAGCATAGCGTAGTGCTGGTGCGTGGAGGGCGTGTAAAGGATTTGCCTGGTGTCCGCTATCACATTGTGCGTGGCAGCTTGGACACGCTGGGGGTGAATGGACGTCGCCGCAGCCGTTCTAAGTATGGTGTAAAGCGTCCCAAAGAGGTGGCGAAATAGAGGGACGGAGATTGATCCGTTTTTGAAATTGTAAAAATTTATTGAGGCGAACATGGCTAGAAGGCGTAGAGCAGTAAAAAGGGTTGCACCCATTGATCCCCGGTTCAACAGCGAACTGGTGGCGCGCGTAATTCGTGCGCTGATGCGGAGCGGTAAAAAGACAACCGCCGAGCGTATTGTGTATGGCGCGATCGAAGAGATCCAACTCAAGACCGGCAAAGATCCGCTGGAGGTGATGGACCGTGCGATATCCAACATGAAGCCCAAGGTTGAGGTTAAATCCCGTCGCGTAGGCGGCACAACCTATCCGGTACCGGTTGAGATTCGCCCAGGGCGTCAGATGTCGCTGGCACTGCGCTGGATGGCGCAGTACGCGGCTGGCCGCCGCGGCATGTCGATGCCCAAGGCGGTGGCGGCTGAGCTGATTGACGCATTTAACGATCAGGGCAATGTGATTAAGAAACGCGACGATGTGCATCGTATGGCGCAGGCGAACAAAGCCTTTGCGCACTATGCGTGGTAATGATTTTGGCGGCGTGTAGACCGCTGTGGACGGGGGCAGTTAGCTGCCCTCTTGATCTTTGAAAAGTAAGGTAAATGGTGAGCGTCTTGGAATGCAAGGCAAAGAAACGTAGTGCTGCGACGGCTGGTGATAAATCAGACGGCTGCAATGCTGTGCTTTCAGATGTTCGGAATATCGGGGTTGTGGCGCATATTGATGCAGGGAAGACAACCACCACCGAACGTATCTTGTATTACGCAGGGCGCACGCACCGTCTCGGAAATGTAGACGAAGGCAACACTGTTACCGACTGGATGATGCAGGAGCGCGAGCGCGGCATAACAATTGTCAGCGCCGCGATCACCTGCAACTGGCGTGATCATCAAATAAATTTAATTGACACGCCGGGTCATGTAGATTTCACCATCGAGGTGGAGCGCTCAATGCGCGTACTCGATGGTGCAGTGGGTGTGTTCTGTGCGGTTGGAGGTGTCCAGCCGCAGTCTGAGACGGTCTGGCGGCAAGCGGATCGTTATCATGTTCCGCGACTGGTATTCATCAACAAGATGGATCGCATGGGCGCGGACTTCAAAGCCTGTGTTGCTGAGATTCGGAAAAAGCTGAAGGCCAATGCAATCACTCTGCAACTGCCGATTGGTGCGGCCGCGACCTTCACAGGTGTGATTGACTTGCTGGAGATGCGCGCTCTATCCTACGACGGTGACGGGCGGGCTGTGGCAGAGAGCGAGATTCCGGCTGAGATGCTGGATGAGGCAAGAGCTGCCCGCGCCCTGCTCTGCGAGCAGGCGGCTGAGGTTGACGACACAATTTTAGAGCAATACTTTGCAGATCCGAATTTGTCGGCTGAGCTGCTGCGAACCTCTATCCGCCGCAGTGTTGTGGCGAGCCGGATTGTTCCGGTGCTCTGCGGAACAGCTCTGCGCAACAAGGGCATCCAGCAACTGCTGGACGCGGTGGTTTGGTATTTACCATCACCGGCGGATCGCCCGACAGTTCACGCAACTGATTTAAAGTCTGAAGAGAAGATTATCCGTCACAACACCCCGGAGGCACCGCTGACAGCTCTGGTCTTTAAAATTGCCATGGATCCATTTGTGGGGCGGCTGTTTTTTGTGCGTATCTACGGCGGCAAGATCAGCAAGGGTCAGAACGTCTACAACCCGAGAATTTTTAAGCGCGAGCGCGTGATGAAGATTGTGCGCTTATTTGCCGACGCGCAGAGCGAGGTGGATGTTTTAGAGGCAGGGCAGATTGGCGCGCTGGTTGGATTAAAAGAGGCTACAACAGGTGACACCCTTTGCGCGGAGCGCGAGCCGGTGTACCTGGAGCGCATTGTGGCGCCTGAGCCGGTGATGTTCATGGCGATTGAGCCGCGATCACGGGCGGATAAAGAGCGACTGGCAGAGTCGATGGGCTTATTGGCAGCCGAGGACCCCACCTGCCAAGTGAGAGTGGATCCTGAGACAGGACAAACAATTTTGAGCGGCATGGGCGAGTTGCACCTGGAGATACTGGTGGACCGGCTGCGCCGTGAGTTTAAGTGTGAGGCCAACATTGGTCGACCAATGGTGTCATATTACGAGACCGTGCATGGCGAGGGCAGAGCGACTTATCTCTTTGACCGCGACTTGGGCGGAAGACGGCATTATGTGCAATTGGAGATTGAGGTGATACCTCAGAAGCGAGGCGTGGGGCATGCGGTGGAAATCAGCGCGGCAGCCATGCGGAAGCTTCCCGATGTGAAAATGGCCGATTGCGTGAAGCAAGGATTGACGGACGGCATCCTGACCGGGGTTTTAGCGCGCTATCCAATGACGGATGTGCTGGCTCGGGTGGTGGATGTTGTAACCATGGAAGATGAGACGGCAACAGACGTAGCGTTCAGAACTGCGGCTGTCATGGGGTTCCGGGAGGCGGCTTTGGCTGCCGGAGCGGAACTCCTTGAGCCTATCATGTCCCTGGATATTGCGACTCCGGCTGAATCGGTGGGAGACATTATCGGGGATATAAACGGGCGCCGCGGTTCTGTGAGTGAGATGACAACGCGTGGAGACATGCAGATTGTTAACGCTCGCGTTCCGTTGGCAGAGCTGTTTGGGTATTCCACTGTGATCCGGTCGCTCTCACGCGGCCGGGCCAGCTATTCAATGCAGACTGGTGAGTTTGCAGTGGTGCCACGAACTGTAAAAGAACAACTACTGAACAGGTAACGTTAGAATGCAAGGTCAGCGAATACGCATACGATTGCAAGCATACGATCATAGAGTACTGGATCAGGCTGTAGGTGACATCATCGACACAGCCCGCGGAACAGGAGCACAGGTTGTCGGGCCAATTCCTCTACCAACGAGGATTGAGCGCTTCACAGTCAACCGCTCCCCACACGTAGACAAAAAGTCTATGGATCAGTTCGAGATGCGTACGCACAAGCGATTGCTCGATATAGTGGGCCCCACAGCTAAAACTGTGGAAGAGCTCAAGAAACTGAATCTGCCGGCTGGCGTGGACATCACAATTAGAATTTAAGGACGGTGAACACGATGGAAGGTTTGATTGGAAAAAAAATTGGAATGACTCAGATCTTTGATGATCAGGGTCATAGAATACCCGTGACTGTGATTGAGGTTGGTCCATGCCCTGTTGTCCAGGTGAAGACCACCGCGACGGACGGCTACAACGCTGTTCAGCTCGGGTTTGAGGAGCAGAAGCCGCATCGTATGACAAAATCGATGTTGAAGCACTTTGAAAAGGCCTCTGTCAAACCGTGTCGAATCACTCGGGAGTTCCCTCTGGCCGAAGGCCAGGAGGCGACACTCGGTGAGGATGTGACGGTTAATATTTTTGAGGGCATCAAGTACGTCGATGTTTCCGGCATCAGCAAGGGACGGGGTTTCTCGGGGCCATTCCGCCGCTGGGGATTCTCGGGCGGACATCAGACACATGGCGGCCACTCTAAGCGCCGTGTGGGTTCAATTGGTGCCTGCACGTTTCCGGGCGAGGTCCAGAAAGGCAAGAAGATGCCGGGCCACATGGGAGCAGTCAACCGCAAAGCGCGCAACCTGACGGTAGTGGAGGTTCGCGGCAAGGACAATCTGCTGCTGGTTCGCGGAAGCATTCCGGGACCGATAGGCGGCGTAGTCATTGTTAAAAAAGCCCTGAAGAAATAAGTGGGGTGGAGAAAAAATGAGTACGATTAAATTATTTGATTCGGCTGGCGAGGCTGCCTCTGAGATCACATTCGCGGACGAGCGGCTGGTGCTTGACAAAGGCTCCCAGGCGGTGAAGGACACGGTTGTGGCTTGGCGGAACGCATTGCGTGCTGGAACGGCTTGCACCAAGAGCAAGGGTGAGGTTGCCGGAAGCAACAAGAAGCCGTGGCGTCAAAAGGGAACAGGGCGGGCCCGGGCGGGCTATCGTCAGAGTCCTATCTGGCGTGGCGGCGGTGTTGCGTTTGGTCCTAAACCACGTGATTTTTCGCAGAAGATCAACAAAAAGGTTGGCAAGCTGGCGTTTACACGGGCTTTGAGCGAGAAGATCAATAATGGTCAGGTGGTATTGATAGAGCGTTTCGATTTGGCTGAGGCCAAGACCAAAGCGCTGAAAGCCATGCTGACTAAGATGGGTTTTGAGCGTTCGGTTTTGATTGTGGTCAATGCGTACGATGAAAAGTTGCTGTTGGCCGCGCGTAATCTGCCGAAGGTTGAGGTTGTCACTGCCGAGGAAGTTAGTGTTTACGCGCTGCTCCGATACCGCGACATTATCGCGACTAAGGCTGGCTTCCAGGCCATGACTGAGCGCATGAGCAGCACGGAGGTTTCGGTATGAAGCATGCGAATATCATTCACAGGGTTCAGATAACAGAGAAGGGTACGCAGCTTGCGTACGACAACAAGTACATTCTCGAGGTTGCTCCCAAGGCAAACAAGATTGAGATCAAGCAGGCTGTTGAGAAGCAGTTTGGTGTGCATGTTCTTTCCGTTAACACCCAGAACTACAAGGGCGTGATGCGCACACTGCGTAACCGTCGCGTGGTGCGCGCCAAAAACTGGAAGCGTGCGATCGTGACAGTGAAAAGTGGCGAACGCATTGAGACTGTATAACGTCGCCGGAGGAGAGAACCATGGGTCTTAAGACATTTAAACCAAGAAGCGCGGGGCTGCGTCACAGAGTGGCGCAGACCTTTGAAGAGGTCACAGAGAAAAAACCTCTGCGCAGTTTGACGGTGGCGATGAAGAGCAGCGCTGGCCGTAACAACCAGGGACGCATCACAACGCGTCACCGCGGCGGCGGCGCCAAGCGCCGCTATCGGATTGTGGATTTCCGTCGCGACAAGATCGGTATTCCCGCTCGCGTTGAGGCGATTGCCTATGATCCCAACCGCACAGCCAACTTGGCGCTGCTGAAGTATGTTGACGGTGAAAAGCGTTACATTCTGGCACCGGCCGGGTTAAAGGTGAACGACGCGGTGATCTCCGGCCCTGAGGCTGAGCCGACGATTGGCAACACCATGCCGTTGGGCTTGATCCCGTTGGGCATGGCCGTGCATAACGTTGAGTTGGTTCCGGGAGAGGGCGGCAAGATGGCTCGCTCGGCTGGCAACAGCTGTCAATTGATGTCGCGTGACGGCAATCACGCGACGCTGCGTCTGCCTTCGGGAGAGATGCGGCTGGTGCACATCAAGTGCATGGCCACGATCGGAGCGATCAGCAATGCTGACTGGAACAAAGTTCAGTTCGGCAAAGCCGGGCGCAAGCGCTGGTTGGGCATCCGTCCGACAGTGCGCGGTGTGGCGATGAACCCGATTGACCATCCGATGGGTGGTGGCGAGGGTCGAACCTCTGGCGGCGGTCATCCTGTTTCACCCTGGGGCAAATTGTCAAAGGGCGGCAAAACACGCAACCGCAAGAAGAGCAGTGGCAAATTTATTCTGAAGGGGAGAAAATAACGCATGTCAAGGTCGATCAAAAAAGGCCCTTACGTTGAGAAGTGCCTGCTCGATAAAGTCGAGAAGATGAACGCGACCGGCAAAAGACAGCCGATCAAAACCTGGTCGCGCCGGTCGATGATACTGCCGGATTTTGTGGGACACACATTTGCCATTCACAATGGCAAACAACATGTGCCGATTTTTATAACTGAGAATATGGTTGGGCACCGTTTGGGCGAGTTTTCGCCGACGCGACTCTTCCGTACTCACGGCGGCGCTGGTAAGTAAGGGAGTTTGAAGTATGGAAGTGACTGCCACTACCCGTAATTGCAGAATGTCAGCGCAGAAAGGCCGCCCTCTGGCCCGCGAGGTTCAGGGGTTGCCTGTAGCTGATGCTCTCAAGATAATAGAGTTTAGTCCGCGTAAAGCGGCGACGTTTTTGAGCAAGACAATCAAATCCGCCGTGGCCAACGCGATAAACAACGAGAATCTCGATGTTGACACCCTCAAAGTTAAGCTGAGCGTGTTTGATGAAGGCGCTACCATGCGTCGCTTTTGGCCACGGGCTCGCGGCAGCGCGAGTCCGATTGCGAAACGCACCTGTCATTGCAAGGTGGTCCTGACCGACGGTCAGTAAAAAGGCCGGCGGCTTTTTCAAGAATTAAGGAGCAAACAGTTGGGACAGAAAGTAAATCCGATAGGTTTTCGAGTTGCAGTGAACAAACAGTGGCGCAGCCGCTGGTTCGCCAACAAGAAACAGTTTGGCGAGTTGCTCGCCGAAGACTCGATGATTCGTGATGCGGTTAAAAAGCGTCTTGAGAGTGCAGCGATCACCAAGATCCTGATCGAAAGATATGCGAATCGTGTGCGAGTAAATCTCTTCACAGCCCGCCCGGGTGTGGTTATTGGCCGCAAAGGGCAGGATGTTGAAAAGATCCGTCATGAACTGGCGCTCAAAACAGGCAAGGAGATTTATCTCGAGATCCACGAGGTGCGCGACCCGGATGCGGACGCTCAGCTGGTGGCCGAGAGTATCGCCCAGCAGGTCGAACGCCGTGTTGCAATTAAACGCGCCATAAAGCGGGCTGAGAAGGTTGCTATGGATATGGGCGTGGATGGAATCAAGATTCGTTGTGCCGGACGTATCAACAACGCGGAGATTGCCCGTGTGGAGTGGAGCAAAAAGGGCAAGGTCCCGCTGCATACTCTACGCGCGAATATCGATTATGGTTTTGCCGAGGCAATGACCACTGCGGGGTTGATCGGCATCAAGGTCTGGATCTGTAAGAAAGACGATTTCCAGCCGGTGAGAACCGGCGGACAGAGGAGGAGAAGAGATGCCTCTAATGCCTAAGCGGGTTAAATTCCGCAAACAAAACAAGGGCAACCGCGCCGGGTTCGCGACATCTGGCGCAACCCTGGCCTATGGCGAGTATGGTTTAAAAGCCATGGGCCGCGGGTACCTTTCCAACACGCAGATTGAAGCCTGCCGTGTGGTGATCAACCGTCATATGAAACGTAAAGGCAAGCTGTGGATTCGGGTCTTCCCTGATAAGCCGGTCACGCGCAAGCCGATTGAGGTTCGTATGGGCGGCGGTAAAGGCAACCCGGAACTGTGGGTTGCGGTGATTCTGCCAGGTAAGATCTTGTTCGAGGTCGACGGTGTTTCCGATACCATTGCACGCGAGTGTCTGAGGTTGGCTGACACCAAACTGGGGATCCGCACAGTGCTGGTGACACGTCATGGAAAAGGAGCCTGAGCCCTATGAAAGCAAGAGATCTTAAAGAAATGGGAGTTGTCGAACTGGAACAGAGAATCCAGGAGATGACTCAGGAACTGACCGACTTACGCATCCGAAATAAATCCGGCGCGGGCGTTGAAAAGCCAGTTCGCATCCGTATGGTGCGCCGGGAAATTGCGCGCATGAAAACTGTAAAAGCTCAGCAGGAGGCTAAATAGTATGGCCGAAACAAGTCAGAGCCGCGGCGACCGTAAGATCCGTAAAGGCACGGTCGTGAGTAAGAGCGGCGATAAATCAGTTGTGGTTAAGAGTGAGCGGCGCGTGCGCCACCCTCTTTATGGCAAGGTGATTAAAAAGATTAAGAAGTATCATGCGCATGACGAGGCTAACACCGCGAGTGTCGGCGATCAAGTGACGATCGTCGAGACACGTCCGCTGAGTGCCACCAAGTGCTGGCGCATCGTCAAATTGGAGGAGAAGTAAGATGATTCAGGAACAAACAGAGCTGGTGGTGGCAGATAACACCGGTGCCAAACGGGCGATGTGCTTCCGCATCATAGGGCAGCGCAAGCAGTTTGCCTATGTGGGTGATAAAATCCGCATTGCAATCAAAGAGGCGGCTCCCACAGGTGTGATCAAGAAAGGCACAGTGCAAACAGCTATTATTGTGCGCACTGCTCACCCTCTCCGCCGTGATGATGGCTCCTTTGTGCGCTTTGATCAGAACGCCTGCGTGATTGTGGATGCCAAGATGAATCCGATTGGGTCACGTATTTTCGGGCCGGTCGCCCGCGAGCTGCGTGAAAAGAATTTCATGAAAATCGTCTCACTGGCGCCTGAAGTGGTTTGAGCCGTGAACGACCGTGACGCTGATGATCCGCAATGGCTAAGGCAGCTGATTTGCGGGTCAAAACGGTTGCGAGTTAGGAACAACATGAGTATTGCGAGAATAAAAAAAGGCGACACGGTTTACTGTACCACAGGTGAGTCAGCCGGGTTGAAAGGTAAGGTCCTCAAAATCAACACAGAGAAAAATGTGGCGGTGGTTGAAGGCCTTAACATGGTGAAGAAGGCGATGCGCCCCTCCGAGGCCTACCCACAAGGTGGTTTCCTGGAACGCGAAGCGCCCATCCATCTGTCGAATCTGATGCCGTATGACGCGGACGTGAAAAAGGGTGTTCGCATCCGGCGCGTGCGCGAGGGCGACAAATGTGTGCGTAAATCACAAGCAACAGGTAAGTCTTTAGACTGATAAGGGAGCGAAATGGCCAGACTTAAAGATAAGTATCAAAAGGAATGGGCTCCCGCTTTGCAGAAGAAGCTTGAGCTTTCCAATAAGATGCTGACACCCAGGCTCGACAAGATTGTTGTCAATATGGGCTTTGGGATTGTTGAAAAAGATGTGCAGAAAAAGATTGTTGAGAACCTTGGATTGCTGACAGGTCAGCACCCGGTGCTCTGCAAAGCACGTAAGAGCATCTCGAATTTTAAATTACGTGACGGTATGATTATTGGCGCCAAGGTAACCTTGCGCGGTGACCGCATGTATGAGTTTGCAGACCGGTTGATCAACAGCGCGTTGCCGCGTATCCGCGACTTTCGCGGTGTGCCCAAGCGCGGGTTCGATAAATTCGGCAACTACACAATGGGTTTGAAAGAGCATTCGATCTTCCCTGAGATCGTTGACACGGGTAATCACGCGGTGGATGTGGGTATGGATATCACATTTGTGACAACAGCTGCGAATAACACGCACGCTCGTGAACTGCTTGAAATTATGGGTATGCCTTTTGCAGGCAGATAAAGGAGATTTTCCAAGATGGCTAAAAGTTGTTTGATTGCAAAAGCCAAACGTACGCCGAAGTTTTCTTCGCGCAAGAACTATAGGTGTTCACGCTGCGGGCGTCCGCGTGCGTATATTCGTAAATTTCAGCTTTGTCGTATCTGTTTTCGCGAGCAGGCATTGGCCGGAATGATCCCTGGTATAACCAAAGCGAGCTGGTAAGGAGGATACTAAAAATGATGTCTGATCCTATAGCTGACATGTTGTTGCGTATTCGTAATGCGCTGAGTGCTGGTCATCCCAGCGTTGAAATGCCGGGCTCCCGACTCAAAGGTGAGATTGCGCGTGTTTTGAAAGAGGAGGGCTACATCCTGAGTTTCAGCATGGAAAACGCTCTGCCCCGCACGCTGACCGTTGAGCTGAAGTATAACGAGGACGCTGAGCCTGCCATTCGCGGGGTGCGCCGGGAGAGTCGTCCAGGACTGCGCAAGTTCTGCAATGTCCAGGAGATACCGTATGTGCTGGGCGGCCTGGGAGTTGCGGTTTTGAGTACCTCCCGCGGTGTGCTGAGCGGCAAGGATGCCCGCAAGCGTAAGCTGGGCGGAGAGTTGATTTGCACAATCTGGTAAGAGGGCTTCAATAATGTCAAGAATTGGTAAAAATCCGATCGCCATTCCCGCAGATGTTACAGTTGCTGTTGACGGCCAGACCGTCACTGTCAAAGGTAAACTCGGTGAATTGAGCCGCGATCTTGTTCGGGGAATCAGTGTGAAGGTCGAGGATAACACGGTTACAGTTGACCGCGCTGACGACTCCCGCACGCAGAAAAGCTGTCATGGACTGAGCCGCACTTTGATCTTTAACATGATTGAGGGTGTGACGAAAGGCTTCAAGAAAGAGCTTACGATTGAGGGCACAGGCTTTAAGGCTGTGGATAACGGTAAAACACTGAGTCTCTTTCTCGGGTTTGCCTCTGCCAAAGATTACGCTATTCCCGAAGGAATCAAGGTTACCGTGGAAGGTAATGGCGTAAAGCTGGCGGTGGAAGGGATAAGTAAAGAGTTGGTTGGGCAGGCTGCCGCAAGAATCCGCAGCTACTATCCGGCCGAGCCTTATAAGGGCAAGGGTGTTAAATATGCCGGCGAGGTCATTCGTCGCAAGCAGGGCAAAACAGTTGCATAATGCCTGAACGGAGCTGATAAAAAATGAGTTTTAATCGCAAAGAACAACGCACACGCCGCCACCTGCGCATCAGACAGCGCATCAAGGGCACGGCCGAGCGTCCACGTATGGCAATCTGCGTCTCCAACAAGCACATGTATGTGCAGTTTATTGATGATATCGCCATGCACACTCTGGCATCCTCCTCCACTTTGAAAGAGGGCCAGCGCTGTAATATTGAGAGCGCCAAGAAGGTCGGCACCGATGCCGCCGAGGCAGCCAAGGCTAGCGGCATATCAGTCGTGGTCGTTGACCGCGGCGGCTTCGCCTTCCATGGCCGCGTGAAACAGATCGTTGACGCGGCGGTCGAAGCTGGCCTGAAGGTGACTGTCAAAGAGAAAAAAGATAATTCCAAGGAGGCTAAATGAGCGCTGATCCAAGATTTTCGAGGGATGCGAGTGCAAGTGAGTTTGACGAGCGCGTAGTGTTCGTTAACCGTTGCGCAAAGGTTGTGAAGGGCGGACGCCGTTTCAGCTTCAGCGCCGTGGTAGTGGTCGGTGACCGCGAAGGGCGCGTCGGCTATGGTTTCGGCAAAGCCAATGAGGTCAGTGATGCCATCCGCAAGGGCGGCGAGGCTGCCAAGAAAGATATGGTCACAATCAAGCTGGAGGGCAAGTCTATACCACATGAGGTGATTGGCATCTGTGATGGCGGCCATGTTTTGCTTAAGCCGGCGCCTGATGGAACCGGGCTGATCGTCGGCGGCGGTATGCGCCCCGTACTGGAAGCGGCCGGTGTGCGTGACGCGGTTGGCAAATCACTGGGCAGTAAGAATCGCCTGAATGTGGTGAAAGCCACTATGGCGGCCCTGCTGCAGTTGCGCTCAGCAGAAGAAATCGCCGCTACCCGGGCATAATTTTGCGACCACACTGTATTTTGCGACCACAGAGTGGTCGCAAACATGAGAGTAAAAAGTATCACATTTTATCCACTTATTTGCGACCACCCGGTGGTCGCGAAATGAGTGAAAATGGAGTTCATTATGGATTTATCATCACTTAAAAATACGCCGGGTGCGCGTAAAACCCGCAAGCGTGTGGGACGCGGTATGGCATCCGGACACGGTAAGACCTCGGGCCATGGTCATAAAGGTCAGTATGCCCGTAAGGGACATAAACACAAGCTGGGCTTTGAAGGCGGTCAGATGCCGCTGATTCGCCGTATTCCAAAACGCGGTTTCACCAACTTTACACGCCTTGTCTATTGCCCGGTGAACGTCAGTGCACTTGAACGTTTTGAAGATGGCACCGAGGTGACTGTCGAACTTCTGAAGCAGAACAATATGTTCTCGAATAAGTTTGACGGAGTTAAGATTCTCGGCTGCGGTGACCTCACCAAAAAACTGATAATCAAAGTCAATGGTGTCAGTGCCACCGCGAAAACCAAAATTGAAGCTGCCGGTGGTAGTGTCGAAATTGTGTAAGGGACCTTACCATGGCCATGCTTGCTACCTTTGCTAATACATTTAAGATTCCTGATCTCAGGAAACGCATTTTGTTCACTCTCGGCTTGGTCTTTGTCTGCCGCTTAATCTCTATGGTGCCAACACCTGGGGTTGATTGGCAGACCTTGCAGGCCGAGCTGGCCCGTATCCGTGAAACCGCCGGTGTTGGCGGTGGTCTTATGGATTGGCTGAATGTGTTCAGTGGTGGCGCTCTCAATCAGTGTGCCGTGGGTTTTCTAAGCATCTGGCCCTATATCAGTGCCTCAATTATTGTTCAATTGCTGACCGCTGTGATTCCACAGCTTGAACGGCTCTCCCGTGAGGGTGAGACCGGACGCATGCAGATCAATCAGTATACCCGTTATCTGACAATCGGTATCTGTATGTTTCAGGCGTTCGCCCTCGCCACAGCGCTGCAGAACCCTGCCCATATGGGGCTGGGCAATGTTCAGATCGTCACCCGGCCAGGGCTGTCATTCAATATCACAACTGCTATCTGTATGACCTCCGCAACCCTGCTGGTGATGTGGCTGGCAGATCAGATCACGCAGCGCGGCATTGGCAACGGGACATCGCTGATCATTATGATCAACATCACCTCACGTCTGCCCTCAGCGATTATGGAGGCCTGGGCTCGCTACTTTGGACTCTCCGGCCTCGAGGCAACCAACAGCCCTGTGGAGCTGGTGCTCTTGCTGCTCTTCGGCTTTATGGTGATTATGGGAACTGTGATGCTCACGCAGGGCGTGCGCAAGGTGCCGATTCACTCCACCCGCAAGGCGGCCGGCGGATCAGGCGCCTATGGGCGGATGCAGCAGACTTATATGCCGCTGCGTGTGAACTACACCGGCGTGATGCCGATCATCTTTGCCGGACCGTTGATTCAGTTCCCGGCCGCACTGATGTCCCGCATTCCAGTGGAGATCAAGGGGCTTGGCTGGCTGCGCTGGTTTGGAACTAAACTCAGCGATATGACCAGCCCGATCCATCTGACAGTCTACGCGTTGCTGATCATGTTCTTTGCCTTCTTCTGGGTTGCAACTCAGTTTAATGCAATGCGCATCTCCGACAGCCTCAAAAAAGAGGGTTCCTATGTTCCAGGCATTCGCCCGGGCATGGCAACCGCCGAGTACCTGGATGCTTTGATGACCCGTGTAACCCTGATTGGCGGCACTGGCCTGCTGATTGTGGCACTGCTGCCGCAGCTATTGCGCGGCTTGATGCAGCTCCCCTGGGAGATGGCCTCGTTCTTCGGCGGCACCTCGCTGCTGATCATCGTGGGTGTTGCCCTTGATACACTGCGCCAAATGGAGTCGTTCCTGCTGATGCGTAACTATGACGGCTTCCTGAAACACGGCAGCCTGCGCGGCAGACGGTAACGAGCCACCTCAGATCAAATTGAAAAAGCACCCTGGCAGCAGCCAAGGTGCTTTTTTTTGTCTCCCATTTGCCGCATATTATGCGGTGAATGGTTGACTTAATCCCCGCACTTTGCTGCAAGTACGCCAAAATGACAGGTCGTTCCACCGAGAATCAAAGCCAACAGCTTAGTTTATTTTCCTGTACCTCTTTTATTAACCACGAAAAGCACGAAAAGCACGAAAGGGGGTGCGTAGCTGATTTTTAACCACAAAGAACCTAGCGCAGCATAGCCGCAACCAATTTTTTTCCCGCGAATCTCCGCGAATATTGCGCTTTAAATTTTTTCTCTACTGCGTAGAGTCGTTAATGGATAAAAATTTAAAGCGCAAAGTCCCATGTTAAAATTACAAGTCATGTTTTTAAAAGTGATCTTATCCATTCGCGGAGATTCGCGGGTAAAAAAATCTGTTGCAGCGTGATAGTTTTAAGGTAAAAAATGGGGTAGCGTGTTTGTTTTTTTTAACTACGAATAAGTAGGTCAGTCGCTATGCGGCTGACTATGCCGGCGCCTGATGGCTCGCGTGCCACCCGCGGTCGCCCGCAAAGCGGACGACTTTCTTGCTTCGCGCCTTGGTTTCCAATCAGACATGTCCGATTGGAAATCGGACCTACGTTGCTTCCACTCAAAAGGCGCGCTTTTCACATGCCTGTAGCAAAATGCCGCTCGCAGAGCGGCTACTACACGTGCGACAACTCTTGCAAACATCTAAAAAACTCTGTGTCTCTGTTGCAAAATTTTAAGGTATTAAAAACAACCTAGTAAAGCGGCTTTCCATTGTCTGTCTGCGTGTCACTACGAACAGGCAGGCAAACCTAAAAGTGATAATGGAGTAGTGCAAGCATTTTGCTTGCAGAAAAAATTCTCATTCAAGCTGGAAGCTTGAGGTACTTCATTCAAGCTGGAAGCTTGAGATATCATTTTAAATTTTTACTTGTTTTGAAGTCAATTTAGCGTTACCTTAAGTACGTCATCAAATTTGTAACCTTGTTGTTTTCTATTAAGCAGGAGAAGTGCTATGAAAGTACATGTGACAAAGAGTGTGTTGGTGCTAAGTGCAGTGGTTGCCGCGGTTTTCGTAGCGGTTGGTGTGAGAGCTGGAGAGATCAATCCCGGCGATTATGCAAATACAGCGTTAATCCGCTTTGATGGCTACACAGGGGCCTCCACCCTGACCAACTTTCCTGCCCTGATTCAACTGCAAGAGGGGGTCAACGGATTTTCATTCAGCCAAATGAACTCCGAGGACTACTCTGACCTGCGCTTTACCAAGGATGACGGGGTTACCGAGCTTGCCTTTGAAGTGGAGGAGTGGAACTCAACCGCACCGATCGCCGCAAATCCAACAAATGTTGCGGGTTGTCAGGTTTGGTTCAAAGCGGATGCAGGCGTTCTGACAAATGCCTCAGGCAGGGTCACGAGCTGGCTTGATCAATCCGGCAGGGGCCGCCATGCGACCAATAACACCGCCGACCAGCAGCCTGCTCTGCGGCAAAACGCTCTCAACAGCCTGCCTGCCATCCGTTTTGACGGAATGGACGACCGACTCAATTTTAACGCAACTTTTCTTGCTAACACCGGATACACGATCTTTCTTGTTGAGGGGCGGCTGAGCAGTAAGGCGTCTAATTGGATTATTCGCGGAACAGACGCTGACGGAGAAGCCAGCAGGAATAAAAACCTGCATGTCGGTTATCGTGACAACATAACATTTGCGCACGCCCAGTATTCGAACGATTATAACATGGACGTGCCAGGGTACTCATCGCAGCAGTTTGAGGTGTATACGCTGGATTGCGGTGATTCCAAGCATACCTGGCTGAACGGAACCCTGTTGGGAAGCGCAGCTGATTCAAGCAAGCTTTTATCGTATAATGGCGCCAGTGTCGGCGGCAACGGAGCTTATCAAGGTGAAATCGCGGAGTTGATAATCTACAACCGCATCTTGAGCAAGCGCGAGATGGCGGGCGTGCACCTCTACCTGAAGCATAAGTACGCGCTTGAGATCGTTGTGGATGATGCGCAAACTATCTCCGCATTGGTTTGGGTGCAGGTGCCGGAGCTGACCCACAATTCCGCGATTCACGCCTACTGGGGTAATCCGGTAGCGACCGTTATCCCTGATTACACAACCAACGGTGCTGTGTGGGCGGCGGAGTTCGGCGGTGTCTGGCATATGAATGAGCGTGATGTGATTGACACAACTGTGAACCAGAACCACGGCCTTTCCTCGAATAGCCCCGCAGTTGTCCCTGCCAATATCGGGGCTGGTGTCGCAGTTGAGGCCAGTGCCCGGCAGGATATCCGTGTGGATCAGGGCGACAGTATCAAGGCCACCGACAACTTCACCGCCTCTATCTGGTTCCGGAGTTCCTGGGAAGGCAAATGGTTCCGAAACCTGATGGGTAACTTTGGCGCGGGTGGTAATGGAGGTAGCGGAACCTTCTGGGGTCTAGGCTGGATGGAAAAAAATGATATTGGCTTCGCAGTCCGTGTGGACAATCAAAGCACCTACCTCAAAGGCGGAGCTTTTAACGACGGCCAATGGCATCACCTTGTTGGTCAGAAAGAGGGCGATCTTGTCCGCCTCTATATCGACGGGCAATTGATGGATTCCGGCACACGCCCTGGGACTCCTGTTAACGGCGAGCAGCTGAGGTTCGGCAGTCACCAGGAGGAGTACATCACAGCCACTGTGAATGAAGCTCGCTTTGAGAATCTGGTGCGCAGCGCGGATTGGATTAAGGCTGTTTACGACAACCAGATTAACCCCGCCGCCTTCTCGTTTGTCGACAGCACTTATTATTACGACACCGGCGCGGATGCTGGTCTTCAGTCAGGGGATGCTATATGGAGTACAGCAGCGGCAGCCTGGAATACCGCTGCTGATGGCACTGATACGCTCAGGGTCTGGCAGAATGATGCGCACGCACTCTTCGGAGCCAACGGAACATCTGTTGTCAGCGTTGATACAGTGCGAGCCAATAAAATTACCATCCATGGCAGTGGCTACAGTATCCAAGATGGTGCCATCACACTCGGTCGCGGCGGCATCAAGGCCTATGAGTCGGTCGGGATCAGCTCTGCGCTGTCACTCTCTGAACCGCAGGGTTGGAGCGCGGCAGATGGTAAAACCCTGACAATTTCCGGCGCAGTTGCGAACAACAGCTTTCCGCTCACCATTACCGGGACTGGAGATACCACGCTGGACGGAGTGATCAGCGGCAGCGGTGCAGTGCTCAAAGAGGGCCCTGGCACATTGACGTTGAGCGGAGTCAACACCTACGCGGGTGCTACAATGGTCACGCACGGCCTCATGCGGCTCAGTCAGGGCGGCGGCGCCGGCGCGATTCGCGGCACCCTGACCGTTGAGTCCGCTGGACAGGTCGACCTGTTGGTCGCGAACGCCTTGGGCTACACCGCTGGTCAGAGATTGAACACACTCAACATCAACGGCGCTCTGGTCAACAACGTAGCCAGCGGCGATAACGGCAGGGGGCTGACAATCAACTTAACCGGCGGTGAGCTGCGCTCGAATGGCGGTGTGGCGAGCGACATCACCGGGCAACTCTACTCATTGGGCGGCGGCTCAGCCGTGAATGTGTTGGCAAGCGCTGCCACAGCGACGATTTCGGGACGCCTTGTTCTGCATGACGGCAACCCGAGCGGCCAGCTGCCCTTCAATGTGGCTGCTGGCAGTGCGGGTGTTGATTTGCGGGTGAGCGCATCAATCACTGAGGCCAATGGCTCGCATGGCATTGCGAAGCGTGGTAACGGAGTTATGGAGCTGGTTGCGGCCAACATCTATTCAGGGCCAACATTGATTGAAGATGGAACATTGCTGGTCAATAACACTGCTGGCTCCGCCACTGGCAGCGGTGCGGTGGAGATCAACGGCGGTGTGCTGGGTGGAACTGGAACAGTGTCAGGCGCGGTTTCATGCCTTAATAATGGGGGTTTTGTCTTTCCCGGCAATGATTCAGGGGAAGCTGGCACCTTGACCGTCGGCGGCCTGACCTTTACCGCCGCGGCACCCTCCGGTCTATATATCGAGATCGCCGATGCCGCGAGCCATGACTCTTTGGTTGTCAATGGTCCTGTCACCCTGACCGGCGCTCTGCTCTCCGGCCAGGTTACCGGCGCGGTCAACCCCGGTGATCTGCTTTTCATTATAATCAATAATTCAGGTACTCCTGTTAGCGGAACCTTTGCCGGCTTGCCGCAGGGCGGTACGGTCGCCTTTGGCGAACATGCCTTTACAATCAGTTACACCGGCGATGCCGCCACGCAGGCGACAGTTGGCGGCCACGACGTTGTGCTTTACAATGCCTCAAGCAACGTGGAGGCACTGCCCACAGGGCGGGAGTTCAGCTTTCCTGGCTATACCCGCACTACAACCTTGACCAACTTCCCTGTGCTGGTCGCACTGCAGGAGGGACTGGCTGAGTTTTCATTCGCGAATTTTCTCTCACCGTATGGCGATGACCTGCGCTTCTATACCGATCAGAGCCAGAGTGTTGAACTCAACTACGAGATCGATCTTTGGGACACAAACGGCATCAGTTATGTCTGGGTGCAGATCCCCGAATTCACGCGTGCGAGCTCCATCTGGGCGAGCTGGGGCAACCCCGCGGCTGCCGCCAAACCGAGCTACACAACTAGCGGCGCAGTTTGGAGCGCGAACTACGGCGCTGTCTGGCATATGAACCAGGCCGATCTTATCGATTCGTCGCCCAACAAGAATCACGGTGTTGCCTACAATGCGCCTGCTGTGAGCACTGCGCGCGTGGGGCGGGGTGTGACTTTGGACTCCGGCAGCAAGCAGCACATCCGAGTCAACAACCATAGCACCATTGACCCGCCTGATAATTTCACCGCCTCAATCTGGTGCAACACAACCTATAGCGGAGGCTGGTATCGTAACATCATGGGAAATTTCGGAAGCAGCGGGGGGATCAATCCCAAGCAGACATTCTGGGGACTGGGGTGGATGCACTCCGGCGCGATCGGTTTTGTTGCCCGTGTTTCGAACAATTCAACTGACGTTAATGGCACGACCGATCGCTACGACGATGGTGGCTGGCACCTGCTGACAGGACAAAAAGAGGGGGCAACAATGCGCTTCTACGTTGATGGAAACCTGGTTGCCACTGGAACGCGCGCGGGGAATGTCAGTAACTGGGAGCAGATCTGGTTTGGTTGGCATGGAAATACCACCAGCCAGCATATCAGCGGAACGCTTGATGAGGCGCGCATTGCCAACGCTGTGCGCTCTCCTGACTGGATTTGGGCCTGCTACGCCAACCAGGTTGATCCCATGGCGTTCACCGGTGAAAGTGCTTCTGGCAGATATTGGGACACGACGCCCTCTATCGGCATTCAGGGTGGAGATGGAGTATGGGACATTGATTCAACAGCGCTTTGGAGTGATAACAAAATCTTTGGCAGCGTACCCTTACAGCACTGGCGTTCAGCCCTCAACGATGCGTATTTCACCCGGGGCGCCTCTGCCGTGACTGTCAGTAACGCGGCAGCGAACCGGGCGGTCTTCGAAGCCGCCGGTTGCTCGCTCACAGGCGGTGATCTGCAGCTCGCACGCGGCTTGCACGCCGATGAATCGCTGAGTGTTGGCAGCAAGCTGCTTTTGAGCGACGACCAAAGCTGGCATGTGGCCGCAGGCAAAACCGTTACGCTCAATACTGGTTTCGATGGGCGTGTCCGCCTCACCAAGAGCGGTGAGGGCGATCTGTATCTCAACCGCAGGGGCAGTAAATATTTCAAAGCCAATGCAATTATCATTGATCAGGGGCGCGTTCGCTTTAATACCGGCGGATATTCCGAAGATCCGTTTCAGGATTGGCCCATAACCATCACCATCAATCAGGGTGCCACTGCCCGCACCGAGACCACGCACGCCTTCGGTAACCAGAAACATTGGGTAAAAATTGTTGGCGGAGCACTGGAGCTTAACAATGAGCAGTATCTGCGTGATGGCTCGGAGATGTTTGGCGGCGAAATCAAAGGCTCTGGTCAGCTTCGGCTCAGTGGTAATATAACACTCTATGTCCGAACTTCAGGCGAAACCGCTGTGATCAGCGCGCCGGTTGCATCGTATAACTCTGACAACAATCTCCTGGTTGAGGACGGTCCCTCAGCGGTCGACCTTCTTGTCAGTGGAAGGATGATGGACAGGGGTTTCCGCAAGCGCGGGGCCGGCACTGCGGAGTTTACAAACTCCAACAACAGCTACACCAATACAACCGCGATTGAGGGTGGGACGCTTTTGGTGAACAACGCGGCTGGCACCGGCACAGGGGTCAGTGCGATCTACATCAACGGCGGCACGCTTGGCGGAACAGGTTCGGTGGCCAATGCTGTTAGCTTTGGTCCGGCTGGCGGCGCCATCGCGCCGGGATCGAAAACAGGTACGCTCACAGCCAACTGTGATGTGAACTTCACGACTGCAGGTGCAAAACGCTTTAATGTGGTGGTTGACAGCAGCGCCGAGGGCGGATACAGCCAGCTGGCAGTCAATGGCGCGGTAACACTGGATAACGCGACTCTGAGTGTTCAGCTCAATAGCGAGGTAAGGCTTAGCGACAGGCTTTTTATTATTGTCAACCATGGTGCGAACCCGATTGTCGGAACCTTTGCCGGCCTGCCGAATGCCGGGAGCATCTCAGTTCCGATGGGTGCCAGGAATCAGAGTTTCCAAGTTTATTATACCGCTGACGCTGTTACCGGCACCATCATGGGCGGCAATGATGTCGCATTGGTTCCCATAGCGGTAGGCACCCAGATAATCCTCAGGTAGTCTGGATAAATAAGCGGCGACAATAAACCAGGAGCGAGAATTATGTGTATATTAAAACGGCTTTCCTTGACCATAGTTGCAATGCTTTGCAGCGCGGTTGCCAACGCCATGGAGCTGTATGTTGCTGTCAACGGCAACGATGCCTGGTCAGGTCGGCTGCCGAAAGCGAACTCCGCTTTGACCGATGGGCCGTTCGCTACGATTGAGCGCGCTCAGAAAGAGGCCCGCCAATTGAAGGCAGATAGCGCGGTGACGGTGCTTATCCGCGGTGGCACGCACATCCTTCATAAGACGCTGGTGCTGGAACCACAGGATTCGGGCACGGCTGACCGTCCTGTTGTTTACGCGGCCTATCCGGGCGAGCAGCCGATCTTAAGCGGCGGGCGGCAGATCGTTGGCTGGCAGAGAGGCACCGGCAAACTGTGGCAGGTCGAGTTGCCGGAGGTGCGTTCCGGTAAGTGGAGCTTTCGTCAGCTTTTTGTTGACGGTGAACGTCGCCAACGCGCGCGCTCGCCCAACACCGGCTACCACCGCATTGCTGCGCTGTTGCCCGGCCCTCCCAACCCCAGGGCTAAGCCGGTCGCACGCGACAAATTTATTTTTGCTGCGGCCGATCTGCAGCCCTGGGATCAACTGCATGACGTGAACGTGGTTCTGATGCACTCGTGGGAAACCTCAATCCATCCGCTCAAGTCTGTTGACACGGTGTCGAACACAGTCCAGTTCACCGCGCCGATGAAAGAGTGGTGGAGTATCGGCTACTGGGAAGAGGCCCAGCGTTATTACGTTGAGAACGCCTTTGAACTGTTGGACCAGCCAGGCGAATGGTATTTGAACCGCGCTACGGGCGTGCTCAGCTACTGGCCGCTGCCTGGCGAGCAAATGGAGCAGATTGAGGTGGTTGCCCCTGTGCTGCATGAGCTGGTGCGGCTGGCCGGCGATGCGGAGCAAGGGCGGTTCGTGGAGTATGTGACACTGCGCGGCCTGGCGTTTCACCACGCCGACTGGATACTCGCGCCGCAAGGCAACAGCAGCACACAGGCGGCTGTGGAAGTGCCTGCCGCCGTGATGGCCGACGGTGCGCTGAACTGCGCTATCGAAGGTTGCGAAGTTGCGCACGTGGGCACGTATGGCATCTGGTTCCGCCGCGGGTGCAAGGATTGTCGAATTCAGCGGAACCGGGCCTACGACCTGGGTGCCGGCGGCATACGTGTGGGCGAAGCGAAGATGGCGGCGACCGATGTAGCGGAGTCGTGCCGCATTTTGGTCGATAACAATCATATCTACGATGGCGGGCATGTCTATGCAGCGGGCGTTGGCATCTGGGTTGCGCAGAGTAGCGAGAACCGGATCTCGCATAATGATATCCACGACCTTTGCTACTCCGGCATCAGCATTGGCTGGAACTGGGGTTTGGAAGCCAACCGGACGCACCATAACGTGGTTGAGTTCAACCATGTGCACGACCTCGTGCACGGTGTGCTCAGCGATGCAGGATTGATCTACTGCCTGGGGGTGTCGCCCGGCAGCGTTATTCGCAACAACGTGTTTCACGACATCTGGCCTTACTCAACCCCGCCACTGGGCTGGGGCATCTATCTGGATGCCCAGTGCGGCGGCTATACTGTCGAGAACAATCTTGTTTACAACACGCTCAGCGGCGGCTTGATGTTCAACAACGGCGGACACGAGCACTTGATTCAGAACAACATCTTCGCCCTCTCCGCGAATCACGCCCTCTGGCCGTACAACGAAAAACGGCCCAGCACTTTTCAACGCAATATCGTGTATCTGACCCAAGGCGAGTTGTTGATCCCACACGGGCAACGCTCGCTGAACGAGCGTTTGGCAGCGCAGGAGTCGCTGGGCATCTGGGACGAAAACCTGTACTGGCACACGGGTGGCGCCGACCGGATCCGCTTCTATCGGCACTCGCTGGAGGCGTGGCAGGCTCTGGGGCTGGATCGTAAGTCCAGCATTGCGGATCCGCAGTTCGCTGATGTTGCTGCGCATGACTTTACTCTGCAACCCGGCTCGCCTGCCTTGCGGATGGGATTCCTGCCGCTGGAGATCAGTGGCGTCGGGCTGTACGGGGATGCGGCCTGGGTGAGCGAAGTTAGTCACGCAAACTGCCCGCACCGCCCGCTCCCGCCGCCACCGCCGCCTTTGACCATGGATGACGACTTCGAGAAAACGCCGCTCGGTGCCACACCGTCGCGGGCGCGTGTCAGCGGCGAGGAGCAAGGGGCGTCGATCCGGATCAGCGACCAGCGCAGCGTCTCCGGGCGCCAGAGCCTCAGGGTAACGGACTCAAAGGATCTTCAGCCCGCCTGGGAACCTCATTTTTATTACGAACCCCATTTACGGGAAGGGATCATCCGCCAAAGTTTCGATCTCCGGTTTGACAGCGCGGCGCAGCTCACCACCGAGTGGCGCGACATTGCCGACTATCCTCGCAATGTTGGGCCCAGTGTAAGCTTTGATGGTCGCGGTCAAATGCTTGTCGCCGGAAAGGTGTTGGCTCAGGTGCCGAGTGAGACATGGTTGCACATTGAGATCGAAGCCGTTCTCGGCAAGGATGCTCCCCGAACGTTCCGGGTAACACTGCAAGTCGAGGGGGGCGAGAGACGGATATTCGCTGACTTGCCGATCTCGGGTGTTGACTTCCGCGAACTGCACTGGCTCGGCTTTAGCAGCACCGCGACTGCTGACACGGTTTTCTTTATCGACAACCTGAAGTTCGGGCCGGTTACAGAAAAAGGTTTGTTGTCCAGCTTTTCTTTGTCCGCCGTAGCCTTGGCGAAGGAGGAAGGCTGCTTCAGGGCAAATTATTGAGATGTTAAAGTTAAATTATTTAGAAAGCAGGCGACTTACGAATGATAGTGAACAGTTTGAATATAGTTATTGAGCGAGCGGAGCTGCAGAGTTTAGTGGATCAGCTGACCAAGGAAATTGACAAGCTAAAGGAGCTGACAGTCACGCTGGAAAAGGATCGAGTTGTACTCGCGGGCAGGATCGCTGTTGGTTTGACCATCCCGTTCACCACCGGATGGCAGGCGCAGGTGTTGGATCAGGGGCGCACTGTGTCGCTGACTTTGGCGGGGATCTCGGTTGGCATGGTCGGCATGGGCACTGAGATGATCTCCGCCCAGCTGCTCAAGCACATAGCATCCCGGTTGCATGGGCAGAGCGCGGTGCGGCTGGAGGGGAGTGCAGTGGTAGTTGATCTGAAACCAGCACTGGCAGCGCGGGGCATCCAATTGAACGCGCCATTGCAGAAGCTGGAGATTGCGCCCGCCGGTATTACTCTTGAGGCATGATCCAAGTTTAAATGCCCGGCATCGATCCTTTAATTCTTGTGGCGGAAAACAATGCGCCCCTTGGATAGATCATAGGGGGATATTTCAAGGGTTACCTTGTCCCCGGCCGCGATCTTGATGAAAAACTTGCGCATCTTGCCTGAAATGTGCGCCAGCACCTCGTGTCCGTTCTCCAGTTTAACTTTGTACATTGTGGCAGGTAAAACCTTAATGACCACTCCGGTTACTTCTATTGCGTCCTCTTTTGACATAAAACTCCATTTAACTGTTAAAATGCTATATTATATACCATTTATCTTAAAAAATAACAAGGTTATCCGTAAAGATTGTGTGGCAATACGTTAAATAAAGAGCGCAGCCCTGATGCTATGAGAAAAAAAACAAAATAAATCAAATTCGTGGTTGAAGAGCATGGGCTCTTTTGTTATTATTGTTGATCCATATGAAAATTGTCATTTTATTAGGCGCGCCTGGCTCCGGCAAAGGCACGATGGCTGAAAGGCTGTCGTCGCAGGATCCTGTGTTTAGGCATTTGTCAAGCGGAAGCATGTTGCGCGAGGCGGTCAGCAATCAGACTCGTGCTGGTCGGCTGGCCGAAGGAGCGATGAAGCGTGGCGAGTTGGTCTCGGACGAGTTGATCGCTGAGATGATCAAGGATACCATCTTGGGTATTGAGGGGGAGTGTACGCTCCTGCTGGACGGTTTTCCCCGTACAGTTGCTCAGGCAGCCATTTTGGATCAGATGATTGAGAGCTGCGGCGCCCAGCTGTGGGCGGTTGTGTGGTTGGATGTTGATGAAGAGGATTTGGTCGACCGCATTGTTGGACGACGCGTTTGCCTGGGTTGCGGCGCGGGTTATCATATTGAGACGATTCTTCCGGAAAAGGACGGGGTATGTGATCTTTGCGGTGAAGCACTTGTGGCCCGCAAAGACGACAATCTCGAGACAATCAGGCATCGTTTGAGTGTCTATAAGGCATCCACCATGCCTTTGATTGATTTATACAGATCGCGCGGCTTGCTGCGCAGAGTTATGAGCGCGGGTGCGATCAATGAGACGGTTGAGCTTGTGAAGAACGCGTTAGGATGAGCAAAATTCCTTTAAAAAGCGCGGCGGATTTAAAAGCCATGCGCATTAGTTGTCAGATGTCAGCCGAGGTTCTGCAGGCGGTTGCGGCGGCTGTGCGGGCAGGCGTGACAACCGGCGAGCTGGATCAACTGGCTCAGACTATGATTAAAAAGATGAAGGCCAAGCCCTCGTTTCTGGGTTATCACGGCTATCCGGCGGCACTTTGTGTTTCGATTAACGAAGAGGTGATCCACGGGATTCCGGGCGCACGCGAGATACTTCCGGGCGATCTGGTGAGCATTGATGTTGGAGTTTATTATAACGGATTTCACGGGGACAACGCGACAACGGTGATGGTTGGCGCGGTAGATCTGGATGTAATCCGGTTGGTTGAGACAACCAGACGGGCTTTGCAATTAGCGATTGCGGCAACAAGGCCCGGAGGTCGGCTTTCGGATATCTCCCACGCGATACAGTGTGCGGCGGAAGCGGCAGGTTGCTCGGTTGTTAGACAGTTTGTGGGTCACGGCGTGGGGCATCACCTTCACGAAGAACCACAGGTTCCGAACTACGGCGCCCCTGGGCGCGGGCCGGTGTTGAAGCCCGGGATGACGTTGGCGATTGAGCCGATGGTCAATCTCGGCACAGCCGCGGTGGTGGTTCTGGAAGACAAATGGACAGTTGTAACGCGTGATGGGAAACCGTCGGCGCACTTTGAGCACACCGTGGCTGTGCTTGAAGAAAGTGTGGAAATTCTGACGCTGGCATGAGAATTTCTAATTTTTTGATAGACAAGGTGATGGACTTGTGGTTTAATCCATAGCCTTTTTCGAGCAAGGAGTAAATCATGAAAGTTCGCAGTTCAGTACGGCGCCTGTGTGAGCGATGCCGGGTGGTACGCCGCCAAGGTATTGTACGAATCATTTGTACAAATCCGAGACATAAACAGCGCCAAGGATAATTGGAGAAAAGCACCATGCCAAGATTGATGGGTGTGGATATACCAGGACGCAAACCAATTGCGTTTTCGTTGCGGTATATTCATGGAATTGGCCCCAAGAGGGCAAATAATGTGGTCGAAAACTGTAAAATCGACCCCGCTAAGAAAGCTGATGATCTGAGCCCTGAGGAGATCAGATTGATCGTTGGTTTTATTCAGGAAAACTATCGGGTGGAGGGTGATCTGAGACGTGAAGTTTCTCAGAACATTCGTCGCTTGATCAGCATTGGTACGTATAGAGGACAGCGCCATAAGAGGCAGTTGCCTGTCAGAGGACAAAGAACCAAGACTAATGCCAAAACTCGTAAAAGCGGTAAACGTTCTTCTCTGGTACGTGAGACAAGTACCCGCGGGGGCAAAGGTAAAAAATAAACCCGGCAGGATATGCCAGCCCGACAGTGTGATATGATATGACTGCCGGATGTTTTATCCGCCAAATAATTTGAGGCCTAACGCATGAGTGAAGAATCTGTTAAAAAAGCTGAGAAAGAGGGGAAAGAAGTTGAAACCCCTGTTGCCAAGCCAAAAAAGGTGAAGGAAGAAAAAGCTCCTTCCGCCAAGAAAAAAGAGGCTGCCAAGGTCAAGGAACCAGTTGCCGACAAGGAAGCTGTTGCTGAAGATGCCGCGCTCCCTGAGGCTGAAGCAGGTGGACGGGCTCCTCGGAGCGAAGCTGCCAGCATCATGAGCGCGAGCGACGAGGAGGCTGACAAGGCCGCCGAGACAGCCCGCAAGAAGGGGAGAGGCAAGTCAATTCCTGCTGGAATTGCATTTGTGCGCTCAACCTTTAATAACACAATCGTATCGATCGCTGATGCCCGTGGCGGTGTCATTGCCTGGAGTTCAGCCGGTAAGGCTGGTTTCAAGGGATCGCGCAAAAGCACCGCGTTTGCGGCGACTATGGTTGCCCAGGACGCGGCCCGGAATGCCATTTCCAAAGGCATGCACGAGGTTGAAGTGAGAATACAGGGCGCAGGCGCTGGACGTGAGTCTGCAGTGCGTGCGATTCAACAGGCTGGCATCAGCATATCTTCGATAAAAGATTGTACGCCGATTCCGCATAATGGCTGTCGTCCCCGCAAACGCAGGAGAGTTTAAGATGGGTAGATATACAGGACCCGCTTGCCGGATTTGCCGTCGCGAGGGGCAGAAATTGTTTTTAAAAGGCGCACGTTGCTATATGTCAAAGTGCGCGATTGAGAAGGGCTTGCCCGCTCCTGGTCAGCACGGCTCACGCCGTGGCCGCAAGATGTCGGCCTTTGGTGAGCAGTTGCGCCAGAAGCAGTGCCTTCGCCGCCAGTACGGTATGCAGGAGCTTCAGTTCAAACGTTTCTTCCAGGAGGCGCATCGCCGCACTGGAGTGACAGGCGAAACTCTGTTGCAGCTGCTGGAAACCCGTTTGGATAACTTGGTTTATCGCTTGGGGTTTGCCGCATCACGGCGCGCCGCGCGCCAGTTCACATTGCATGGGCATATTGCCGTTAACGGTAAAACCGCCACCATCCCTTCGATGCTTTTGAAGGAGGGCGATGTGATTGAGGTTCGTGACCGTCCACGTGGGCGTGATCTAGCCGCACGTGCTTTGGAAGCCGCCACAACCCAGCAGACACCCGAGTGGCTGACTTTGGATAAGAAGGCGTTTCGTGCCGAATTGATCAGCATTCCAACTCGTGAGCAGATTGCTCCTGTTGTGGATGAGCAGGCTATTGTTGAGTTGTATTCACGCTAAGCATAATATTATGCTGGTGGCCGTAACCCGCCTGTTCTTTGAACAAGCGGGTGAAGCGGTCTGAAAGGATGGAAACATGCCGATTCGTTTGAGTCGTTTTGAAATGCCCAAACGGGTGCAGAAAGAAGAAAATACCGCTTCAGCCACATACGGAAGATTTATGGCTGAGCCCTTTGAGGTGGGCTATGCCCGCACCATTGGTAACTCTCTTCGCCGGGTTCTGCTCTCATCTATTGAAGCGGTTGCAATCACTTCAGTTAAAATCGAGGGAGCAAGCCATGAGTTCTGCTCTCTGCCCGGGGCGAGCGAAGATGTGACAGATATTATCCTCAACCTTAAACGGGTGCTCTTCAAAAGTTATAAGCGTAGTCCTGTACGTTTGTTGCTTAAGAAGAAAGGGCCCTGCGTTGTCACTGCCGCGGATTTCGCGGAGGATAACGCCATTGAGGTGCTTAACCCTGCCCAGCATATTGCCACGCTGGATGTTGACGGAGAGTTGACGCTGGAAGTGGAAATCCGCCCGGGACGCGGCTTTTGTTCCGCTGACGGCAATAAGAGTGATGACCAGGAGATTGGGCGCATTGCGATTGACAGCATCTTTTCGCCGGTCTCTCGTGTTAATTTCCGCGCGGAGAATACCCGTGTCGGCCAGCGCACTGATTACGAGAAACTCGTGATTGATGTCTGGACTGACGGACGTGTGACACCTGATGACGCCTTGAAAACAGCCGCTTCAGTGTTGCGCCATCACCTGGATGTCTTTGTTGACTACACCGATGAGGTGCTTGAGTTTGATGAGGCTGACAAGAAGGTGGATGAGGAGCGCGAGCGCCTGCGCCGTGTTGTAAACATGAGTGTCAACGAGATTGAGTTGAGCGTGCGCGCTGCCAACTGTCTGAACAATGCCAATATTACCACGGTTGGTGAGCTGGCCATGAAGAGTGAAGCAGATATGTTGAAGTACCGCAACTTCGGTAAGAAGTCGCTGAATGAGATTAAAGATAAATTGACCGAGCTGGGTATGTATCTGGGATTCAAGATTGATCCCGACATGCTCGATAATAACTAAGTCACAGATTTTGAGGTTTTAGAGATGCGTCATAGAAGGATTGCAAAGAAATTTGGACGTTCCACGTCACACAGAAAGGCTCTTATGAGCAGCCTGGTGACTAACCTGATCCTGGAGAGCAGCATTAAAACAACGCTCCCTAAGGCAAAACAGGCACGCAGGGACGCCGAAAAAATCGTCACGCTCGCCCGTAAGGGCACGCTGGCATCACGCCGCCTGGCTGCCGCCCGTTTGCAGCAGCCCAAAGCGGTGCAGATGCTGTTTGACAGTGTTGTACCCTCCATGGACGGACGT
This sequence comes from Kiritimatiellia bacterium, assembly GCA_028686345.1. Lineage (GTDB taxonomy): Bacteria > Verrucomicrobiota > Kiritimatiellia > RFP12 > UBA1067 > M55B167. The sequence continues at coordinate 72,132 of JAQUCE010000005.1, forward strand.
CCTGGCGGCTACACCCGTATTGTTAAAATAGGCCGTCGCCGGGGCGATGCCGCTGAGATGTGTATCTTGCAGTGGGTCGAGATTCCCGCGCGCGCTGTGGAAGAGACACCTGCAAAAGAAGCTGCTGAGAAAAAGGGCTGAGCCTGTTTGAATTTCTCCCAGTTGCTGAAAATATGGCGGGGTCTTTTACAGATCCCGCCTTTTTTGTGCACTGCCGTGCCAGCCGCCAGCCGCAGTGGCACAACACATCCGGCCCATCCGGCCCATAAGGCACAACACATCCGGCCCATCCGGCCCATAAGGCCCATAAAGCACAACACATCCGGCCCATCCGGCCCATAAGGCCCATAAGGCACAAACCCCCACCCCCACCCACCACCCACCCCCCTAATGCTGACCTACGAAGAGAACTTTTGGCAAACCTCCCCGACCCCGGTGCTCGCCGGCGTTGATGAGGCCGGGCGCGGATGCCTGGCTGGACCTGTTGTGGCAGCCGCGGTCTCGATGTGCGCGGATATTGCCCGCTCGCTCTACACTGGCCAACTCGCTGGCTTGACCGACTCTAAAAAACTGACCCCCGAGCGCCGCGAGCTCTTCTTTAAGATCCTGACCCAGCGCGAGGATGTTATCACAGCCGCTGGCTGGTGCTCCCCGCAGGAGGTCGACACCCTGAACGTGCTCAGCGCCACCCATCTGGCCATGCGCCGCGCACTAGTAGCCTTGCCGGTAATGGTTGACCATGCTCTGATCGACGGCCTGCCCGTCAAAAACCTGCCCTGCAATTCAACGGCGATTGTGAAGGGCGACTTCAAGAGCTTTCTGATTGCCGCTGCCTCCATTGTTGCCAAGGTCACCCGTGACCACCATATGATTGAGATGGAACAGTTATATCCTGGCTATGGGTTTGCCGCCCACAAAGGGTATGGGACGCATGAGCATATCTCAGCCCTGCACAAGATCGGCGCCTGCGCCATCCACCGCCACTCCTTCCGCCCGGTACAGGATGTGGAGCAAGGCCTGCCTGGCTTCGAGTGGCAGTAATTGCCCGCCGGAGTGTGCCCGCCATTGTCCCCTGGCCATGAGCCGCTTGGTCACCTGGTCACCTGATCACCAGGTCAAAAAATAGCTTGCAGCCCGGAGTGCGGAGCAGCCTGCAAGATATAAGCCGCAGGTCGGAGATCATCTCCGGCCGCCCTTCGACCCCGACCCCGACCCCGAGTTGCAGGTAAACCTTGCCGAACAAGCCGAGCCAACGCTACAAATTTAAACGTTGTATGAAATTCCACAGGTTTCAGAGTTGCATTTGCGCGAGTGTGCTGTTATCATGTTTCCATTGCTGGAAATGGTTTTTATTTGTGAAAACAACATTTTTACAGGTGAATAGCGTATGTGCGGAAGTTTTAACCGAATATGGCCCCAAAGGGTATTGTTTCTGGTTGTCATGGTTGGACTGCCCCTCTATGCGACCGCTGAAGCGGTCACTGCTGCGCAGTGGGGGCGGTCGATCGATATTTCCATCAACGGCTATCAGGGCAGCTCTTCGCTCTCTGATTTTCCTGTTTTGGTGAGCCTGAATCCAACTGCAATACCCGGCTTGGACTATCATGATTTTAATGCGCAGGGATCTGACCTGCGTTTTACCGATTCAGCCAATGCCATATTGCTGGAGCATGAGATTGAACTCTGGAACACGAACGGTATTTCACGTATCTGGGTGCGGGTTCCACACCTTGCTTCCAGCTGTGTAATTAAGGCCTTCTGGAAAAACACCGCAGCATCGGCTCAGCCCTCCTCTGCAACCTGGGAGAGCGGGTTTAGCGGTGTCTGGCATCTGGCCGACAATCTGGATGATTCCACCCCCAACCGCAATAACGGCGTTAATGCCGGTTCAGTTAAAACAGATGGCGCGGTTGCCGGAGGTCGCGCTTTTGACGGTAACGACTTTATTGACTGCGGTAATGCGGACTCTCTGAACTTAGCGAACAATCAGCTGACACTCTCGGCCTGGATCAAACCAAACACACTCTCTGGCAACTGCATTGTCAGCAAGTCTTATAGTGCAGCTCACACCTCGCCCTATTACACATGGGTGCTGTATGCCGCAAACGCGCAGCTTCACTCCAGAATTGATGTCACATCTGCCTCGCGGGGTGCGCTCTCGGTCGGTCTCTGGCAGCATGTTGCAGCGGTCTATAATGGCACTGGGGTCTCTCTCTATATTGATGGCGGGCTAGCCGGGTCATTCGCTAAAACAGGTAACCTGTTGCAGAGTGCCCGTAATGTTCGTATCGGTGGTCGCCACACCTCCGCTTTGGCTGAGTTTTTCGACGGCGCTATCGACGAGGTGCGCATCTCATCGGTGGCGCGTTCGGCGGATTGGATTGAAGCTGAACACGATACTGTTGTCAATCCCGCTTTTTGCACTTTCGCTGAACCAGTGGACTTAACCGTACCGCGGCTCTGGATCTCAGATGCACAATGCGTTGAGGGAAACACCGGTACTACGCAAATGGTTTTTCAGGTAATGCTCTCGATCGCGGCCACGAATCCGGTTACTTTTCACTATGCGACAACATACGGCAGTGCGGATGCGGTTGACCTTCAGCTGGCGCAGGGCGATCTGATCATTCCGGCGGGCGAAACACGGGCGCAGATTGCATTAACGGTTAACGGAGATACGGATCAGGAGACAGATGAGTTTGTGTTCGTAGACCTGAGCGCTGTTAATGGAGCGGAACTCTATAAATCGCGCGGGCACGGTCTGATTCTGGATGATGACCGCACCAACCCGCTCTCTCCACTGGCCTTGGCAGCGGATGTTGTACGTCACAGGCTCTATGTGGCGCGCCATGCTGACCTCAGTATTGCCGTGATTGATACAACGCGGAACTCTTTGATTCAGGCCTTTTCTCTGCCTGAGGCACCGAATAGCCTGACGCTGAGTGCCGATGGCACAACGCTTTACGCAGCTGCAGGGGCTGCTGATGGGCACATATATGTTCTGAATGCGGGTGATGGAGCCATTTTGCAGACGATCGCTGCCGGCCACACTCCGCTCGCGCCACTACTGAGCCCTGATGAAACAACGCTTTACGTATGTAACCGCTTTGATGATGATGTTTCAGTTGTCGATCTCTCGGAGGGAGCCACTCTTGCCCGTATCCCTGTGGCCCGTCAGCCCCATGCCATGGCCCTCACGCCGGATGGAGCCAGACTCTTTGTGGCAGAGCATCTGCCAGCTGGACCTGCCACTAACAGCACCTCAGCCGGTGCGGTAGCAATTATCGATCCTGTCAGCCAGACACTCGTAAAGCGCATCACACTGCCACCCGGTTCACAGTCGCTCAGAGGGCTGTGTATCGCGGCGGACGGCTCTAAGGTTTATGTGACCCACCTCATTTCGCATTTCCAGATACCAACCACTCAGGTTCTGCGCGGTTGGATGAATACAGCCGCCCTCTCCGTGATAGACACAGCTTCGGAGTCACTGATCAACACCGTTCTGCTGGATGATCTGGATCTGGGTGCTGCCAACCCTTGGGGGGTTATCTGTTCGGCAGACAATAAATTTCTTTGCATTGCCCACGCCGGCACCCATGAAGTCAGCGTGATAGATCAGGCGGCACTGCTGTCCAAGCTGCAATCAGGGGATGCGAACACAGCTCTCGATTTTACTTATCTGCTTGACCTGAGGCGTCGCCTGCCTCTCAAGGGCAATGGGCCGCGCGGCTTGGCACTGGTTGGAAACAAGCTCTATGCCGCGCAGTATTTCAGCGACACCATCGGGGTTGTTGATATCACCCCTGGCAATGAATATTCGGCGCATGAAATTCAAGCTGGTCTGCCCCGCGCAGCGGATGCCTTCCTCCGTGGAGAACGCAATTTTAATGATGCCAAGCTCTGTCTGCAGCAGTGGCAAAGCTGTGCCAGCTGCCATCCAGACACCCGTGCCGATGCCCTGAACTGGGATCTGATGAACGATGGCTTTGGTAATCCCAAAAACACCAAGAGCCTTCTCTACTCAATACAGACTCCGCCATCGATGTCAACCGGTATCCGCAAAAAAGCGCAGGTGGCGGTACGCGCCGGTCTGAAATACATCCAGTTTGTGAATCAGCCCGAATCGTGTGCCGAGGATATTGATACCTACCTTACTATACTTCAGGCCCAGCCCAGCCCATATCTGGTTAACGGATCTTTGAGCGACGCTGCTGTTCGTGGACAAGCCCTTTTTGGAACACAAAATTGCACTGGTTGCCACTCAGGTGAGTATTTTACCGATGGCAAACTGCATGATGTTGGTTCAGGTATTGGCGGTAATACCGGTGTTCGGTTTGACACTCCGACCTTGCGTGAACTATGGCGCACCGGCCCATACCTGCATGATGGAAGAATAGATAATGTGCGCGATGTTGTGACTGATATTCACAGCCGCCGCGTCAGCGCCCTGACCCCGGCGGAGATCGATGACCTGGTGGAATATCTGTTGTCCCTGTAGGGGCTGGCTTTGTGTTTGCTCTTGCTTAAGACCGACCCGCCACTAACATCAGGCCCATTGGGCGTATATGGCCCATAACGCAGATTTACCAGAATTATAATTTTATGAAAAGCTCAACACATAATTTAATAAGATGCGCGGCACTCTTTATTTCTGTGCTGGCTGGCCTCAGTGCACCGGAGTCGCGTGCGCAACTCCCAGCCGCAGTGACCAATCAGCCGATCCTCTTTGCGGTGCGTAACCAGTATCAGACCGATCATCACAACACCCACACAATGTTTCCATCGGCGGCAAATGAATTGAATAACGGCTATTATGAGGGCGGCAACTCAGCGCTCAAAATTTTTGACCCAGCCACCGGCGTTGTGACTACCCTGCTCGATGCCGGCTATGACGGGGTTGTACGCGACCCTGATGTGCACTTCAGCGGAACCCGTGTGCTCTTTGCCTGGCGCAAGAGCCGGGCCGGAACATATAATATCTATGAGATCAATTCAGATGGTACTGGATTAAAGCAGCTGACCGCCCACCCGGATGTGGATGATATTGATCCGGTCTATCTGGCTGACGACCGCATTGTGTTTGTCTCCGGTCGCGAACCCAAGTATGTGATGTGCAACCGTCACCTCTCGCACAACCTCTATCGCATGGACTCTGATGGCGCCAATATCACCCGGATTGCCAGGAGCACTCTCTTTGAGGGACACCCCGCGCTGATGGCTGATGGCCGCATCCTCTACGACCGCTGGGAGTATGTTGATCGCAACTTCGGCGATGCCCAGGGGCTCTGGTGCTGCGATCCCGAGGGCACTGAGCATACAATCTACTATGGCAATAATACCAGCAGCCCGGGCGGTATGGTTGATGGGCGCGATATTCCCGGCACCCAGCAGGTGGTCTGCACCTTTGTGGCCTGCCATGACAAACCGTGGGGGGCCATTGCTGTGATTGACCGCCGCCGGGCGCTTGATGGCCTTGGCGCAGTTGTGCGCCGCTGGCCCGCGTTTCCGGACAGCTGGATCAAGGTCAATAACTATGTCAACGCCGATTATGATATTTTCGCCAGCACCTCACCGAAGTATGAAGATCCCTACCCGTTGGTAGATCCCGATACCGGTGTTGGTGGCCGCTATTTCCTATGCTCGAAAAACATTGGCCCCGGTGAGCATATGGCTCTCTCTCTCCTGGATGCGAAGGATGGCAGCTCCACACTGCTGCATGATGAGGGCAGCGGGGATGTCGGCTGCTTCAGCCCAATGCCACTGGCCGCAAGACCTCGCCCGCATAATGTAAGTATCCCCCGCAAGTATGATGAAACCCCTGGACGATTCTATGTGGTGGATGTTTATGAGGGCACCCATATGCAGGGCGTGGAGCGTGGTGATGTTAAATATCTGCGCGTGGTGGAATCACCTGAAAAACGATTTTATACCATGCCGGATTGGTCCGGTCAGGGAGCTGAGGCGCCGGGCGTCAACTGGGACAGCTTTGAAACTAAACGCATCCTCGGTACGGTTCCAGTGGAGCAGGATGGCTCCGCATACTTTGAGGTTCCGCCCGACACCTTTGTTTTTTTCCAGCTGTTGGATGAAAACAAGATGATGGTTCAATCCATGCGCTCCGGAACGCTGGTGATGCCAGACGAAACTCAGGGCTGTGTAGGCTGCCATGATAACCGCGTTCATGCCCCAATCCCTGTCTCTGCCGCCATGCCGACCGCCTTCACCCGCGCACCCAACACCCTTGATGGCTGGCAGGGGCAGCCACCCAGGATGTTTAACTATCTCAGTGATGTTCAGCCGGTCTTTGACGCTAAATGTATGAGCTGCCACGACTATGAAGGCCCCGGTACAGTTAAAGTGACACTCGCCGGGGACAAAGGGCTCTGCTTCAACAAGTCCTACTCCGAACTTTGGAAGAAGGGCTACACCGGAGCTATCGGCGCCGGCCCAGCCGCCATCCAGCAGGCCAAAGCCTGGGGTTCACATGCCAGCCGGCTGGTCAAAACACTTCAGAGCACCCATGTCAACCGCGCTGCGCTGACCGCCGCGGAGTTTGACCGGATTGTCACATGGCTTGATCTCAATGCGGTATATTACCCAAGCTATGCCTCCAACTATCCCAACAATGCCGCTGGACGCTCGCCGCTGAGTTTTGCCCAGCTGAGTCAGCTCGCAGGCTACACCGGCGCCAATGTCGGCAGCGCCAACGCCGTTAAAGCCGCCGGTGAGCTGGTCGCCTTTGACCGCCCGGAGATGAGCCCGTGCCTGGCAGGTGTTACCGGCAGCAACTACGATGCGGCATTGGCCATTATTCAGGCAGGGCAGGCAAATCTGGCCGCCCTGCCGCGTGAGGATATGACCAACTGCGTTTTAATGAGCGCGATTGATATCTGGCGCGAGAATAAGTATCAGAAGAGTTTGCAGCGCGAACAGATGAACCGCGCCGCGGTTGTGGCCGGTGCGAAGGTCTACGATGGGCAGCCATTAATCGGCGTGGCCAATGGCACCGCACTGAGCGTCAATGAGATCTCCGCTGAGGTGTTCGGAAATCTCTTCTATACTGTCAGCAACTTTGCCGCCTCTGTTTACATAGCCTGGGGCATGTGGGATGGCGGCGATACCACCAACGCATGGCAATATGTGGATGATGCAGGCCTGCAGGGGCCGGGCGGGTTCTCAGTGACGCTGAACGAGCTCACTGCTGGCCGTCCAGTTTATTACCGCGTTTTTGCCGCCAATGCAGAGGGCATAGCCTCTGCTCAGGCAGCAGCTCGCTTTGACACACTCTCGCTCCTGGGTCAAACCCCCGCACAACAAACCTTGACCTGGAGCGCATCTGTGACCGCTCCGGCGGTGGATGGTGCTGGCAGCTGGGTCGCGACAGCCGATAACTGGGTTGACACCAACGGGGTGCATCACTTCTGGAGCAACCACACCGGCGACAGCGCTGCCTTTGGCGTAGGCGGCACAGCTGGCACAGTTGTTGTGCATGAGGCTGGTATGACCGTCGGCGGGCTGGTGTTCAACTCTGTCAGCGTCGGCGCATACCTGCTCACCGGCGGCTCGCTAACCTTAACCAACGCGCCGGTATTTGCCGTGCATGCGCCGGCCTCGATCGCCTCGGAGTTAACCGGTGCAGATGGTTTTGTGAAAACCGGCGCAGCCACACTGACCCTCTGCGGCGAGAACAGCTATAGCGGAACAACGCGGATCAACGAAGGCGTTATAAAGCTTGCCACTACCCCTGATCTAGCCGATCCCTCTGTTTTGCCCGATGCTCTCCTCTCAACTCGGGTGTTGCACCTGGATGCCTCCGAGCCCGCAACCTTGGCCGCTGGCTCTGATGGCAGCGGCGCAGTTGCCTTCACCGGCGATCCGGTCGGCTACTGGGGCGACCTGAGTGCCAGCAACCTGCCCGCCAAACAATCCATATCCGGCCGCCGCCCGGTTTTTGTTGCAAGCGCCGCCGAATTCAATGGGCTGCCTGTTCTCGAATTTGACGGTGTTGATGACGACATCACCTCGCTGCTGAATATCAACCCCGCTAACATGCCGGATATGACGCTCATAATGGTCTACCGTCAGCTCGCCAAAACAGCCAATGGCGGACTTTGGGGACATGACAACGGAGGTTGGGACCGGCTCCAGCTCCTGAACTTCACGACTGGCGGCTTGCCGGATGGATACCCGATTGCAACAACCGGCAATCGTGCTCCTGTCAACGGCATGAATACCAATGCGGTTCTGATTTACACCACTTCTCTCAGGAACGGCGTGGCCAATGGCTCGTATGTTTATATCAACGGAGTCTCTGATGGAACCGCCGGTCTGCCGGCATTCACATCAACCGACAGCGGGGGCTTATCCTCCCTGACGCTGGCGAATATATCTCCCGGCAACGCTTATTGCGGGAAGGTTCAGATCGGCGAGGTGCTGGTCTATGACCATGCCCTCAGCCAGGCAGAGCGCAGCAATGCGGAAAGCTATCTGAAAAACAAATGGCTTGCGAGTGATGGTGACACACCAATTGAGGCGCGTCCGGTTCTGCCGGAAACCGGCGCGGCGGTCATCGCCGCCGGAGCCGCGCTGGATCTAGGTGGTCTAACGCAGCGGGTTTCCCGGGTCAGCGGCAGCGGGGTGGTTTCCAACGGAGTTTTGGGAGTAACGGATCTGATTGAACCCGGCGGGAGCGAGGCGGTTGGGTCATTGACTGTGCCCGGAGGAGCAATGTTGGATGGCGCTACTCTGCGGATTGATCTGGCACGGGGCGCCAGTGACGCACTTGTTTGCACCGGCGACCTTTCGGTTGGCGGTCTGACTCTTGAGTTGACCAACCCCGGAGCTCTTGTTGGCCGCAGTGGCCGATACACAGTTGTTGTTTGTTCCGGCACCCTGACCGGTTCTATGTTAGAACCAGAGCTGGCCAATGGTTGGCAGATTCAATACAACCGTACATCAGGTGCAGGATCGGTGACCATCTTTAAGTTATCCGCAGGAACGCGCTTGATTGTGCAGTGATAGCTGCGTTAGGTTTGTTGTCCAGCCTTTAGGCTGCTTCAGGGCGGATTATTGAGACGTTACCGTAAAAGTGACAAACGTAGGTCCGATTTCCAATTGGACAAGTCCGGTTGGAAACCGGACCTACTGAGGTCAGCTGCGCCTTCGGTTTGCGATAGCGGCATTTTGCAACAGGCTCATGAAAAGCGCGTGTCAATCGGTTGCAATGTGAGTCGCAACTGCAGGGCGCGGTCTGTGACCGCGCCGCGCGAACGCCCTTGCGGCGCAATCGCAAACTTTGTCGTAGTGGCATGAACGCGCTACGTTGCTTTTGAGGTGAAAACTCTTAGATGTGGAAAGCAGGATGTAATTTCCGTCCACCGCATAGCGGCGGACATACTGAAAGCACAGTATATCCGCCGCTATGCGGTGGATGATTGCGAAGCACAGTATATCCGCCGCTATGCGGTGGATGATTGCGAAGCACAGTATATCCGCCGCTATGCGGTGGATGATTGCGAAGCACAGTA
>JAQUCE010000078.1 GCA_028686345.1 Kiritimatiellia bacterium
TCTCGGTAAATTGTTTTTTGAAACCACAAGGTACACAAAGTTCACAAAGGGGAAGCGGCAGATAAGGCTAGAGAGGCAGAGTGCCGAAAAATACGGTTATTCAGCTACTAACCTTTGTGCTCCTTGTGATTACACAAAAATGCAGCCTGTCTGTGTGGGACGCACAGGTGGACAACATTTTCTTACCCCCAGTTTTCTTGCCTTAAAATTTTTCCTCGCAGAGCAGCAGAGCTCGCGGAGAGTTTCTGGCTATAAAACAATCCAATCCTGTATTGTAGGTATTCCTGGGATAAAGGTATTTCAAGCGATTAGCGACCCCACGAAGTGGGGATGAAATACCCTTATCCATTCGCGGAGATTCGCGGGCAAAAAAAATTAAAGTGCAACCGTTTTGACCCCTATGTCCAGTGATCTGAACCCTGTGTGTACAGATCTGATCGTTTCTCTCGAAAACGAGGAAATCTTGTCCAAAGCCGACCAGCTCTCCCTCGCTGTCCCAGAATGTTTTCACCTCTTTAACTTCATGCCCGAATGGAGAAAAAGAACATGAATTCTGAATTTATGAATCACCAGTTATTAAGTCTGTTACGCCAATAATCTGGATGACGAGAAAGGTGCATAACCGCATATATTATGATTACTGATCCCTGTATGCGGTAAATCAAACAATACGGGAAACGATGGATAATATAACGACGAATCTCTTGACTTTTATCAGTTACAGCCCATACCAAAGGCATTTCCCGAACAGTTTCTACGGCATTATCGACCTCAGATATAAAATCATTTCCTAATCCCGAAGCACAGTCTTCATACCACTTGCGAGAGTATTCCAGTTCAGGATAAACACCAGGATGGACATCAACTTTAAACATGGGTATTCTGCTTTAACCTATCCCTTACCTCTTCCCACGGAATACACTTAACCGCCCCGGATTCAACTTCATGAACACGTTTATCAATTTCAGTTTTCCAGGCAAGTTCTATGTTTTTATCTGCTTCGGGAGATTCTAAGCTGGCAATGAGAGCTTTGGCAATACGAGCTCTCTCTTTTTGAGGTTTTTTTAGTGCAAACTCAAGAATTTTATCAGTCGCTGCAATCATAATCATTCTCCCAATCTCATAACTCGACACTAAGATATCAGTAATTTGATTAGGGTTCAATAAAAACTATCCTGAACAGTTTTTGCGCGGGCCAAAATTATCCGCAAAGAAAAGGTGCACCCTGAGATTTAGTGCATATTACCGGATAGCCTTCAAAATCATTGTTGTCCACCGCATAGCGGAGGACATACTTAAAAGTAAATCCGCCGTTACACGGTGGATTATTGCATTGATTCGCAGATGCGACCAATGCCTGACCCAATGAAGAACACGAAGATTTTCAACTACGAATAGCGCGAATTTACGCGAATGGTGCGTAACTGATTTTCAACCACAAAGGGCTTAGCGCAGCATAGCCGCCGGTCTGCGTGCAACGCACAGGCAGGCAAGCAACCAATTTTTATCTGAAACCACAAGGTACACAAAGTTCACAAAGGGGAGAGGGTAGATAAGGACAGCCTGCTGATAAAGTCAGCCATTAACCTTTGTGCTCCTTGTGATCTTTGTGGTTACAAAAATTATAGTGCAACCGTTTTGACCCCTTATATCCAGCGGCTGTTGAGTTCAGTGATATCGGAACAGCCAACCCTGTGCGTAAAGATTTGATTGTTTCTCTTCTGTGCCCAACCCTTCACTGTGTTAAACAGCAATAAACACCCTTGCGGGTATAAAAACACCAATTTCACACTTGCTGTACCCGAAAGGGTATGATATATTTCAGGCAAATCAACTTTATACCCGATAGGTGACACTATGACACAGCCTCTGATTGACTTTATTAAAGAGCGGCGTAAGATACTTGGCCTGACTCAGCATGATCTTGCGGATCGTGCAGGGGTCGGTCTCCGCTTTATCAGAGAGCTTGAGCAGGGCAAGCAATCTTTAAGACTGGATAAGGTTAATCAGGTGCTGGTGCTGTTTGGTCGCAGGATGGAACCAGTGGCTTTCCAACTGGAGGTTGAGCATGAGGAGGGCTAAAATACAGCTTCTTGATAAATTTACAGGGACTCTGGAAGAAAACGATTTCGGCTATACTTTTCAGTACAGCAATGAATACCTTGCCCTCCCTGATGCTGTTCCCATCAGCTTGTCGCTGCCTTTGACACCACAACCATATACAGATAAACGCCTCTTTCCGTTCTTTGATGGATTAATCCCCGAAGGGTGGCTGCTTGATATTGCTGAGCAGACTTGGAAACTTGACCCTCGTGATAGAATGGGGCTTCTTTTGGCTTGTTGCCGCGACTGCATTGGCGCTGTAAGTGTGCTGCGAGAGGAGGTGTTGCGTGAACAGTGAAAAAAGATGCTACATCTGCCTTCAAACGTTGCAATCAGGGCAATCCGTTTATCACCCCGCTTGCTGCAAAAAGCTTTTCAGCGCCTCTATCCCGCCGGAGCTGCCCTATACCTGGAGTCAGCTTAACGAAATGGCTGAGAGCATAATCCGGCAACAGGTGGCAGTTCCAGGGGTGCAGCCAAAGCTTTCCTTACATCTTGAAAGTAAAGGTACATCCAATCCAGCACGTTTTACGCTGGTTTTCATGGCTGGGGGCTTTATATTAAAACCGCCGGTTAGGGAATATCCAAATATGCCGGAGCTTGAACATCTGACAATGCGGATGGCCTCGAAACTGGGCATTGCCACCGCCGAGTGCGGTCTGATAAACTTGGATGATGGTCAGAGGTCATATATCACCCGGCGCATGGATCGTCAAAGGGGAGAAAAACTGCATATGGAGGATATGTGTCAGCTGACTGATCGTGTCACCGAGCAGAAGTATCGAGGTTCAATGGAGCAAGTCGGGAAGGCGGTTCTTAAATACTGCACTAATCCTGTTTTTGACACACTGCGCCTTTTTGAACTGACCCTGTTTTGCTTTCTCACAGGCAACTCAGATATGCACTTAAAGAACTTTTCTCTTCTATATACTCCGGGAGGAGAGGTTAATCTCTCACCGGCGTATGATCTGCTGCCAACAAACTTGCTTTTGCCAGCGGACATGGAAGAGAGCGCTTTGACGATCAATGGCAAGAAGAACAAACTAAACGTAAACGATTTCTTACGGTTTGGGTCAACTCTGCGTCTGACTGAGGTTCAGATTCAGAATGCCCTGGAGCGAATATTTCGTAACCTGGATCATGCTGTCAGCTTAATTGAGCAGGGGTTTTGTAGTATTGAAATGAAAGAGCGATACCACTCGCTAATTATTGAGAGGACAAAACGGCTTAAGCAAAAGTAAATCCGCCGTTACACGGTGGATTATTGCACTGATCCGCAGATGCGACCAATGCCTGACCCAATGAAGAACACGAAGATTTTTAACTACGAATAACGCGAATTTGCGCGAATGGTGCGTAGCTGAATAGCATTCGTGTCATTCGCGTTATTCGTAGTTAAAAATTATCACGCTGCCAAATTTCCTTACCCCCAATTTCCTTACCTCAAAGCTTTTTTACCTCAAAAACAACGCAGTAATCTTTGTGAACTTCATTCAACTTCTTGTTTTATATGTACGTTTTTGATCTCTCACATCAGGCTTCATCCCGCAACCCGGCTTCGCCTACAAGCAGAGCTACGCCGTGGCATGGCGGAACTACGCCCTGACGGGGAAGGCACAGAGTTTTTGCCCGCGAATCTCCGCGAAAGGATAAGGGTATTTCATCCCTGCTACGCAGGGTCGCTAATCGCTTGAAATACCCTTATCATAAGATCACTCTTAAAACATGACTTGCAATGTTCGCGGAGATTGCCAGTCGCTTTGCTCCTTGCCTCATCTTCGATGATGCCCTACTACGCTACGCTTCGTTTCGCGGGCAAAAAATTTTCTATCTCTCTATTTTTCTACCCTCAAAATTAGTTGTCATTGGTGGTAAATGCAGCATGTAGTTCACGCTTTAGCGTGTCTTCTAACTGGGGCGTGACCATCATGATGATTGCTAGCTTTTGCGGCACGCCACTTGCTTTCATTCAGCCCTAATGGTATTATATCGACATGACTGTTAAAGAGAAAATAATTAATACAGTACAGGCTCTCCCAGCCGATGTTTCCATAGAAGATGTTATGGAAAAATTGTATTTTCTATCCAAGATAGAGAGAGGTGTTCAGCAGGCTGATTCCGGGCAAACCCTTTCACATATGCAAGTCAGGGAGAACATGGCAAAATGGCTGAAATAAGATGGACGCTACAGGCCTCATCGGATCTTGAAGATATTACGTCGTTTATCGCTCAGGATTCAGAGTACTATGCATCATTTTTTGCATCCAATGTTCTACACTCAGTAGAGCGCCTTGTAGAGTTTCCAGCATCAGGAAGGGTCGTCCCTGAATCGGGCAATTCTGCTATCAGAGAAATAATTCTCGGTAACTACAGAATTATTTATCGAAGAGGAAACAACTTAATTGAGGTTCTTACCATCCATCATGGAGCAAGGCTTCTTGATTTGTCAAAACCATACCAAGTATAAGTCTAATCAAATGGATGGTAAAAATGGGTTGCAGCGTGATAGTTTTTCGGTTGTCATCTAATGCCTGATGGCGCACCTGGAATTGGGGCATGTTTCCGGATAACCTTAAGATCATTGTTGTCCACCGCATAGCGGAGGACATACTTAAAAGTAAATCCGCCGTTACACGGTGGATTATTGCATTGATTCGCAGATGCGCCCAATGGCTGACCCAACAAAGAACACGAAGATTTCTAACTACGAATAACGCGAATTTGCGCGAATGGTGCGTAGCTGAATAGCATTCGTGTCATTCGCGTTATTCGTAGTTAAAAATTATCACGCTGCCAAATTTTCTTACCCCTCTATTTTTCTACCTAAAAAATAACCTAGCGTACTCTCAATGGAATCGGAATCATCGAGTATCTTCGGGAAGCTTGAACCGTGTGAACCGTGTGTTGCAAAAGTGCCGGTGATCATATATCATTTAAATACAAATGGAGGTAGAAAATGAGATTAACAGCGGTATTTCAAAAACTCCCAGAAGGGTATGCAGCCTTTGTTGAGGAGCTCCCTGGCGCAAATTCACAGGGTGCAACGCTGGAAGAGGCAAGGGCAAATCTCGCTGAGGCTGCTGTGTTGATTCTAGAGTCTAACAGAATCCTCTCTAAGCGATCTTTGGCTGGACAGGAGGTTATACGTGAACCATTAGCTCTGTCTGTATTATGAAACGGCGTGATCTGATGCGTCATTTGTCAAAACACGGGTGTCTCCTTTTACGGGCAGGCGGAAGTCATTCTGTATATTTTAATCCGGCAAACAACAAGTGTTCTACTGTTCCTCGTCATCGGGAGGTCATAGATTTCACAGCGAAGAAAATCTGTAAAGATCTCGAAATTCCGAGTTTTTAAGCAATCCACTTAATCATCGTTGTTTGATTAGGATATCGACGGTGTATAACTTTCTTGCACATTGTTCTATATGATTTACCTGTTTTTGCTAAAGGCAATACCGTGACCGCGCCGGCAAAGCAAACGTTCAGTGACTTGCGAGTCGCAGCTGTAGGGCGCGGGCCGTGACCGCGCCGATGAAGTGAAAGCTTAGCGAAAGGCGCGTCCTAGGGTGTAGGGTTGCTTCTGTGAAGCAATTAGCGGGTGACAGGTGTTTCTTCGCCAAAGCTCGGCGTTTCCAGGGTTTCTCCATTTTTTACCTCAACATTTTTTACCTCAAAAATAACGCAGCAATCTTTGTGAACTTCATTCAACTTCTTGTTTTATATGTACGTTTTTGATCTCTCACATCAGGCTCCATCCCGCAACCCGGCTTCGCCTGCAAGCAGAGCTACGCCGTGGCATGGCGGAACTACGCCCTCACGGAGAAGGCACAGAGTTTTTGCCCGCGAATCTCCGCGAAAGGATAAGGGTATTTCATCCCTGCTACGCAGGGTCGCTAATTGCTTGAAATACCCTTATCACAAGATCACTTTTGACAACATGAATTGTAATTTCAACACAAGACTTTGCGCTTTAAATTTTTATCCATTAACGACTCTCCGCAGTAGAGAAAAAATTTAAAGCGCAATATTCGTGGAGATTCGCGGGCAAAAAATTGGTTGCGGCTATGCTGCGCTAGGCTCCTTGTGGTTACAAAAATTAAAGTGCAACCGTTTTGACCCCTATGCCCAGCGGCTGTTGAGTTCAGTGATGGCGGAACAGCCAACCCTATGCGTAAAGATCTGATCGTTTTTTTGGAATACCACCAGATCACCTTTCGCATGTTTAAATTTTCCGACGCGGTCACACCAGACATTAGCGATCTCGTCACCACTCTCCACTCGGATGAATCGGTATTGCTCGTTTCTCTCGAAGACGAGGAAATCCTGTCCAAAATCCACCAGCTCTCCCTCGCTGTCCCAGAATGTTTTCACCTCTTTACCATCTTCGTTGTAAACAATATACTGGCTGTTTTTGAACTGCACGTCTGATATGGTCATGGCTGGGGCTCCGTTGTTGATTGTGATTAATTATCGCAATGGATATCACCTTCACCCGTTAAACCTTTCAAACGGTTTAAAAAAACGGTCTCGTTCTTTCGCATGAAGGTCGAGAATGTTGAAAAGCAATCTGCAGACTGTGGCACCGACAGACCAAGCTTAGTTAATTTTCCAGCCAATGGTCCTGCAATCGTAAGCGTATCTTTGTCTTTCCTGTTGTCGGCATCACCTGTGAATGGGAAAAACAAAAACCCATGTTTTGAACCGAACCTATACATATATGTGATGGTTTTATAATAGACTGCAACTGTTTTATCACTATCCTCCTGTCCTTTGTATTTGTCCAGAAACATGTATTTCGCATCAGCAACCCATTTGGCTGAATCATCATTACTTTTACAGCTCTTTATGAAATCAGGGTAAAGCGTTTGATTACACTCTTTGAACAATTTGCGTACTCCACTTCTTGTTCTATTATCTGGGTGATCCCATCCATTCGAAGCTAGCATTGTATTCAAATATTCTTCCCACAGCCACGCTCCGTCGAGGAGCAGACCGTGGACTTTGTCTTTGTCCTCACCAAAAGAAATTTTCTCATAACGCAGGATTTGAAGGCAAAGTTTTTGAAGAGGTCGCCATTCGGTGAAATA
This sequence comes from Kiritimatiellia bacterium, assembly GCA_028686345.1. GTDB lineage: Bacteria > Verrucomicrobiota > Kiritimatiellia > RFP12 > UBA1067 > M55B167. Next base: position 7,193 of record JAQUCE010000078.1, read on the forward strand.
CGGGTGGGTTACGGGCTTCAGGTTCAATCTAATAATTTTAGCTCGATCATTACGGTTGTAGGATGGTGTGTGTTCTTCCACGATCTGAACATTGCCGCGGGTCTCCGCTCTGGATGTCAACGCAGCCCTACCTATGACATTTGCGCGGAGGTGGTCAATAGTATGCCTGACGAGTTGCGTTACGGCATTGTTTGCGGTGTACTCGCGCGTGTTGTATGCAACTTTGCCAGCAAAGGGGATATTTTGTCGAATGTGCCGCTGTACGTCAATAACCCCGCGAATGTTTGCGTCGTTGTAATGAAACGTTCGGTATTGGCGAAGCAAACCTTGATTCAGTGCCTTTTGCAGGAACCCAGGGAAGAGATAAGGGAGAAAATCTTCGATGCCCTCGGAGTCGGTAAGCGTGTCTAAATTTACTACGTTTATCGACAGGACTTTCCCGAGCATATAATGCAGGAAAAAGTCTCTTTTGTCATCCCGAGCAAAGCGAGACGCGATTGTCAAAGACGTATCGCCGACGCCTACAAAACCCATTATGTTACGAGTTCTCAGCGTCGGCGGATAAGAATCAAAGTGGCAGATTACGCTTGATTCATCAAGGTCACGGCTTTTCGACAAGTCGCGCGGGAAAAGAAGCAAGTGTGGGTAATCGTCTGGTTTCAAGTCTGCCAGTTTCACTCCCGATATCTTGCGCAGATTTTCTTCATGTCCCGCAAATGCGCACTTCGTATTCCGGGTGTTGTCAGTTGTTCGGATCATTTTTCACTGTCGGATTTAATTTAAACGCTGCTTCCAATTTATCAATTTTGCCAATGGGGTCCGGTGTTCCGCGCAGATACTCCTTTAAGAGCGGTTCAAGACGAAGGTTCCAAAGCTCAGCAAAGTCATCAGTCGGTTTCCCTCCCTTCAAAAAATAAGCCGCGCCAATATGATATGAGGGATTCAGTCCGTCAATTCTAGAAATCGCCTCGTTTAGTACAGTCATCCGGTTTTTTGCATTCTCGAGTAAGTTCATATTTGCTGCGCTTTCGGCGGCGGTGATCTCTTTGAAAACGAAACGGCGGCGCATGGCGAAATCTAGCGACTCAACACTCCGGTCGATATCGTTCATTGTTCCGATGATGTAAACGTTCTCCGGCACAAAGAACTTATTGTAATCCTTGGAACCGGCCTCTGCGACGTGCATGTTCGCGTACTGCGTCTCAACCATACCCTTTTTGCCCCGATATCCTGGATCAATGGAAAAGAACAGTTCGCCGAAGATCTTTGAAATTTCACCGCGGTTGATCTCATCAATGATGAAGACGAATTTTGGGCTGTTTACCGCATCAAACCTCCCGTTTTCATCGTACTTGCAGAGTTTAAGAGCATCCTCGCAAAACTTCTTGAATACACCGGCTTTCAACTCAAATCCGATGTTGTCGTTTTCGTTTGTTTTCGTCGGCCGCAACCCCTCCACGAAATCGGTGTAATCGTAAGACGGATGGAATTGCACAAAGCTAGATTGATGCTTGAATTGTTTTCGTTCCTCTTCGGAAAAGTCATTTTCGTCTTTTAATGTCCATGCTTCACCGAAAATCATCCTTTGCGCAATTTGTTTTGCCAGATAGGTCTTTCCTGTCCCAGGCGCGCCGGTAAGAATCAGATTGTAGGTTTCGGTTAAAAGACGACGGCATTTTTCTGATATTCCAAGAGTTTGCATAAATTTCCCCTGTAGTTCACATTTTTTATTATCGAAATAGTCTTTTTTGATCTCAAAGATAGTGTTCCTCGCTATACCACCTATCGCAGCTTTTGTAATACCATCGTTTGAGATTCCGTCCTTAAGATAGTATTGCCACTTTTCAACATCAATTCGTTGTCCCCATTCTCCGTTAAATCCATTAGACTCATCTAGGTTCTCATAAAACACAGCACTGTCTTCATCATTTATAACCCCAGTCTTGTTTTCCGGTAGGTGTTTCGGTTTGCACGCGCGCCCCACAGCATAAATGAGATTATGATTCACAAGCATTAACCAATCTCCAGCCTGCACTTTTTTGCAGCAGTCCAGGTTCTGAGTAACCGTCGATTTTTTTTGTTTTCCATATTCATATTGCATCAGGAAACAATTATTAGCGATCCCATAATTAAATGAGGCACCATTAGAAATTCTTACTAACCAATATTGTTCCGCCACCGTGTGCTCCTAACTTAGTTTTGCTACATGCTGCTCTCATCCCGGCCTCTTGCTGCCGACTTGGCACTAGTATTATTGCCAGTCCGTTCTGAAGGTTAATTACATACAGTCTATCAACGTAGCAAGCAGCATGCCGTGTCTATTAAACCCCCGTCGGACTGTTCACCTCGCAATCATCAAATTGGTAAAAAGCTTGATATCGATGCTATGCTTCTCATACACCTTTGCCAGTGCTTCAGGCAATTCATCATTACTACTTGCCTTAAACCCTTCAGGAGCTGCGTACCACTCGGCTGCCTTTGTATACGTTCCCGGATCACTCCGCGCTAATAGGTAGTATTTGATTACCAAGTCGAGGCACTTAGCCACATGAATTAGTAAAACAAAAAGATATGGCAAAACTAACACAAGCCCGTTTTGAGAACAGAGTTCACGGGGTACTAAGTAAAGATTGTTGCCTTCTTTATTCTCAATGCTGAACACAAAATCCTCACAATGGTAAAAACGCAAGCGACCTTGTTGCTGTATGAGAATAGCCCCAAGTAAAGCCAACGTGTCAATTGTTTTACTACCGAAAACAGAGAAATCATCAGTAGCCGCTGGAAAACGTTTTGACAAATACGTACCAGCATCTTCGGTGGAGGTCATCTCTTCTTTCGAAACCTCTTGAATAATTGCTAGAACTCCCATTATGCAATTAGAGGCATCTAGTATAGTTCCCTTAAAAGCTTGTTGTAATAACGAAAATAAAAAATTATCTTTTTCTTTTTGGTCAAAATATATGTCGGCTGCTATAATAAACCTTTGGATTCTTCGTAGGCATGTCCAACACTGAGTTGCATGAAAATTGGCATTAAATGTATATGTGGGTTTTCGTGCGCTATTATATATTTCTCTGTCTGTCAAACCATCCTTTGCTTTGAAATCGGAGATCATCGACAAGTTATTACCAATAAGTCCAAGTTCCATTGAAAGACATTTATTAATCAATTTACCCCATTGTAGATTAGACATAACATTACGCCCTTTCTTAACTTGATTGGTCAACGTTTTCCACCTATGCAACCAAGGGTATCACGGTTGCGGAACAGCGGGCAAGTTAAGCTTTCACAAAAATAAACCAATTTTTACAAATAACTCAGCAAGTATTCCTGCAACATTTAAATCACAGTGTTAATTACCTTCACGTAACCCAGCATTAATTGCTTCAGAAGAAACAAATGCAGAGTACGTGCCAAGTTGTGAGTGCCGTTACGCTGATCAGCAATTCTACTTATGACCGCGAACCCGTTCAGAAGACACGCTAAAGCGTGAACTACGTACGGCATCCAAGGTATGTAGTTCACGCTTTAGCGTGTCTTCGACCATAATTAATATTGTTGTACGTTGGCGGTGTGCAACCATGTTTTATGATTTTATTTGAGTAAACGCGGCATTTTATTAGCAAGATGGTCAAAGCTTGAAGCTGTCATTTCAAATTTTGAGCAGTTGTTGATCTGTTATTCAGTCTACGAGGAATAGTTTTTGAGGCAAGAAAATTGGTGGTACGAAAATTTGACAGCTAAAGACAGCTGAGGGTTTACCAAGATTAGTCGCTTGGGCGACTCAACTCAAAAATAATTGTTTTTAGCAGAAAATTGTTTGTCGGGTGAAAACTCGGCAACTTTGGCAAATTTGTGCCTGCCACGCGACTTGCAGGCTTCATTAAAGTTGAAACGTGTAGGGTTGGCTCTCTGAGCCAAACAAAGATTCTGAAATCCCATGACGCGCCTTTGGCGAACAAACACCAAACGTCTGCAATTGCTTCTAAGAAGCAACACTACACCCCAGGGCGCGCCTTTCATGAGCCTGTTAAACTTTGCCGAAAATTTTGTCGATCCCTTTCACGCTGCCAACATTTTTTACCACTAAGATTTTTCACCTTAAAAAAATGCGCTGCCCCATTTTCGTACCCCCGGCTTTCTTGCCTTAATAATGCAATACCGTTCTATGCACGACGATAGCGAATTACGATTAAAAATCCCGGCCTTGAAAAATATTCCAACAGCATCGTCGCCAGTGATCGTTAACCAAAGGCACAGCTGACCTCAGTAGGTCCGGTTTCCAACCGGACACGTCCGATTGGAAATCGCACCTACGGATCTCCGCAAATGTATAAGATCACTTTGACAATAACGTCTCAATAACCCGCACTGGAGCAGGCTTCCGTCTTCGCGCTTCGCAGCTACGCCGGACACGGAAAGCCTGGACAACAAACCTTACGTTGCAGAGGTTTGTTGTTCACGCTTTAGCGTGCTCTCTGCTTTCTGGTCGATTATTTAGAAGTTAAAGCGTCTTGATTCTCAAGTTGCGGAACTGGATCTTCATCGGCGGCCCGGCGTGCATCTGCAGGGAGATGAAGCCCTTGCGCGGTGTGTCGGGACGATGATCCTCAAAATCAGAGGTCAGCATGCCGTTGACAAAGATCTTGATCGAGGGCCCTTTGCAGATAATCGCATAGCTGTTCCAATCATCGGCCTGGAAAACTTTTTTCTGCAGCTCATTGCTGTCAGCGAAAACCTCGGTTGTTTTTTCACCTTTGTCATTAATCACGACCTTGGCACCGCGCTGCCCCACCAGATGCTGGGCAGGATGGTAGAGAAAACCAACGTAGTTGCCAGCACCGTTCATGTCGCCCTGATACCCGCTGTCGCCAAAGACCTGGTTCTTGGCGCGCACCTGAATCCCGGAGTTGGCCTCAGGGCTTAAACGGAACTCGGCCCGCAGCTCAAAGTCGCCTGGCTCGCCGCCTTTCCAGATCAGGTGGCAGGTTTTTTTGCATGGCTTGTCCTCAAAGCTCTGCCCCTGCAGGATACCGTCTTTAGCTGACCACCAGCCATCACCGCCGCTCCACTCTGAGAGGTCCTTGCCGTTGAACATGGGCTGGAAGCCCTGCTCAGCCGCGAGCTTCTCGTAAACCTTGAGTGCCGAGGCTAGGAAGGTCTTGTCCTCATCACGCACAGCCCAGGCTTGGGCCTCTTTCAGGCGTGCGGCTTTTTGTTGGATCGGAATCGTGAAGTTCAGTTCCAGCTGACGCACAAAGCCGCGCATGGCGAGAATCTTCAGGCGGTCGGTCGGGGCGTTTTCAGCAAACCCGGCGGCATCATCGAGTGCTTCGGGGGTTTTCCAGTCAACCAGGGCGCGGATCGCGGCCTCTTGCAGCGCTGCATCCTCCTTCTGCGCCGCGGCTTCGCGGGCAATACCAAGCGCCTGCTCATTTGACAGCGCGGTGAGGACAGTGAACAAAGCGCGTTTCGCCTCGCCGGTCGCCGCATCATAGGCGGCTTTGATCGGATTCAACGCCACTGGCAGCAGGGTTTCGCCACTCAGATGCACAGAGTCATTCTCGCGCACCTGGACACTCTTTTCAGTGCCGTCAAAAAGATAGACCAATCGCAGGGCTTTGATTTTGCCAGGTGAGGGGTCCTCGCTGAATCCGTCCCAGCGGCAGAGTCGGCCTGTGGCCTGAATAGTGATTGAGCCGGCATCCACCAGCTTCTGAACGTTCTCTGTGACATCTTTGGTCAGGTTATGCTCAAAATTGCCGTAAACAGCACTCTTCACAACGGTCTTGCCGGCGCGGGGGCGCGCGTAGCGGGCGCAGAGCGAGGAGAGCGCACGGACAGCTGTGTCATCCGCGGGCTTTTTAGTAATCACCGCCAGCAATGCCGGAATCTCGCGTTCAGTGCCCAGCGAACCCAAACCCTTGACCGCCTCGCTGACAATTTTAGCGTCGGCATCGGTGGTCAGTTTAACCAGCGCAGGCACGGCAACAGACATACGGCGGCGCAGGGCCATGTCAATGCCGGCCAGGCGTGCCGCGGGGTCGGCATCGGCCATCATGGTCAGCACCGCGTCATCGCCGGCTTTCCCGGCAAAGCCCATTAACTGCTCTTTGGCGGCATTGGCAATATCCTGATTCGCATCCTTTGCCAGGTTCAGCAGCGCGGGGATACCGGCTGGATCGTTGAGAGCGGCCAAGGCGGTTGCGGCTGCCAGGCGGCTTTCAAGGTTGGCGGCTTTTTCCCCTTCAGCCAGTGCGACCAGCGCTGGTGTGGCGGCCCGATCACCGCGCTGTCCGAGCACGGTTGCCAAGGTTGTCTGCTGGGCCGGCACCTTGGCCAGGGAGGCGGCAAAGTGCGCTGTTGCGGTGCTGTTTTTTGGGTAGTCCAGCACAGCGCGCAGGGCGGCGAAGACCATGTCAGAGTCGCTGCTCGCAATGGCCCCGTCCCACAGCTTGAGACCAGCATCGCCCGTAGTCACAATCTCGCCGCGGGTTGCGGCCAGGCGCATGGATGAGGTGACGCCCGCTTTGGCGTTGCGAATATCAGCATAGCAGGCCGCTGCTTGAGCCGGCACCGCGGCGGCGATCTGTCCGGCTGCGGTCAGGTAGGCCTCAGCCACATAGGGGTGCGTGCCGAGCGCGCCTTTCAGCGCTGCCACGGCCTCGGGTGTTGCCAGCTTGCCGAGCGCCTGTGTTGCGGCAGCAGCCACCTGCTGATCGCTGTTGCGCATCTGCGCGATCAGGATCTTGACCGACTCCGCGTTGCCGCGGTTACCCATTGATTGCAGCACGCCGGTCAACGCCGGGCCACTCAGTTCACCCGCGATCCTGCAGAGGTGTGTCTCCACCGCTGGGTCCGGGATCATCTCCAGTCCGTAACGCGCGGCATGACGCAGCTCAGGCCTGCTCTCTTTCAGCAGCGCGATTAGCGGCGCGATTGATTTCTCTGTGCCATACCAGCCGAGATTCTGACAGGCTGTGACCTTGTCGTTCATCGAAGTTTCAGAGTTTTGCAAAACCTCCAGCAGTTTGCTTTCGCTCTGCAGCGTCTCCTGATCCAGCTCGGCCACGGCCGCGAGTGCCGCAAACCCCATCACCATCAATACTGTTTTTCTCATTTCAAATTCCTTGTTCCAGCGCGGGCTTTGCCCGCAAACCAATGTTCAGTGTTCACTAAGAGGTGGATCGAGAGAATCGACTGAATCGAAAAAATCGAGTGTCGGAGTGATTCAGCTCTTTCAACCTTTTGAAGCAGGCTAAAGCCTGTATTACAAACTTAGCAGATCTGCCAGCCCTCGCGGGCGGCGCGGGAGCGGAAGCGGTTGGCCTGCTCATCGTTGACAAACTCCTCTTTAACAGGATCCCAGGTGAGATCACGTTTCAGCCACTGCGCAATGTTCGCGCAGTGCACCGTGCTCATCGAGCGGTGCATCAGTTCGGGATTCGCCACTGTCACCGTACGGTTTTTAATGCACTTAAAGAAATCATTCATCGGGCCAACCAGGTGGCCGGTACGGGTGATGTAATCCTGCAGGATCTTGTTGTAGTCCGCCAGCATGGCTGGGTTGGAGACCTCCGGGCGCGCATAGCCGTCCGCGCAGGAGCACCATCCCTCGCTGCCAACATAGCGCACACCGCAGGTGCCGCGCCACCCCTCCTGCTTCTGAATCATGGTCACACCGTTGGCAAAGGGCATTGCCATGCCGTCGGCAGTCGGATTCGCGACATAAGGGTAGTGAATCGGAGAGCTGTTCTGCATCCCCAGCGCGTCATGGCACTGGGCAAAGGTGTGCGAGCCCCACTCACCAATCACGCTGGTATAGAAATCATGTTGGTGATGCCAGCCGCCGCGGGTGTATTGAAGGTTGAAGGGGCGCCACGGGCAGGGGCCCAGCCAGCCGTCCCAATCCAGCTCGTTCGGGTCGGGCAGCGGCTGCTCCGGCAGCCAGTCGCGGCTCATGTTGACATTGCCCCATGGCGCCAGATGCGCGTACACGGTTTTAACCTCGCCGAGGCGTCCCAGCCGCAGGAGCTCATTGCAGACAATGAAATTAGCCTCGCTCAGGCGCTGCATGCCTGCCTGGTAAACGCGTCCATACTGCTTGGCGGCTTTGACCACAGCCTGACCCTCTGCAATAAACATGCTGGCAGGTTTTTCGGTGTATACATCCTTGCCGGCCCGCATGGCGCGGATAGAGACCGTGGCATGCAGGCGATCGCTGGTGGCGGTTAGAATCGCGTCAATATCCGGGCGCGCCAACAACTCCATCATGTCAATATAGGTTTTGCAATCGGTGTTGTTGTAGTTTTTGTCGGTCATGGATTTGATGGCTTCGCGGCGCTCGCGCCGGACATCGCAGATCGCGACAAACTGCGCCTGCTTGTCTGGCAGAATCCAGCTTCGCAGGTCACCGGTTCCGCGATTGCCCAGTCCGATGCCGGCCATTACAATCCGCTCACTCGGTGCCACGGAGCCGTCACGCCCCAGTGCCGATGCTGGAATAAATGTTGGCAGCGCAACAGCACCGCTGACTGCAACCGCGCGTTTTAGAAACTGACGGCGGTTCAAAGAGCCAATCCGTTTTTTTTCATCATTTCTCATCATTTTTGCCTCCTTAAGCAGCGCAACTCTTCGCGTTTCGAATGTTTTGCTGGGTCTCTTGTTTGGAATCCAAAGATCTGAATTCTAAATCGCTTTCATATTGTGTTAAGCATACCATAATATGTAGTGGTGTTGTCCAGTGATTTTAAAAAAATTGAATTACTCAAATACTTAACCGCCTACTATGTGTTACTATAACGGCTCGTCATGGATAAGATACATCAAAGAAGTCAGGAGTTTGCTCAGGAAAACATCTATCGGCTGCTGATACGTTACAGTATACCGGCAACCGTGGGTTCCGCTGCATTCACCTTATACAACATCATCGACCGCATGTTTATCGGGCACGCGATGGGGCCGTTAGCGCTCTCAGGGCTGACGGTCACCTTCCCTCTGTTTATGATCTGTATAGCCATTGGGGTGCTGGTGGGGGTGGGTGGCGGCACATTGATCTCCCTGCGCCTGGGCGAGCACCGTTATCAGGAGGCTGAGAATATCCTTGGCAATGTGGTTGCACTGTTCACGCTGGGCGGCATTTTAATGGGTGCGCTGGGACTCGTTTTTCTGAAGCCCCTGTTGCTTTTCTTCGGTGCAACCGAGGCCACACTTCCGTTTGCAAGCGCCTATCTTGGCACTCTGCTCTGGTTTGTGCCAGTGGATTTCCTGGCAATGGGAACCAATAACTGCCTGCGGGCCGAGGGCAACCCGCGCATCTCAATGTACACCCTGGTTGTGGGCGCGATTCTGAACATTGCGCTCGACTACCTTTTCATCTTCCCCATGGGGATGGGTATTTACGGAGCAGCGCTGGCCACCGGCATATCCAAGGTGGTCACAGCCACCTGGATCATGTTGCACTTCCGTGTTGGCAGATACCGCGCTTTGACCCTGCATCTTCGGAATTTGCGCCTGAAATGGACGCTGGTGCGTCCGCTGATAACCATTGGACTCTCTCCGTTTATCATGCAGTTGGTGGGCAGCCTGATTGTTCTGCTCTTGAATAAGCAGCTGCTGCGCTACAGCGGTGAGGTCGCGGTAGGTGCCATGGGAGCGATTTTCAGCATCTCGATGATGCTGAATATGCCGGTGTGGGGGCTCATCCAGGGCGCCCAGCCGATCATAGGATTCAACTACGGTGCCCGCAATTTTCAGCGCGTGCGACAAGCGCTCAAAGCCAGCCTGCTTTACGCAGGTGTGATCGGCATTGCAGGGCTGATCATCTGTCAAAGTGCGCCGCATCTATTAATCGCCCTCTTTGGCAAGGGCAACTCAGGCTTTATGGAGCTGGGCAGCCGCGGCATGCGACTCTTTCTCTGCATGCTGCCGCTCACTAATCTTAACAGCGTCGGCATCCAGTTCTTCCAGGCAACGGGACGCCCGCGCATCAGCATTGTCCTCAACCTGTTCAAAAATGGATTATTCCTGGTGCCAACACTACTGCTGCTGCCACTGGCTTTGGGGCTGGACGGGGTCTGGCTGGCCTGCCCCTTGTGCGATCTGGCCGCGTTCCTGTTGATTGGCCCGGTTCTGTTCAGAGAGGCCCGTTGTCTCAAGCGCTGGCAAGCAGTTGCAGCACCTTTGCCCGCAAGCGGAGCTATGCCCGGCATGTAGAGCGGTGTCCTCGACGGCTGTGATATGGGTGATGCCGGCGAGGACGCCGGCGCTCCCGTGGGCTGCGCCGTTTTCCCGCCCCTTTATATTTCTATCGCAAAAACAACGTGGCGCATTTACGCCGCCTTGACAAAGCTTGCGACAAAGGTTCCATCCGCCTTGCGCTTGACTGTCGTTCGAGTGGCGCGGTCAAGGCCAGCCGCCCTACAGCTTCGGCTCGCGTTTTATCACAGGGTCGAGCCAACCTGTCCGATTGGAAACCGGAGCTGCATCCTGCAGCTCCGGCTCGTGTTTTACATCGCAATCGGAATCGAAGGGCGCTACCTCTCCTGCAGCTGTTGCTTGCCCTGGCCGGCCTCCAGCTTTTGTTTACGAAAGCGGCCATGACCCTTGTCTTCACCCGTGCGTTTAATCGGCATGACCAGAAAAAAGAGGGTGATCAAGATCCCGCCCAGGGCTAGCGCGAGCATCAGCCAGATGCTGTCGCGCGCAATCACACTCCGGATAAACGCAAAGTTGAGCACCAGATGGACAACTATCAGTGCCAACAAAAGATATGCAGACCAGAGATGGGCAGTGCCCCACTCGTGTCGCGAGAAACCAAGGAGTGTCAAACCGTGGCCACCCTCACACCCGGAGATCAGACGATATTCGAGCAGCAGCCCTGTGCCTGCAAGAAAACACATCGCCGCATACATTAAGATGTCTGTTATGATCCGCATGTTTTTTTTATTCATTTTTTACCTTTCCCTTCTGCTTTATGACTTCCTGCCCCCTGACCCCTGCCCCTGCCCCTGCCCCTGCCTCCTGACCTACCAGTGCGGTTGGTTACCCACCTCGACCCCGGTCACATCATCAGCCTGCATAATGGCAATGAACGCGTTCTCGTCGATATTCCTGACCACGCGCTTGAGCACAGGCAGGGCGCGGGCGGTCAGCACCGAGTAAAGCAAGGTACGCTTCTCTCCCCGAAACCCTCCTTGCCCATGGAGCAGCGTGACACCGATCCGATGAGTGTTGAGGGCTTCAGTAATGGCTTGCCAATGATCAGAGACGATGAGCGCTGTTCGGCGTCGGGCGAAGCCATGAAACACCTTGTCAGTGAACTGGGCGCTGACAAAGATAAAGACAAGGGTGTAAAGCACTTTTTCGATGGGAAACGCCAGTGCCAGCGCGCCTAAAATAACAACGTTGATCAACAGCGCGCCTGTGCCCAATGTGATTGAAAAGAATTTATTCAAAATCACACAGAGGATATCCGATCCGCCGCCGCAGCCATAAGAGCGCATAATCATAGCAACGCCTGTGCCGGAGATCGCGCCTGCGACCAAGGTCGCCAGCATGGGCTCGCCAACATCCAGCTCCAGCCTTGTGAAGTACAAGGCCACACTATAGATAACCATGCCCCACATTGAATACAAGATAAAGCGCCGTCCCACAAAACGCCACCCCAGAAGAAACACAGGCAGGTTGATGAGCAGGTAAATAACGCTCATCGGAAGCCCAAGCCCTGGCCACTTGTAAAAAATTAGAAGCGCCAAACCCGTTGTGCCGTGGGAGAGCAAATTGTGGCGCATCAGTAGAACCTTCACAGAAAATGCGCACAGGACGCTGCCGAACACGAGTATGGAACTCTGATAGAGGAACTCTCTTGCTTGCTTGACCATTGATTTGCCCTTTGACATGATTCAAAAAAAGACGAGCATCATACCATATAAAGGTTGGAGGTGTAAACAGTTGAATGGGTTGAAGTTGCGTGCGCTAAACTTTCGCTGCGCGGCGCGGTCAAGGCCCGCGGCCTGCAGCTGTAACGTGTATTGCAACCGATTGGTGCACACTTTTTACTCACGCGCCATTCCCGCAAACTCGGCGATCACAGTGCCTGCACAATTCTGCATGCGCATTGATAGGTTTGCGCTGTCGGCTTGCAGCAGCATCACGGTTCCCTCTTTGAGCGAGGGGCCGCCGCCGATGACCAGCGGATAAGGGGGCGAGTGCGGGCATACTCCGCTCTGGCCGCAGTGTTCACACTTCTTGTTGACGCAGGCGCAGTTCTTTTTAAGCACCCGCCACTGGTGGTCGTGGGCAGCCAGCGCTAGATCGAGGTTTGCTTGCGCCAGGGTTGATGACCAAAGCTCCCGGCAGCGACCGGCATGCCACTGGTTTTCATTAAAGAGCGGAATATGGCTGGCGAAAATACGGTATTTGCCGGAGGCGTACTCCGGTTTTTTTATCTCATCGGCCAGCCATTGGGTCTGACGTTGGCGGTAGGGCTGGAAAAGCTCTTCGCGCTTGTTGCCGTCCTCGCCGCAGTCGGCGAACAAAAAGCGGACTGGGCCCGCGGCAAACGAGAAGTAATAGTTCTGTTCATAGCGGGAGGCAGTGGGGTCGAGGTTGGGCAGGTCGAAGAGATATCCGTGCTTGTCAGCAAAATAACCGCGCCACTCGTGGTTGCCGCGCACATAGAGGATCGGCTTTTCGTGCCCGTGCAAATTACGAATAAAGCTCTCCAGGGTTTTCATAATGGTTTCGCCGCTCTTGCCCCACGTAGGGTCGTTCCAGCAGTCGCCGAGCAGAATGGAGAATTCGTAGTCGTGTGGACTAACATGCTCCATCAGCGCATCCACGGTTGCCATGCGGTTATGAACATCGTTGAGCACAATCCAACGCGTTTCGGTATTGTTTAAGGAGGGTGTTTTGAAGGTATAAGTTTTCCCGGTGACCTTAGTGTTGTTCGCTGTATGATCCAGCGAATACTCATATGCGGTGTTGGGTGCAAGATTTTTGAGCCGGCACTTCCAGACTGTAGCGGCGGTGTTCGGAATCAGCGTTCCAATTGCCGGGTGTGAGATCCATGCGTTTTGCGCACCGGGTTTGACGCGAATGGAAACGTCGGCCGCATGATCGGAGACAAAGCAGATTGTCATGGCTGTTGGCGTCGGGCTCTGCAGGTAGGGGCCGATGGCCCAGTCAGCATATGTCGCAGCAGGGGGATTCTCAGCCGCCGGAGCTGAACTGATGGCAGCTAAAACAGCGAGTGATACTAACAGGCTTAAGGATTTTATTCGCATAGTAATTTTCTCCGTTCACTGTAAAACTTTTTAATCATGGCTAGCCTAAACTTTTAATTGTACTGGAGCAATGTTTGAAAGGCAAGGGCTGAGATGGGAACTGCTGTGGGCACTGCGCATCTGCAAATCAATGCAATAATCCACCGTATAACGACGGATTTACTTTATTGCAACATAAGTATGTCCTCCGCTATGCGGTGGACAACAATGATTTTGAAGGTTGTCCGGCAATATGCACCGATTCGCAGATGCGCCCACAAGGTGCACGGTTGTCACTTTCACGCTTCATTTAATTTCAAGGGTGCTGTATAATTCGGAGACGTTTGCTATTTTTCAAAAAACACAATGAAAGCTGGTGCTGTATGCTAAAATTAAAAACAACATTCCTGTTTCCTCTTCTGTTGCTGGTCGGATTTACCTCCGCGGCAGACAATTTTAACGGTGCATGGTCGCTGACCTCACCCGCGGGCCTGGCTGTGTGGCTCAAGGTGGAAGAGAGCCCTGAAAAGACCAGGGGGTGGATGATGTGGGAGATCGGCGGTGTTGATGAAATCAAGGAGATCCGCAGGGAGCAGGACAAACTGGTGATTGTGCGACCTTATTATCACTGGTACATGACTGTCAACGGTATGAAGCGCGATCAACTGGGTGTCGATACCTTGAGCGCAACTGTTGCAGGCGATAGTATGACCATGGTAGTTGACCGCGTTTTGCCGACTGGGCAAAAGGCGTTCTACAAGACGATCCATGGCAAGCGCGCACCTGCGCTGCCGCCAGCACCGGATTTGAGCGCGCTTGTGTTCGACAAACCTGTTGAGCTGTTCAATGGCACCGATCTGAGTGGATGGTCGCTGACTAAGGCAGATGACAACAACGCCTGGTCGGCCCGTGACGGCATATTGTCGAACAACCCACAGCTTGAAGAGGGGGCTGGTGCCCGACAGTTCGGCAATATTAGAACCGTGCGGGAGTTTGATGACTTTCGTCTGCAACTGGAGGTGCGGCTGCCCCGCGGCGGCAACAGCGGCATTTATCTGCGAGGTCGTTATGAGGTGCAGGTGACCGACTCTCACGGCAACAAGAGTTTAACAGGCATAGGCAGCGTCTACAGCCGCATACCAGCATTGGTGAACGCTGCCCGACCTGCCGGTGAGTGGCAGGACTTTGATATTATTCTAGCTGATCGGCATGTCACGGTACGGCTGAACGGGTTGCTGGTGATTGACAACCAGCCATTGGAAGGTTGCACTGGCGGCGCGCTTGACGCTGACGACAACCGCTCCGGGCCGATCTATTTTCAGGGCGATCACACCGCGGTTGAGTATCGTAATATCCGCCTCTTCCCCAGGATTAAATAAAACCGTCCGCCAACATCGTCGCACAGCATCGTCAACCGATGCCGCTTGACGAGCGGCCTATGTCGCTCATAGAGCGACTACTACACTAAAGCAGCTAGTCGCCGCCTGTCTGCGGACTACGCACAGGCAGGCAACCAAAAGAACTTGTGTGATGTGCTAAAAGTTTTCGCCCTCATTGAAATGTTAATGATTAAGAGCCCGCTGCTACAGTAACAAACGCCCCGCGTTTGGAGAAACAAAGAGCACGCTCTGAACTTCTTGTTTTTTCCGGCCGCCTACGCGACTACCAGTGATAACCGCACTTGGTGTCAGGGGCAAGCAGATCCCGATCTGCCAGATCACGCTCGTCAATCGGGAAGGTGCAGCAGTTCGGCAGGCGGTAGTATTTATACAGCTTGCATTCAACGCACTTTGGGTCGCTCCACTGGAGCGCGGGGCACGGGGCTGAAAGCTGACAGCATACGCTGCACCGCCGACACTCGCCTTGGCGGCTGGCCAGGTGTTGCCGGACATACTTCTTGCGACACTGATTTAAAAAGCAGCGTCGCAACACCCCTTTAACTAAGGTGAGCCTAACCCGCAGCGGAACTTTTCTAAATGGTATTTTATCCATAACTTTGGAATGCCTTTTGGATGTAGAGTAAAATATTTTCTTTGTAAAATCAAGCGTTTAGCATAAATCGCGGTTTTTCCTGTTAATCTTACCCCTTCTTTTGCTATTATTTATGCTTACTTTTTGAACTACGGGAATTTGAAAATCAGAAACAGGTGGTAATGGATGAATAAAATTATTAAAAAAGAACGGCTTGCGGATGAGGTCTATCGGATGTGGATTGAGAGTCCGCTGATTGCCAATGAACGTAAACCCGGACAATTTATTATTCTGCAGGTGGATGACGACTTTGGCGAGCGTATTCCTTTGACCATCGCCGACGCTGATCCCGTGGCTGGTACCATCACGATTGTCTTTCAGAGTGTCGGACGTACAACTCACCTGCTGGCCGAGCTGGAGCCAGGCGATAAGATCCCTGATCTGCTGGGTCCGCTCGGACAGCCAACTCACATTAGACAGGTCGGCCATGTTGTCTGTGTGGGCGGCGGCATTGGAGTGGCTCCGCTGTACCCGATTGCCCAGGCCATGAAAGCCGCTGGCAACAAGGTGAGTATCATCATGGGTGCCCGGAACAGATCGCTGCTGATTATGGAGCCGGAGATGCGGGAGATCGCCGATGAGCTGATTATCATGACCGATGATGGCTCGTATGGCTGCAAGGGGCTTGTGACCGCGCCGCTCCAAGAGCTTTGCGAACAATCACCTAAACCCGATTTGGCGGTGATTATCGGCCCGCCGATTATGATGAAGTTCGCCTCTGAGACCACCCGCCCCTATGGCGTGTCGACCGTGGTTTCGCTGAATACGATTATGATCGACGGCACTGGGATGTGCGGCGGTTGCCGCGTGACAGTTGGCGATGAAACGAAGTTTGTCTGCGTGGATGGTCCTGAGTTTGACGGGCATTTGGTTGATTTTGATAACATGATCAAACGTCTGGGTGCCTACAAGGTGAGCGAGGACAAACATCATCAGGCGCACCACTGCCAGCTTGATGACGCTGCCGCTGAACTGAAAGGCTGATAAGAGGTTATTACTTGAGCAGTTACAATAATTGAATGAAGGATTGCACAATGCATGTTTCACCAGAGAGTTTGAGGAGCGCGGCCGCTGAGAGGCTGGCTGAGCTAAAGAGTGTGGATTTAAAGCCGAGAGCGCGCATGGCGATCCCTGTGCAGGAGATGCCCGCGCAGGATCCTGTGGAGCGCAGCCGTAATATGAGTGAGGTGGCCTTGGGCTATTTTGCTGAGCAGGCGCAACTGGAGGCCATGCGCTGCTTGCAGTGCAGGAATGCCCCCTGCGTGAGTGGGTGTCCAGTGTCAATTCGAATCCCCGATTTTTTGAAGGCCGCCGCAGAGGCGCGCTTTGATGACGCAGCTGAGATTATCCGGGAGAACTCACTGCTGCCAGCGGTCTGCGGGCGGGTCTGTCCGCAGGAGGTGCAGTGTCAGCTGCCATGCACACTGGGCAAGGCACTGAAGGATGTGAGTAAGTCGGTTGCCATTGGCCGGGTTGAGCGCTATGTGGCTGACCTGCAGCGCGAACAGGGGCAACAGGGGGTGCCCGAGGTCAAGCCGGAAACCGGCAGGAAGGTGGCGGTGATCGGCAGCGGCCCGGCCAGCATCACGGTGGCCGCGGATGTGCGCCGCGAGGGCCATGCTGTGACCATGTTCGAGGCGTTCCATAAGCCCGGTGGTGTGCTGATCTATGGCATCCCGGAGTTCCGTCTGCCGAAAGAGATTGTGAAAAACGAGATCGACACCCTGGTGGCAATGGGCGTTGAGGTTAAAACCAACTTTGTGGTCGGCCGCACACGCAAGATCAAAGATCTGTTGGAGGAGGACGGCTTTGATGCGGTGTTTATCGGCTCCGGCGCGGGGCTGCCCCGCTTCATGGATATTCCCGGTGAAAACCTGGTGGGCGTTTTCTCGGCCAACGAGTACTTGACGCGCTCTAACTTGATGAAGTCCTACGATGTGAAACGGGCCCATACCCCGATGTATAACTCCAAAAAGGTCGCGGTTCTCGGGGGCGGCAATGTGGCGATGGATGCCGCCCGCACCGCGGTGCGACTCGGCGCGCAGGAGGTTCATCTGGTCTACCGCCGCACCGAGAAGGAGATGCCCGCCCGTGTGGAGGAGGTCGCCCATGCACGCGAAGAGGGGGTCAAATTCCATATGCTGCAGAATGCTGTCCGTATTCTCGGCGACGCTAAAGACCGCGTTACAGCCATGGAGTGTTTGCGCTATGAGCTGGGCGAACCCGATGACTCCGGTCGCCGGCGCCCAGTGCCCATCAAGGGCAGTGAGTTTATGATGGAGGTTGATACCGTGATTGTGGCGATTGGCAATGGCTCCAATCCTTTGATCAGCCAGACCACCGAAGGGCTGGAGGT